>NZ_JBHVTL010000008.1:0-259104 GCF_042884635.1 Kitasatospora sp. NPDC058115
GCGCTCACCCGTGCCGGACCGGTCCGGCACGGGTGAGCGCAGGTGGGCACGGGTGCGGGAAGGCGTGCGGAGGCTACTCCGGCAGGCGGTTGAGCCAGGTGATCGGCGTGACCGCGATCGCCGTCTCCGGCGAGCCGTCCCACTCCACCGGAAGCCCGGCCGCCGCCAGCGCCGCGGCGACCTCCCGCCCGACCTCGGCCGTCCGCCGCACGGCCGCTTCCGTCGGCTCGTCCGCCACCTGGAACCCGCCGTACCGCAGCATCAACGCACCGCCCTCGGCGGCCCGTTCGGTGTCCTGCTGGTGGAAGAACACGAAACCGCGCGAGTCCGGGGCGGCCTCGCCCCCGATCTCGGCGTAGCCGCAGTTCGCGCAGCAGGTGAAGTCCATCGCGGCGACGATGCCCAGCTCCTCCAGGGCGTCGAAGGCGGCCTCCAGCCGGTCGACGTCGGTCGTCTCCGGCCAGGCGGCCTGCTCCTGCAGACGCTCCCGCCACAGCGGAGCGACGATCCGCTCCGCCTCCTCCAGCGTCAGTCCCTGGTCGTCGAGGTCCTCGACCAGGGACTCCGCTATCTCGTCCGGCTCCTGGAAGCCGCACCGGATCAGCTCACGGGCCCGCTCCTCGGCGTCCCGCAGTACCTCGGCGGCAAGGGTGCTGTGCACGGTGTCCTGGTCCATGTCCGCATCCAAGCACCCACCACTGACAGTCCGGCCCGCAACCGCAACCGCAGCCGCAGCCGCAGCCGACCGTGCGTCCGCCCGGCGCCCGCCCCGCAGGGTCCCGCCCCGACGGCGGCGGGTCACGCCGGGGCGAGCCGGAACTCCAGGTTGCCGAACCGCACCTGGTCGCCCGGCCGGACCCGCACCCCGCCGACGATCCGGTAGCCGTTCACATGGGTGCCGTTGGTCGACCCGAGGTCGTACAGCACCCAGCCGTCGCCCTCCCGGCGCAGCTCGGCGTGCTGCCGGGAGACGGACGCGTCGTTCAGCCGCAGTCCCGACCCGGGGATCCGGCCTATCGTCAACTGTCCGGCCCCGGCCTGCGGGAGGCTCAGGCCGGGCAGCCGCTCGGCCCGCCAGGCCGCGCCCAGCCGCACCCCGAACGACGAGACCCGGCCGACCGCGCGCAGCACGAAGCGCCCCACCGGGTTCCCGGCCGGAAGGTCCGCCATCACCGCGTTCAGTTCGGCGCGGCTGCCCGCGTGGAGCACGAGGTCCAGCCGCCCGAGAAAGGTGTCGTGCGACAGCCGGCCGTTCCCCGCGCCCTCCCGCAGCACCCCGAGCGCCTGTTCCCGCTCGGCCTCGGACGGCCGGACCACCCGGGTCCGGTTCTCACGCGACATCATGGACCGATTCTCGGCCGCTCCCCGCCGGGCTGTCCAGGTTCCGCGGGCCGCCGTCGCAGCGCGAAGCCGGCGCCCACCGCCGGCCGCCCGGCGTCCGCCCGTGCCGCCCCCGGTGTGCCGAACGCCGTGGAGTCGAACCGGAACCGCTCCAGCTGCTCGGTCCGCTCCACGGCCGGCCGCCACGGTCCGGCTCCGCCGGGCGGCGGCACCGCGAGGTGGACGACCGCCGAGGCGGGCCCGTCCGGGTCGTGGCCGTGACCGGCGAAGCGGACCGGCAGCAGCCGCACCGACGCCCGCACCCGGCCGGCCGGGTGCCTCGCCCACGTACCGGTGCGGCCGGGCGGGCTCCGTGCGGCGGGCTGCTCCGCGAACCAGCCCGCCCAGGGGCCACCGCCGCGTGCCGCCCAGCGCTCGATCAGGGCGCGCCCGCCCGCCCCGCCCGGACCGATCCGGGGTGCCGCGCCCCCGGATGTCCGGCACCGCGCGTTGCACGAGGACCGCCGTCGGCCGCTGCGCTCCGCCGAACCGGCCGGACCGGGCGCTCAGGGGGGGCGCAGGTGCCGGTCCTGGAGGGCCAACGAGGCACGGGCCGCCCGCAACAGCCCCGTCCGCGTCCACCCGCCGTTCCAGCGGCCCCGGCCCGTCCGCTCCTGGCCTGTCCGCTCCCGCCTCGAACTCGGCCGCCGACACCTCGTCCAGTGTCAGGACGATCCTCGGCGCCGGCCGGGCCCTCCTCGGACGGCCCGCACCTGTGCGGGACCTCGCCGTCCAGGGCCGCGCACAGCCGCGTGCCGGACCGTTTCACATCCAGCCGCAGCGGGCGGCAACGGGATGGGTCATAGCCGTCCACGGCCGTCCCCGTCAGCGGCCCCGCCGTATCCCTCGGCCGGTCCGGGTGCCCGGCCATCCGCCGCAGTCCGGCCCGTGCGGCCGGCTCGCAGCGCACGATCGTCGCGCGGTCGAAGGTCCGGTCGTCGGCCACCGCCTCCGCGACCCGGGCGAACGCACGGCCGAGCAGGGCCGCGCAGGCGTGCAGCGCGGACCGGGCCAACGGGGCCTCCGGGCCTCCGAGGGGAGTCCGGTTCCGGGGACGGCCGGTTCCCGGGAGGTCAGGCCTTCCGCGCGGCGGCCAGGATCTTGGCCGTGGTGTGCAGGAACCGCGAGGTCACCGAGCCCCGGTAGGACTTCCCGAAGAGCGCACCGCTGGTGACCCACTTGCCGTCCTTGAGGTGCACCACGACGTACGCGGTACCGGGGTCGGCGCCGATCACCTCGTAGTCGCCCTTCGGCGAGGTGTACGGGACCGGGAAGTCGGCGGGCAGCGGCTCGGAGAGGAAGTTCACCGTGAGCCGCACGTCCGGGGTGACCTCGACGCCAGCGAAGGGCTCGGCGTCCAGCACCGCCTGGACCTCGTCCGCGGTGCGCAGCAGCACCGGCACCGGGTAGCCCAGCTGCTCATCCAGATGGCGCTCGATCCGCCCGGTCAGCGCCGCCCGGCCCGCCGCGTCGGTGGCCGCGGCGGTGAAGAAGACGTTGCCGCTCTGGATGTAGGAGCCGACGCGCTCCAGACCGAGCTCGCCGAACAGCGCCCGCAGGCGCTCCATCTTCACCGTCCGGCCGCCGACGTTCACGGCCCGCAGGAAGGCGATGTAGGTGATGCTGGTGGTCATCGAACCAGTGTGGCACCGGGCACCGACACCGGACAGCGGTCGTCGGTGCCCGGTGCCACACTGGCACCATGACCTCCTGGCAGGATTTCGAGCACGAGGCACCGGACCTGGCCCCCGCCGTGCGGGCCCGCTTCGAGGCCAACAGGCACCACGTCCTGGCGACGCTCCGCAAGGACGGCTCGCCCCGGGTGAGCGGCATCGAGGTGGAGTTCCTCGGGGCCGACCTGATGCTCGGGTCGATGGACGGCGCGGTCAAGGCGCAGGACCTCCGCCGCGACCCCCGCTTCGCGCTGCACAGCAACCCGAGCGACGAGACGCTGGCCGACGGCGACGCCAAGGTGTCCGGCCGGGCCGTCGAGCTCACCGACGCGGCGGACCGCGCCGCCTACGAGGCCGAGCTGCCCGAGCCGCCGCCCGGCCCGTACCAGGCCTTCCGGCTGGAGCTGGAACAGGTCGTGCTGACCACCGTCGAGGGCGACACGGTGCGGATCAGCTCCTGGCACCCGGGCGAGCCGGTGCGGCACTTCGAACGCCGCTGACGCGGACGCCGCCGGGGCCGGCCCCTCCACGGGTCCGGGACCCCGGCGGTCCGGGGCCTACGGCAGGACGGACTTGAGCGCCTCGGGGGTGCGGGCGACCACCGCGTGCCCGTCGTCCGCGGTGATGATCGGGCGCTGGAGCAGGATCGGGTGCTCGGCCATCGCCGCGAGCCAGCGCGCCCGGTCGCCCGCCTCCCGGCCCCACTGCTTCATGCCGAGGTCCTTGGCCACCTGCTCGTCGGTCCGGGCGATGTCCCACGGCTCCAGGCCAAGCCGCTCCAGCACCTGCTCCAGCTCGGCGACGCTCGGCGGGTCCTCCAGGTAACGCCGCACGGTGTACGTGACGCCCGCGCCCTCCAGCTCCTTCAGCGCGGTACGGCACTTCCCGCAACGCGGGTTGATCCAGATCTCCATCCCACCACCCTACCGACCGGCCCCGTCCGGCCCCGGCGTGCTCGCCGCGCGCCGCTGCCGCCCGGCCGTCCCGCCCCACCCCGCCCGTTCCGCCGCCCGTTCCGCCGCCCCGGGAACTCCCTTCCGTCCACCAACAGTTGTCTGTGCGGGAGTCGGATCCACGGAGGGGAAGCCGGATGGACGGCGCGTCGATCATCGAGCAGCTCATGACCACCGAGGGGCGGTTCGACCCCTACCCGCTGTACGCGCGGGCGCACGAGCTCGGCCCGGCCGCCCCGGCCGGCCCCGGGGTGGTCCTGGTGGTCGGCCACGCCGCCGTCAACCAGGTGCTGCGCAACCCCGCCTTCGCGCTGGAGGACCCCCGCGCCCTCGCCGCCGACCAGCCGGAACTGCTCGCCCACCCCTCCGTCGGACTGTTCGGGCGCTCGATCCTCCAGCGCAACGCGCCCGACCACGGCCGGGTCCGCTCGCTCATCGCCTCGGCCTTCAACGCCCGCCGGGTGGCGGCCCTGCGGCCGGCGATCGAGGCCACGGTGGTCCGGCTGCTCGGCGAACTGGCGGACCGGGGCGCCGACGGCTCGCCGGTGGACTTCATGGACGCCTTCGCCTTCCGCCTCCCGGTCGAGGTGATCTGCGAGCTGCTCGGGGTTCCCGCCGCCGACCGTGACCGCTTCCGCGGCCTCGCCTCGGACCTCACCATCGCCCTGGAACTCATCCAGGACCTCGGCGAGCTGGCCGCAGCCGACCTCGCTGCCGTGGAACTCGCCGCCTACTTCGAGGAGTTGACCGCCGAAAGGCTGGCCCGTCCGACCGGTGACCTGGTCAGCGACCTGGCCCGGATCGCCGCCGAGTCCCCGGACCGGATCTCCGGCGAGGAACTGCTGAGCAACCTCGTCCTGCTCCTGGTGGCCGGTTTCGAGACCACCACCAACCTGCTCGGCAACGGCCTCGCCCTGCTCTTCCGCCACCCGGAGGCCGCCGAGGGCCTGCGCACCGGCGCGCTCGACCCCTCGCTCTTCACCGACGAGGTGCTGCGCTACGACTCGCCGGTCCAGGTGACCTCCCGGATCGCCGCCGCACCCGACCTCGCGGTGGCCGGCCTGCCGACCCCGCCCGGCACCGCGGTCTTCGCCCTGCTGGGCGCCGCCAACCACGACCCGGCCCGCTACCTCCGCCCGGACCGTTTCGATCCCACCCGCACCGACAGCCAGCCGCTCAGCTTCGGCGGCGGCGCGCACTTCTGCCTCGGCAGCCAACTCGCGCGCCTGGAGGCCGGCATCGCCGTCCCCGCGCTCCTCGACCGCTTCCCGCGGCTGGCCCCCGGAGGCCTCCCCACCCGCCGCGACCGCCTCGTCCTGCGCGGCTACGAGACCCTGCCCGTCACGATCCGCTGACCGCCGACGCCCCGATCCGACCGCCCTGATCCGACCGCCCCGATCCGCCGACCGTCACGGACCGCCGACCGTCACGGGCCCGTCCCACGCCATCAGGTTGGCGAACAGCACGGCCTGCTCCCGGGCGTCGTCCAGGGCGTGGTGGGTGTGGGGGAGGCCGGGGAGCAGCTCCGCCGGCATCGAGCGCTTGCCGATCCCGGCGAACGGCACGCCCGCGCGCGCCGCGTACAGCGTCTTCATGTCCAGGCAGCCCGAGTGGCCGAAGGGGCTGGAGCCGGTGAACCGGACCAGGTACCAGTGGAGGAACTGCCAGTCGTAGACGGCGGGGTAGCCCACCATCACCGGCCGGTACCGCCGCCCGTCCGGCCCGGTGCGCACCTGGTCGAGCCAGCGGGTGAACCGGTCCATGGCGAGCGCCGGATCGGTGCCGCCGGCGAGCAGCGCCGCGCGGTCCAGCCCCGAGACGGCCAGCGCCTCGGGCACCCACGCGTCGGAGACGGGCCGCAACTCACAGTAGAAGCCCGGCGCCCGGCCGTCCCGGGGCGACGGCCGGAAGCCGTCCGCGTCGTGCCACCCGGCGACCACCGCGCCGAAGCTCAGCATCGAGTAGGGGCCGGGGATCGGACCGTCCGCCTCGACGTCCACCGACACGTACACCGTCGGCGTGATCTTGCGCGCCGCCCCGCTCCTCGTCGCCATGCGCCAAGTCTGGTGCCCCGGACGCCGCCCCGGCCACCGGGTTTCGCCGGGAGGGACCGCGCCCGGTCGAACCGGACGGTGGCACCCTCAGCCCCGCCGCCGGGTCCCGCTCGGAGGGCCGGACCCGATCCGGGCGCGGACGAGGCCGACCGGGCCCCGGAACCAGCCCAGCTTCTCCACCCACCAGGTCAGGCCGGCCGCCCGGTACGGGGCGACGACCAGCGCGTCGTCCTCCCGCCGGACCCCGGACGTCCGGCCCTCCATCACGACGTCGAACGGCCCGTTCCGGACGCCCTGGTGGGCGCGGACGTAGGAGACCACGGCCTCCAGGTCGGCGGGAGGCATCATCTGGGTGTGCCCCACCCCCGCCCGGGTGGGGAAGACGCCGTCCCAGCGCGCGGCCCGCCGCATGGGACGCCGCGAGGGCCAGGTGCCCGCGATCCACACCGGGATGCGAGGACGTTGCGGGCTCACCGGCTGGAAGGCGAGGTCCGTGACCGTGAACCAGCGGCCGTGGAAGGTGAACGGCCGCCCCGCCCACAGCCCGTCGAGGACGTGGAGGGCCTCGTCCAGCTTCTCCGCACGCACCCGCGGGTCCGGATCGTGGCCCAGCGCCCGGAACTCCGCGGCGGAGGACCCCAGACCGGCGCCGAAGACCAGCCGTCCACCGCTGAGGAGGTCCAACGCGACGGTCGCGCGGGCGACTTCGGCGGGGCGCTTGAGGGCGAGCACGCTCACCATGACGCCGAGCCGCAGGCGCTCCGTGTCGGCGGCGATCGCGGCGAGCGTGGTCCACGAGTCGGTGACGTGCTCGTCCGGGTGTTCCGCGACCTGGCCGTCCCAGAGGAAGAAGCCGTCCCAGCCGGACCGTTCGGCCAGCACCGCCAGTTCGCGCAGCAGGCGCGGATCCGCGTACTCGCGCCTGTTGGGCAGTCCGACGGCGTAGCGCAGCGGCTGCGGTGGCGTGGCGTCCATCGGTCCTCGCCCTCCCGGTCCTTCCGGTCCTCCCGGCCTTCTCGATCGCTTCCCGGTCGCCTTCCTGATCGGACACGACGGCCGCCGACGCGACCGGTTCCCGCCTCGATGATGTCGGCCGCGCGACGGCCGGGGCAACCGGAGCGGCCTCGCTCCGGTCGATCGCAGCAGGTCAACGGCCCTTCCGCAGGCCGGGGGCCGAGCGCGGTGCTAGCGTCTACTGGGAGCCGGAATCGCCGGCGGCGGTTCCGGTGCCCTCCCCGCGGCGTCCCCTCCGGCGGGACGGCACGCCACCCGGCCCCCGGCCGCCGCGGGTCGTGACGGGGCGCAGAACGCCTCCGATGCCGGCGGGGCCCGGCCCGCGCCGCCCGCACCTCCCCCCCACCTCCCCGACCCATCCCCTTCGGACGGCACGGCACCGGAGGGTTCGAAGGGAGCAGCATGTCCGAGAACAGCGCGGCCCCGGCGCCCGGCGACGAAGTCCTGGTGATCGGCGGCGGGTTCACCGGCCTGGCCGCTGCCCACGAGCTCGCCCGGGCCGGGGTGGCCTGCCGGGTGCTGGAGCGTGAGCCGTACGTCGGCGGCCTGGCAGGGTCGTTCGAGGCCGGGGGAGCCCGGCTCGAACGCTTCTACCACCACTGGTTCTCCTCCGATCTGGAGGTCCGGGGGCTGTGCGCGGAACTCGGCTGCTCCCACCTCCTCCAGCCGCACCGGACCCGGACCGGCGTCTACTACGCGAACTCGGTGTACCGGTTGTCGAGCCCGTGGGACGTGCTGCGCTTCGCGCCCCTCCCGCTGCCCGACCGGGTCCGGCTGGGCTGGTCCGCGGTGCGTGCCCACCGGGTGAAGCACTGGCGGGACCTGGAGGGCCTCACGGCCCGCGAATGGCTGCTGGACCTGAGCGGACCGCGGGTCTACGAGACGGTCTGGCGACCGCTGCTGGAAGGCAAGTTCGGCCAGTACGCGACCGAGGTGGGCGCCACCTGGATGTGGACCAAGCTCCACCTGCGCGGCGGCAGCCGGTCCCACAGCGGCCGCGAGGTCCTCTACTACCTGCGGGGTGGCTGCGCCGCCCTGCTGGACGCCTGGGTCGCGCGCCTCTCCGAGCTGGGCGTGCGGATCTGCACGAGCACCCCGGTGCGGCAGGTCCTGACCGACGACCGCGGGGTGTGCGGGGTCCGCACCGGGAGCGGCGTCCTGCCCGCACGGCGGGTCCTGGCCACCACGGCACCGGATCTGCTCGCCGGCCTCCTCGCCCCCGCCGCCACCGGACCGCCGCCCCATCCGGACGTGCCCGCCGTCCGCCGGCGCCTGTCCGCCATCCCCTACCTCGCCAACCTGTGCCTGGTGCTGCAGAACGACCGGTCCCTCTCGGACACCTACTGGCTCAACGTCACCGACCCGTCGTTCCCCTACGTCGGCGTGATCGAGCACACCAACCTGGAGGCCTGTGACGCCTACGCCGGGAGTCACCTGGTCTACCTGTCCGCCTACCTTCCGACCAGCGCCGAGCTGTACCGGATGGACGACGACGCGGTGTTCCGCGCGAGCCTTCCGCATCTGAGCCGGATGTTCCCGCAGTTCCACCGCGACTGGGTCCGGCACTACTACGTCTGGCGGGCCGACCACGCCCAGCCGGTCGTCACCCCGCACTACTCCGAGCGCATCCCGGCGATGGAGACCGACGTGCCGGGGCTCTACCTGGCCGGCATGGCCCAGGTCTACCCCCAGGACCGGGGCACCAACTACGCCGTGCGGCAGGGGCGGCACGTCGGCCGCCTGATCGCCGACCGGATGCGCACCGCCCCGCGCACCGCCCCGCGCACCGCCCCCGGTCCACGACCTCCCGGCGCCGGGCCCGGCGCCGGTCCGCAGTCCGGCCCCGAGGAGGGGACGCCATGAACTCCCTGATCAGCGCCGAGGATTGCGAGCGGATGCCGGTCGCGCGGGTGCACGAGCTCTACCGCCGTCATGTCAGCCGGGGCCAGGTGACGCTGCTCTCCGCCTTCGGGTTCGGCCGCGACGTCGTGGACAGCGCCTCGGGCTGCTGGATCACCCTGCGCGACGGGCGGCGGGTGCTGGACTTCACCGGCGGGATCGGCGTGCTGAACCACGGCCACAACCACCCCCGCATCCTGGCCGCCCGCCGACGCTTCCAGGAACTCCGGCGGATGGAGGTGCACAAGAACTACCTCTCGCCGTACGTCGCCGCACTCGGGCACAACCTCGCCCAGCTGCTGCCCGCCGACCTGGACGTCAGCTACTTCCCCAACTCGGGCGCGGAGGCCGTCGAGGGCGCCCTCAAGATGGCGTACAAGTACCACCGAGGCCATCGCGGCACCGTTCTGCACACCGACATTGCCTTCCACGGCAAGCTGCTCGGCGCCGGAAGCCTGACCGCCTCGCCGGAGGTGCACTTCACCTTCCCGCGGATCCCCGGCACGGACGCCTTCGCCTTCGACGACCTCCCCTCGCTCGAACTGGCCCTGGAGCGGCACACCACGCCCGAGGGCGGGAGCGACGTCTACGCGCTGGTCCTGGAACCCTTCAGCGCTTCCAGTCTCCGCGCGTGCTCGGAGGAGTTCCTGCGCGAGGCGCGCCGGCTGTGCACCGAGCGCGACATCGTCCTGATCTTCGACGAGGTCTACACCTCCTGGGGCAGGACCGGTTCGCTCTTCCACTTCATGCGCCACCCCGGCCTGGTCCCGGACGTCGTGACCACCTCCAAGTCCTTCGGCGGCGGCAAGGCGTCCATCTCCGGCTACGTGGCCAGGGAGCCCGTCTTCCGCAGGGCCTACGACGCGCTCCCCGACGCCACCCTGCACAGCACCACCTACTACGGGTTCGGGGAGGAGACGGTCACCGCGCTGGAGGCCGTGGCGATCGCGGTCGAGGACGACTACCCGGCCAGGGCGCGCCGCCTCGGCGAGCGGCTGCGCCGCGGCCTCACCGCCCTCGCCGCCGGCCACCCGCGCCTGATCGCCGAGGTGCGCGGCGCCGGCGCCCTCCAGGGCGTCGTGCTGCGCCACGGTCCGGCCGCCCTGGACCACGCGCTGCGCCTGCTGCCGTCCTCCTTCGCGCGCGACCCGCAGGCCGGGGCCAAGCTGGCCACCGCGGCCGTGGTCGCCGCCCTCTACCGCGACCACGGCGTGCTCACCTACTACGGCTCCAACCACGACCTCCCCCTGATCGCCGCACCTCCCCTGGTGGCCGAGGACTCCGACCTCGACCTCTTCCTGGCGGCCCTGGACGCGGTGCTGGCCAGGGGGATGCCCCGTCTGCTGGCGGGCCTGGCCAGGGAGAAGGTCACCGCATGAGCTCCCCGGCCCGCATGAGCTCCCCGGCGCCCCGCCCCGCACCGCCCGCCGAAGGCTTCCGCACCGCGCGGGAGCACCGCCGCCTGCGGGCCTGGGAGCGGCGGGTGCGCTCCGCCGGGCTCCCGCCGCTCTGGGCGGACCGCTGCACGGCGCTGTCCGAGCCGTCCCGCCAGGCCGCGGCGGTCCGGCACACCGCCGCCACCCTGGCCGCCCTCCCGGGGCCGTACCGCTCGGTGTTCGCCCTGCTGATGCGGGTGCTGCCGGTCGCCGTCCTCCTCGTGGACCCGACGGGCCCGCTGCGGGGCACGCCGGACCGGGCCCGCCGGCAACGGGTCGCCGACCGGCTGTCCGCGGTGCCCGGCTGCGCCGAACTGCTCAGGGTGAGCCTCGTGTTGGCCCTGCACGGCGCACTGGACGGGCCCTCCACCACGCCGCGGCAGGAGCTCCGGTGAGCGGGACCGTCCGCACCGTCCGCTGCGACGCCCTGGTGATCGGCTCGGGGGCCGGAGGCAGCGCGGCGGCCCTGGAGCTCGCCGGCGCGGGCCGGGAGGTCCGCGTCCTGGAGGAGGGCCCGCTCGTGCCGCAGGCGCGGATCACCCGGGCGTCCCCGGCGGAGAACCTGCGGCTGCTGTACCGCCAGGGCGGTCTGGTGCCCATCCACGGCGCACCCACCATCCCCTTCGGGGAGGGGTGTTGCGTCGGGGGAACCACCGTGGTCAACGGAGGGCTGTTCTGGCGTCCTCCCGAACACCTGCTGGAGTGCTGGGCGTCCGCCGGCGTCGACGGCTTCCGGGCCCGTCACCTCGCCCCCCACCTGGCCGAGGCGGAGCGGCGCCTCGGGGTCGCCGACCAGCCGCCGGGGCGGGGGAACCGCGACTCGGTGCTGCTCGCCCAGGCGGCCGACCGGCTCGGCTGGCGCTGGGCACCGGCCCGCCGGGCGGTCCGGGGCTGCCGGCACGCAAACCGGTGCGTCACCGGCTGCCCCACCGGGGCCAAACAGAGCATGCTGGTGAGCTACCTGCCCGCCGCCGAACGGCTCGCGGCGGTCGTCGAGCCCGACACCCGGGTCGTCCGGCTCGAACACGACGGCACCCGGGTCACGGCCGTGCACGCCCTGCGCGACGGCCGACGGCTGCGCTACCTGCCGCGGACGGTGTTCCTGGCCGCGGGTCCGATCGGCAGCGCGCTGCTGCTGCGGCGCAGCGCCATCGGCGGGCGCGGCCCGGGCCGGGCCATCGCGTTCCACGTCAACTTCCGCACGGTGGCGCGGTTCGCCGAGTCCGTCCGGGCCACCGAGGGCACCATCTTCACCGCGCAGCTGCAGGAGTTCGCCGACCGGGGCGTGCGGGTGATGCCCGCGAACCTCACGGCGGGGTCGCTCGCGGCGGCGCTGGCCGCCCACCCCGCCGGGACCGTCGACCGGGTGCTGGCCCAGCTGGACCGGATCGCGGTCTACACGACCCAGGTGAGCGTCCGGGGCACCGCGCGGCTGCTGGCCGTCCCGGGCCTCGGGGCGGTCCTGCGGCACCGCCTGACCGGGAGCGACCGGGACCTCCTGCGCTGCGCCTTCCGGCACACCGCCGAACTCCTCCTGGAGGCCGGTGCGGTCGAACTGCTGCCGCCCGCACCCGCCGGGCTGACCACCGCCGCGCAGACGGCCGACTTCGCGCGGCACGGCCGGCCCGAGAGCTGGGACCTGATCTCCGTCCATGCCATGGCGTCCTGCCCGATGGGCCCACCCGCCCTGGGCGGAGTGTGCGACGCCCAGGGCCGCCCGCACGGCTTCACGAACCTGCGGCTGTGCGACGCGAGCGTGCTGCCGGGCGCCACCGGTGTCAGCCCGCAGGAGACCATCATGGGCTTCTCCCACCTGATGACGGCCCGCTACCTGGAGCGGCCCGCCGGCCGCCTGCCCGAGCCCGCCTGAGCGGCCTCGCCCGGACGGCACGACCGACGCCGGCCGCCGCTTCCGCGGGCCGGCGCCGTGCCGGCCCGCGGAAGCGGGAGGAGTCCGGCCCGCGTGCCCGCGGGCCGGCGCTGCCTCCTACAGGTCGTAGTAGAGCTCGAACTCGTGCGGGTGGGGGCGCAGGGCGATCGGGGCGATCTCCTGGGTGCGCTTGAAGTCGATCCAGGTCTCGATGAGGTCCGGGGTGAAGACGTTGCCGGCGAGCAGGTACTCGTGGTCGGCTTCGAGGGCCTCCAGGACGGCCGGGAGGGAGGACGGGACCTGGGGGACGTTGGCGTGGTCCTCGGGGGCCAGTTCGTAGAGGTCCTTGTCGACCGGCTCCAGCGGTTCGATCTTGTTCTTGATGCCGTCCAGGCCCGCCATCAGCATGGCGGCGAAGGCCAGGTACGGGTTGGAGGAGGGGTCGGGGGCGCGGAACTCGATGCGCTTGGCCTTGGCGTTGGACCCGGTGATGGGGATGCGGATCGCGGCGGAGCGGTTGCGCTGGGAGTAGACCAGGTTGACCGGGGCCTCGAAGCCGGGGACCAGGCGGTGGTAGGAGTTCACCGAGGGGTTGGTGAAGGCGAGCAGCGACGGGGCGTGCTTGAGCAGGCCGCCGATGTAGTAGCGGGCCGTGTCGGAGAGGCCCGCGTAGCCCTGCTCGTCGTAGAAGAGCGGCGAGCCCTCGGTCCACAGCGACTGGTGGACGTGCATGCCCGAGCCGTTGTCGCCGAAGATCGGCTTCGGCATGAAGGTGGCCGTCTTGCCGTTCCGCCAGGCGACGTTCTTGATGATGTACTTGAACAGCATCAGGTCGTCGGCGGCGTGCAGCAGCGTGTTGAACCGGTAGTTGATCTCCGCCTGGCCGGCCGTGCCGACCTCGTGGTGCTGGCGCTCGACCTCCAGGCCGGCCCGGGCCAGCTCCAGGGACATCTCGGCGCGCAGGTCGGCGAAGTGGTCGACCGGCGGGACGGGGAAGTAGCCGCCCTTGTACTTGACCTTGTAGCCGCGGACGTCGCCCTCGGTGGAGCCGCTGTTCCAGGCGCCGGCCTCGGAGTCGATGTGGTAGTACGAGGCGTTGGCGCTGGTGTCGAACCGGACCGAGTCGAAGACGTAGAACTCGGCCTCGGGGCCGAAGAACGCGGTGTCCGCGATGCCGGAGGAGGCGAGGTAGGCCTCGGCCTTCTTGGCGACGTTGCGCGGGTCGCGGCTGTAGGCCTCGCCGGTCACCGGGTCCTGGATGAAGAAGTTGATATTGAGGTGCTTCTCCTGGCGGAACGGGTCGAGCCGGGCGGTGGCGAGGTCCGGGACGAGGGCCATGTCGGACTCGTGGATGGCCTGGAAGCCGCGGATCGACGAGCCGTCGAACATCAGGATCTCGGACGGGTCGAACGTCGCCGCGGGTACGGAGAAGTGCTGCAAGACGCCCGGCAGGTCGCAGAAGCGGACGTCGACGAACTTCACGTCGTTGTCCTGGATGAACTGCTTCACTTCGGCGGCGTTGTTGAACATCCATCCTCCTCGGTGTTGCGAATGGGGCTCACCCTAGGAACGGGCCGTTTCCGTCCGGTGACCCACTCGTTTCCTGAATGTTAACCGCCACTGCCGGGCGGGTGGCAAAGCCGTACGGGGCTGGACAAAACGCCCTGCCGGGCCAGGCGGGGTCCCCGGAATGGTCTAGACCACCAGGGGGAGGGGCGGAAAGCCGGCGAGGGCCGATTCACTCTTCGGTGGCGGGCCCGGCGGGGGAGGCGGTGGCCGTCCCCGGCGTTCGCCCGGTTAGTGTGGATTCGTGGACACCAGAGAAGCGTTGGGATCGTGGATCGACGGCCCGAAGGCGGCCGCCGAGAAGATGGGTGCCGACTTCGGGTACCGCGGTGAGCGCCTCGGACTGCCCAAGGAGGGCCCCGGTTCGATCGCCGGCCCCGGCCGCCGGATGGGCGCGCTGTTCGTCGACGGCTGGCTGGTCGCCCTGGTCGCCTACGGGCTGATCGGCAAGGGCTCGGCGTCCTCGGCGAACATGTGGACCACCCCGCTGTTCTTCGCCGTCACCGTGCTGCTGCTCGCCACCACCGGGACGACCGTCGGCAAGCGGCTGTTCGGGCTGCGGGTCGTCCGCCTGGACGGCAGCCGGGCGACCATCCCGCAGGTGATGCTGCGCACCCTGCTGCTCTGCCTGCTGGTGCCGGCGCTGGTCTGGGACCGGGACACCCGGGGGCTGCACGACAAGGCGGTCGGCACGGTCGAGGTCCGGATCTGAGGGGCGCACGCCGAGCCGGAGAACGTCGAACGGCCCCGCCGCGGAGCTTCCGCGGCGGGGCCGTTCTCGTGCTGTCGACGGGGAGGGTCAGCGGACCTGGCCGCCCTTGGGCATCCGGGCGCCCTTGGGCATCGGGCCCTTGGGGATGGGCGCCTTGGAGAGCAGGTCGCCCAGCGCGCGCAGGCGGTCGTTGGTCTCGGTGACCTGGGCGGGCGTGATGGCGCGCGGCAGTCGCATCAGGTGGATCTGCAGCTTCTTGAGCGGGACCTCGCCCTCGCCGTTGCCCACCACGATGTCGTGCACCGGCACGTCGCCGACGACCCGGGCCATCTTCTTCTTCTCCGACGCGAGCAGCTGGCGGACCCGGTTCGGGTTGCCCTCACCGATCAGCGCGATGCCGGCCCGGCCCACGGCGCGGTAGACCGCGTCCTGGCTGCGGGTGACGGCCACCGGGGTGGAGTTCGCGCTCCAGCCGCGCCGGATGTTGTTCAGCACCGCCGCGACGGCGCCCGGCTGCCCCTCCATCTGCCCGAACGCGGCGCGCTCGGCCCGGCGCCCGAAGACGATCGCCATGGCCAGGAAGGCCACGATGAAGCCCAGGATGCCCAGGTAGACGGGGTGCTCGATCGCGAAGCCGATGGCGAGGAACACGCCGAAGGTCAGCAGGCCGACGCCGGCGATGATCAGGCCGATCTTGGTGTCGACCTTCTTGGTCATGGTGTACGCCAGGCGGATCTGCTTCAGCCGCCCGGGGTTCTCGGATGTTTCCCTCGCCATAACGCTCATGGTACGTGGCGTGGGTACGGGATATCCAAGCCCGGGTGCCCGTTCGCCCCGAACCGTGACCCGTGTGCCCCTACGGAAGGGGCTGCCGGCGCCCCGGCCGGCCCGCCGGCCTGCCCGTCGACGGCCCGGCCGCGGGGCCGTTCGCGGGGCCGTTCGCCGCCCCCGACGCCAGCGCGTCGTGCCGGCGGTCGGCCGCGTGCCGGCGGTCCTCGCACACCGCCGCCCAGGCGTTGTGCCGGGCCCGTCGCTGTCCGCCGGACAGCAGGACGCTCTCGGCGAACCGCAGCGCGACCCCCACCGACCGGATCCGCATCTCCATGCCGAACAGCTCCCCTCGCGGCCGCGGCCGTGGCTGAGAAGAATCGAACAATCGCGACGAGTCCATCATCACCACCCCGTGTTACCAGCCCGTGACCTGGCAGTCAAAGCGGAGTGAACGCGGAAGGGCGGAGCCGAGGCTCCGCCCTTCCGATGGCTCGAATGCGCCGGACGCGTTCAACGCGCCCGGACGCGCTCAGGTGCGCGCACCCGCGTCCGCCCGGCCCGTGCTCAGACCGAGGCCTGCGCGCGGCGCTCCAGCGCCTGCCGGTACAGCCGCCCGGCGCGGTACGACGAGCGGACCAGCGGACCGGACATCACGCCGGCGAAGCCGAGCTCCTCGGCCTCCTCCTGCAGCTCGACGAACTCCTGCGGCTTGACCCACCGCTCCACCGGGTGGTGGCGCAGCGAGGGGCGCAGGTACTGGGTGATGGTGATCAGCTCGCAGCCGGCGCCGACCAGGTCGGCCAGCGCCTGGCTGACCTCCTCGCGGGTCTCGCCCATGCCCAGGATCAGGTTGGACTTGGTGACCAGCCCGGCGGCGCGCGCCTGGGTGATGACGTCCAGCGAGCGCTCGTAGCGGAAGGCGGGGCGGATCCGCTTGAAGATCCGCGGCACCGTCTCGACGTTGTGCGCCAGCACCTCGGGGCGGGACGAGAAGACCTCGGCCAGCTGCTCCGGCACCGCGTTGAAGTCCGGGATCAGCAGCTCGACGCCGGTGCGGCCGCCCTCGCGGCCGGCGGTCATCGCGTGCACCTGGCGCACGGTCTCGGCGTACAGCCAGGCGCCGCCGTCCGGCAGGTCGTCACGGGCGACACCGGTGATGGTGGCGTAGTTCAGGTCCATGGTGACGATGGACTCGGCGACGCGGCGCGGCTCGTCCCGGTCGAACTCGGCGGGCTTGCCGGTGTCGATCTGGCAGAAGTCGCAGCGGCGGGTGCACTGGTCACCGCCGATGAGGAAGGTCGCCTCGCGGTCCTCCCAGCACTCGAAGATGTTGGGGCAGCCGGCCTCCTGGCAGACCGTGTGCAGCCCCTCCTTCTTCACCAGCGACTGGAGGGCGTTGTACTCCGGGCCCATCTTCGCGCGGGTCTTGATCCACTCGGGCTTCCGCTCGATGGGGGTCTCGCTGTTGCGGACCTCCAGGCGGAGAAGCTTCCTGCCGTCGGGTGCGACAGCGGACACGTGCGACTCCTAGAACTAGACGGGGTACCCCCAGGGTACGCCTGTGCTTGTACGGCCTTCGCCGGGGCTGCGGCCCCGCAATCGCAGGGCAACAGGGCTACCGGCGGGTAGATTCCCGGGATCCGTCCGGGGGGGGCGGGCCTCAGCGGCCGGGGGCCGGCTCCGGGAGCTCGGCGAACACCTCGGCCAGGTGCTTCTCGACCAGCGGCAGCGCCTCGGAGACGGGGAAGCCCCGGCCCAGCTCGCCGGCCAGCGAGGCGACCCCGGCGTCCCGGATGCCGCAGGGCACGATCCTGTCGAACCAGGTCATGTCCGGGTCGCAGTTCAGCGCGAAGCCGTGCATGGTCACCCCGCGCGCGACCCGGACGCCGATCGCGGCCAGCTTGCGGTCGTCGCCGCGCTGCCCGGCGTTGGACGGCGCGTACTCGGGCCCGGCCAGCCGCGGGTCGATGCCCAGCGGCAGGCCCATCCGCAGGGTGAGCCTGCCGATGTCGACCACCTGCTCCGGGTCGACCACCGCGTCCGGGATGGCACGGCCCAGCACCCAGACCCCGCTGCGGCCCTCGACCCGGGTGGTCTCCACGCCGAACGCCCCGGCGGCCCGGATCAGCGCCTCCTCCAGCCGCCGCACGTACGCGATCACGTCGATCGGGTCCGGCAGCTTGACGATCGGGTAGCCGACCAGCTGGCCGGGGCCGTGCCAGGTGATCTCGCCGCCCCGGTTGACCTCGACCACGGGGGTGCCGTCCAGGGGCAGGTCGGCGGGGTTGGTGCGCTTGCCCATGGTGTACACGGGCTGGTGCTCCAGCAGCAGCACCGTGTCCGGGATCTCGTCCGCGACCCGCAGGGCGTGCAGCCGCTGCTGCTCCTCCCAGGCCTCCTGGTACGGGACGGCGCCCTCACCGATGCCCATGCGTATGAACCGCACGTTCTCGCTCACCGCTGCTCCTTGCCAGGCGTTCGAGACCAACCTCGCCACTGTACGCCCGAGGCGTCACGGACCGGACAGCAGCTGGAGCCGCAGCGCCAGCTGGAGCTCCAGGGAGCGCTCCGGGCCGTTCCAGTCCCGGCCGAGCAGCACCTCGACCCGGTCCAGCCGCTGCACCACGGTGTTCACGTGGACGTGGAGCTCGTCCTTGGCCCGGGTCAGGCTGCCGCCGCAGTCGAAGTACGCGCGCAGGGTGCGGACCAGCTCGGTGCCGCGCCGGGCGTCGTACTCCAGCAGCGGGCCCAGCGTCCCGCGGACGAAGCCCGCCACGTCGTGGCCGTCGCCGAGCAGCACCCCCAGGAAGCCCAGCGCCCGTGCCGAGGCGCCCTCGCCGGACCGGCCGAGCACCCGCAGCGCCCGGACGCAGCGCAGCCCCTCGGCGTACGCGGCGGCCAGCGCGACCGGTCCGGCGGCGGGACGGCCGGCGCCCACCGTGACCGGGAACCCGGCCAGCCGGGCCAGCCGCTCGGCGGCCCGTCCGGCCGCCCGCTGGGCGCCGTCCCCGGCGTCGTCCGCGCCCCCGTCCTCCGCGCCGTCCCCGTCCGGGACCAGCAGCACCACCGCCTCACCGTGCTCCGCACTGATGCCCCGCGAGCCGAACAGGTACCGCCCGGCTGCGCCCGCCAGCCGGGCGCGGGCGCCGGCGTCCCGGGCGTCGCCCGGTTCCGCGACCAGCACCAGGTGCGGGCGGCCGAGGTCCACGCCCAGCCGGCGGCCGCGCGCGGTCAGCCCGGCCGGGTCCCGGTCGGGGGCGGTGAGCAGGTCGGCCAGCAGCTCGCCGCGCACCCGGTTCTCGGTCTCGGCGACCGAGCGCCGCAGCAGCAGGAGCAGCGCGGTCACCACACCGGCCCGCTCGAACAGCCGGCGGTCGGCGTCGTCGAGGTCCGGGCGGCCGCGCAGCACCAGGGTGCCCAGCTGCTCCTGCCCGGCCAGCACCGCGCAGACCCAGGCCCCGCCGTGGCGCACCGCACGCCCCTCGGCCCGGGACGCGGCCGCCGCCTCGGCCAGCCCGGTGCCCGGCGCGCCGGCCCGTCCGGCGAGCGGTTCGCCCTCGGCGTCCAGAACGGCTATCCCGCCGCCGAGCAGGGCGGCCACCGCCGCGGCGACGTCCGGCACCTCGGCCCCGCGCAGCACCAGGTCGGTGAGCCGGTCGTGGCCCTGTTCGGCGCGCTGGACGGCGGCGGAGTGGGCGCGGATCAGCTCGTTGGCGCTGTTCAGCTCGGTGAGCGCGGCCCGGGTGTCGGCGAGCGACCTGGCGGTGTCCAGCGCGATCGCGGCATGCGCGGCCAGGGAGCAGAGCAGCGCGACCTCGTCGGGGGAGAAGGCGCGCGGCGAGCGGTCGGCGGCGAACAGCACGCCGATCACCCGGCCGCCGAGCAGCAGCGGTACGCCGATGATCGCCACCAGGCCCTCGTCGAGCACGCCCGCGTCGATGGTGCCGGTGTGGTGGAAGCGCTCGTCGGCGCGGTAGTCGGGGGTGGCGTACGGGCGGGCGGTCTGCGCGACCAGGCCGCCGAGGCCGTCGCCGAGGCTGAGCCGCAGGGTCTGGAAGAGCACCGAGACCGAGCCGTCGGTGACCCGCATGTAGGTGTCGCCGGCGCCCTCGTCCGGGAGGGTCAGATAGGCGGTGTCGGTGCCGAGCAGCATCCGGGCCCGGCGGACGATCGCCTGCAGCACGGCGTCGAGGTCCCGGGAGGCGGCGAGGTCGCCGGCGGTGTCGAACAGCGCCGTCAGTTCGGCCTCCCGGCGCCGGTGCTGGCGCATCGTGCGGTGGACCCGCAGCGCCTGCCAGGTGGCGTCGTCGATCTCGCTCAGCACCGCGGCCGGCGCGCCCTGCCGGCGGGCGTCGGCGAGCACGTCGGCGAAGTCCTCGGTGGCGGCACCGGAGGCGAGCAGGTCCAGCAGGCGGCGGAGCGCGGGCGCCGAGCTGGTGTGGAGGTCGTTCATGGTGCGGCCGCCCATCGACAGTGGGTGTACGTGCTCCGGGGAGGGAAGCGAGATCGTAGCTGCTCGGCCCGGTCGGTCGTCGGCGGCCGGCGCGCACGCGGTGGTGCGCCCGGCCGCCGGACGCCCCGTCAGGCGGTGGCCGCCTTCCCGGCCGCCGGTGCCGCGGCGTCCGCGCCCCGCTCCGCGTCCGCGCCCTGCTCCGCCGTCCGCTCCGGTGCCTCCTCCACCTCCGCCAGGTCGTGCCCGCGGGTCTCCCGCGCGCACAGCACCGCCAGCACCGTGACGGCCGCCGCGACCGCCACGTACACCGAGATCGGGGTGGAGCCGCCGTAGTCCTTCAGCAGCGCGGTGGCGATCAGCGGGGCGGGGGCGCCGGCCGCCACCGAGGCGAACTGGGCGCCGATCGAGGCGCCGGAGTAGCGCAACCGGGTGGCGAACAGCTCGGAGAAGAAGGCGGCCTGGGGTGCGTACATCGCGCTGTGGAAGACCAGTCCGACGGTCACCGCGAGCACCAGTGACCCGAACGACGCGGTGTCGACCATCCCGAAGAAGACGAACGCCCACACCCCGACGCCGACCGCGCCCACCAGGTAGACCGGCTTGCGCCCGACCCGGTCGGAGAGCGCGCCGAAGAGCGGGATCAGCGCGAACTGGACGGCCGAGGCGATCAGGACGGCGTTCAGCGCGGTCTGCTTGGGCAGGTGCACGTGCGAGACGGCGTAGGCCAGGACGAAGGTGGTCATCACGTAGTAGGAGATGTTCTCCGCCATCCGGGCGCCCATCGCGACCAGCACCTCCCGCCAGTGGTGGCGCAGCACCCCCACCAGCGGCGGCTGTTCGGCCTTCCCGCGCCGCTCCGCCCGGGCCAGCGCCTCCTGGAACAGCGGCGACTCGTCCACCGCCAGCCGGATCCACATCCCGACCCCGACCAGCACCGCGGACAGCAGGAACGGCACCCGCCACCCCCAGGCGAGGAACGCCGCGTCCGACTGCAGACCGGTCATCAGCGACAGCACCCCGGCCGCCAGCAGATTGCCGGCCGGCGCTCCGCCCTGCGGCCAGGACGCCCAGAAGCCGCGCCGCCGCGCGTCCCCGTGCTCCGACACCAGCAGCACGGCGCCGCCCCACTCCCCGCCGAGCGCGAACCCCTGCACCAGCCGCAGCGTGGTCAGCAGCACCGGGGCGGCCACCCCGATCGAGTCGTACGTCGGCAGGCAGCCGATCAGCGTGGTCGACCCGCCCATCAGCAGCAGGCTCACCACGAGCAGCCGTTTGCGCCCCACCCGGTCCCCGAAGTGACCGAACACCAGGGCGCCGAGCGGGCGCGCCGCGAAGCCGATCGCATAGGTGAGGAAGGACAGCAGCGTCCCGGTGAGCGGATCGCTGTTCGGGAAGAACAGCTTCCCGAACACCAGCGCCGCGGCCGTTCCGTAGAGGAAGTAGTCGTACCACTCGACGGTGGTACCGATCAGACTCGCTGCCACGACGCGGGGCAGCGAGCTCCTGCTCGCGCGGTCCGATGGGTCCGGGGCGGTGGCCGTCATGGCTCATCACTTCCAGGCTCGGGAGAGGGTGTCGGCACACGGTAGGAAGCGCGAGGGATCGGCACTATGTGACCGGACACCACATCCGCATGCCTGGTCATGGGGGAGGGGGCCACTTCGCCGAGGGGTCGCCCGGGGGCCGTCGAACCGGAGCGGGGGGCCGGTGGGGGCGGTGGGGCCGGCGGGTCGGCGTGGTGTCCGCGGCCGGGAGGGGCGGCGATCCGGGGGGCCGGACCCCTGTGTGGCGACCCCCCACAGCACCCCGCTGAACTGTGGTGTTGCCCGCCATCGCGCCGTCGGCGCGGCCGTCGGCCGGCGGACGCCCCCGAAGCCAAACCCATCCTGAGGTGTCTTCCCCACAATGGGCGCGGATGCTTCACCCGTTCGGAGGATTGCTCGGTCAGAACCACCCATAGCGCCCGAATGCTCGCTACATTCACGCCGATTCCCGACAGGGGGCGTCGCCACAGGCAGCCGAACCGCTGGTGGAGCCGGTGCGGCGTCCGAGAGGTGTTGACTGACTATGCCCCAAAGGCCTGCAACCGACAGCCCGGCGTACGGACCGCTCGACCCGCTCGACCAGCACCGAGGTCCGGTCGGCCGGGCCCTTCCGGACGCCCCCGACGCCCCGACCGCCGCCGCCGACCTGCGGCTGCCCGAGCAGGCCACACCCGCCGACCGGCCCGCGGCCGCCGACCGGCACGTGCCGCCCGAGCGCCACGCACCCGAGCGGCACGCGCCGCCCGAGCGCCACCAGCCGTCCGGTGCCACCCAGAACCTCCAGCTCGCCGCGCTGATCGAGGAGGCCGGCTTCTCGCACGCCGGCCTGGCCCGCCGGGTCGACCAGCTCGGCCTGGAGCACGGCCTCGACCTGCGCTACGACAAGACCTCCGTCACCCGCTGGCTCCGCGGCCAGCAGCCCCGCGGCGCCACCCCGGCGCTGATCGCCGAGGTGTTCACCCGGCGGCTCGGCCGCCGGCTCACCGCGCAGGACCTCGGCCTGGACGCCTGCGCCCCGGTCTACGCCGGCCTGGAGTTCGCCGAGACGCCGCAGGAGGCGGTGGACATCGTGGCGAGCATGTGGCGCAAGGACAACGGGCCGCAGTCCGAGCTGCGCCGGATCGCCTTCACCCCGGCCGGTCTGGTGGTGCCCAGCCGCGACTGGCTGATCGGCCGCACCGACGAGCGGGTCGCCAGGGACGGCTCCACCCTGGTGCGCCCCGACCCCGCGGCCGGCGCGCCGCTGCCCGCCGGACCGCCCGGCGCGCCCGCCGGCACCGGACCGCGCGGCCCGGCCGCGGCCGCCGCCCCGGGCGCCCGGACCGGCTCCGGCACGGGCGCCGCCGCGCAGGCCGGCGCCGCCGCGCTCGGCGCCCGGGTGCCCACCCAGAGCCGCCGCCCGCCGATCGCCGTCGAGCCGCCCTACCACGACGCCGGGCGCGAGCAGCGCCCCGCGCTGCGGGTCGGCCGCGGCGACATCGCCGCCATCCGCGCCGTCGGCGACCTGTTCCGCGCGCTGGACCACGCCTACGGCGGCGGCCACGCCCGCCAGGCGCTGGTCCGCTACCTGGAGAGCGAGGCCGAGCCGATGCTGCGCGGCCGCTACGGCGAGCAGATCGGCCGCGCCCTGTTCGGCGCCGTCGCCGACCTCACCCGGCTGGCCGGCTGGACGTCCTTCGACATCGCCGCGCACGGCCTGGCCCAGCGCTACTTCGTCCAGGCGCTGCGGCTCTCCCAGGCCGCCGGGGACCGCGCGCTCGGCGGCTACGTCCTGGTGACGATGAGCCAGCAGGCCGTGCACCTCGGGCACGGCCGGGAGGCGGTCCAGCTGGCCCGGGTCGCCCAGCAGGGCGTGGGCACGGCGGTGCCGCCGACCGTGCAGGCGCTGCTGCACGCCGCCGAGGCGCGCGGGCACGGCCTGCTCGGCGACGTCCGCTCCTGCACCACCGCGCTGGTGCGGGCCGAACGGGCGCTGGCGGCCGCCCGGACCGGCGACGACCTGCCGTCCTGGGCGCGGTTCTTCGACGAGGCGCAGCTCTCCGACGAGTTCGCGCACTGCTACCGGGACCTCCAGCAGTGGCGGACGGCCGCCCAGCACGCCGAGAAGTCGCTGCGGCTGCGCTCGCCCGCGTACGCCCGCAGCCGGATCTTCTGCCGGCTGGTGCTGGCCACCGCCCGGCTCGGCATGGGCGACCTCGACGAGGCCTGCGGCATGGCGACCGACGCGCTGCGGGCGGCGGGGGAGATGCGGTCGGCCCGGTCGCTGGAGTACGTGCGCGACTTCCACCGCCGGCTGACGCCGTACCGGGGCAGCCCGGTGGCGCGCGCGTTCGAGGAGACGGCCCGCCAGGCGGGGGTGATCTGACCGGCCCGAGGACTACCAGCTCTCGGCGTTCACCCGCGGCCGGCCGCCCCCGACGGCGGCCGGCGGCCGGACGTCCCCGCGCAGCCGCTGCGCGGTCAGCGGGAACAGCAGCACCGAGAGCATGCCCGCGCCGACCAGGGCGGCGGCGGTCGAGGACGCCAGGTGGCCGGCGTCCACCTCGATCGTGGTGATCACCACGACCAGCGGCAGCGCGGTCGCCCCGTACAGGCCGAGCGCGGCCCGGTCGCGCCGCCCCAGCCCGGCGGGGGCGAGCAGGGCGGCGGGCAGCCCGCGCAGGGCGGGCAGCAGGAGCAGGAAGACCGGGACGAGCAGCAGCGTGCCCGGATCGCCGAGCAGCGCGTCCAGGTCGAAGTTCATCCCGCTGACCACGAAGAACACCGGGACGAGGAAGCCGAAGCCGATGCCCTCCAGCTTGGCCTCGACGACCTCCTCGGTGGGCCGGGGGATGTCGGCGAGCAGCAGCCGGGAGACGATGCCGGCGGTGAACGCACCGAGCAGCATGTCCAGCTCCAGCCGGAGCGCGGCGGCGACCATGGTGGCGAGCACCAGCATCACGGTGCGCACGGCGAACTGGCCGGAGGTGCGCAGGGTGCGCCGGATCAGCCCGGTCATCCAGGCGGGGCGGGGGCGCCGGGCACCGGCCACCGCGACGGCGGTGATCACCGCGAAGGCCGCCAGGATGACGGCGGAGCGCGCCGGGGTGTTGCCGCTGAGCAGCACGGCGACGGCGATGATCGGGCCGAACTCGCCGACCGCGCCGGTGGCCATGACCAGCGCGCCGAACCCGGTGGGCAGTTCGCCGGAGTCGCGCAGCACCGGCAGGATGGTGCCGAGCGCGGTGGTGGTGAGCGCGAGCCCGGTGAAGGCGCCGTCCAGCGGGTCCGGGCCGACCAGCGCGCCGAGGCCGAGCGCGGCGGCCACGGTGACCAGCCAGGCGAGGCCGGCCCGGCGCAGCGGGCCGCCGCGCAGCCGGGCGAAGTCGATCTCGTAGCCGGCCAGGAACATCAGCATGGCCAGGCCGAACCGGGAGAGCGCGTCGACCAGGGCGTCGACGTGCACCCAGCCCAGGACGTCGGGGCCGATCAGGACGCCGAGCAGGATCTCGAACACCACCGTGGGCACGGCGATCCACCGCAGCAGCAGGTCGGCCAGCAGCGGGGCGGCCACTGCGGCGGCGGGGACGAGGACCAGCGCGAGCGGCTGGGCGCCGGGTGCGGTGCTCACGCGGCGGCCGGCGGTGGAACGGGAATCATCCGATCAGCGGTCATATCGGCATATTGGCACGCGGTCCGTCGCCGATCCGGCGGCCGGACCGCGTGCCCCGTCGTGGCGGGCCGTCAGGCCGCGGCCGCCTCCGGTGCGGCGGCCGGCAGCCCGAGGTCGCGCGCCACGGCCTCGGCCGCGCGCCGTCCGGAGACCAGCGCCCCCTGCACGCTGCTGGTGTCCCGGTGGTCGCCGCAGACGTACAGCCCGGCCAGCAGCCGCACCGGCCGCCGGGTGTTGTGCGGCGGCGGCATGGCCGGCACCGCGTCCGGCAGGTGGCGCACGCTGAGGAACTGCCAGCCGTCGGCCGGGGTGCCGTACAGCTCCGCCAGCCGTCCGCGCACGGCCGGCTCCAGCGCGGCCGGCCCGCCGGAGTCGAAGGTGCGGCGGCCGAGCACGGTGGTGGCGATCAGCGCCCGCCCGGGTGGGGCGTACGAGGGGTGCAGCTCGCTGAGCACCAGCGAGTGGGAGACCAGCGACGGCCGCCCGCCCGGCCGGTCGCCGTCCAGCAGCAGGGCGGCCTCGCCGAGCGGGGCCCGGTCGGCCGCGTGGTAGAAGGTCGTGACGGGGTGGAAGTCCGGCAACCGGAGTCCGGGCAGCAGCTCCGCGGCGGAGCGGGGGTCGGTCGCGACGACCACGGCCTGTGCGCCGATCCGCCCGTGGCCGGCGGTCTCCACGCCGTCCGCCGCGATCGCGGTGACCCGCACCCCGGTGCGGACGGTGCCGGGGGGCAGGGCGGCGGCCAGCTGGGCCGGCACGGCCGCGATCCCCCCGGCGGGCAGACAGAGCCGGCCGCGCGCGTAGCAGCGCAGCACCAGGTCGGCGACCCGGCTGCTGGTGCCCAGGGCGGGGTCGCTGAGCAGGGCGCCGAGCAGCGGGCGCAGCAGGCCGTCGACGGTGCGCGGGGCGAGCCCGCGTTCGCCGAGCGCCCGGGCGGCGGTGGTCTCCGGCCGGGCCGTCAGCCGGGCGGGCGGGGTGGCGGCGAGCCGGTTGAGCCAGCCGCCGAGGCGCGCCTTGTCCAGCGGGCTGCCCAGCGGCGCCCGGGCGGCGGCCTGCCGGGCGGTGGTCAGCTGCGGGTCCCCGACCCGGTACCGGCGCCCGCCGTGGTGCACCAGGACGCCCGGGGTGAGCGGGCGCAGGTCGAGGCGGTCGAGGTCGAGCACGCGGCGCGGTTCGGGGAAGGCGGTGTTCAGCAGATGGCTGCCGTGGTCGAGGCGGAAGCCGTCCAGTTCGTGGGAGGCGGCGCGGCCGCCGATGCGGTCCGCGGCCTCCAGGACCTGGACGGCGAGGCCGCGGCCGGTGAGCACGCGGGCGGCGGCGAGGCCCGCGAGGCCGGCTCCCACCACGACGACGTCCGGATCGGACTGTCGGCGGGTGCGGCGGATGAAGTCGTACGTGGGCACGGGGGGCTCCCTCCCTGGTCCCGGATGTTTCGGGCCGGCGCAGGCAGCGGGGTGCTGGGACACGGTCCGACCGGTGTGATGCCCAGTCAGTGCGGCGGTCAGACAGGCCCGCCGGGCCGGATCGGGGCCGGGAAGGGGAGGGATCGCATCCAGTGGGGGTGCCGTCACGGACTGTGCGCCGATCCGGCCGCGATGCCGTCCGGCGGGCGCGCACGGTCACCGGGGGCGTGCGACGCGCCTGCCCCGTGCTCCCGTGCGCCCCCCGCCGGAGCCCCTCGCGGCAGTCGCCCGGCCTCCGCCCGGCATATGCCCCTGGCCAGGGTGAACGTCGTAGCGCGGCTAGTAGCGCGGCTCGTGGCGCGGCTACGCGGCGGGTCCGGGCACGCCCGCGCGCGCCCGGCCCCGCCGACCCCTCCTCAGAGCGCCGCCCGCACCGCCGAGTCGACGTCCGGGTGCTCGAACCGGAAGCCCGCGTCCAGCAGCCGGCGCGGCACCACCCGGTGGCTGCCGACCACCTCGATCGCCAGCTCGCCGAGGACCGCGTCCAGCACGGCCCGCGGCACCGGGAACGGCGTCGGCCGGCGCAGCGCCCGCCCGAGCGCCGCCGTCAGCTCGGCGTTGGTCACCGGCTCCGGCGCGGTCAGGTTGACCGGACCGCTGACGTCCTCCCGGTCGATCAGGAAGCGCAGCGCGGCGACCTCGTCGGCGAGCGAGATGAAGCTCCAGTACTGCCGGCCGTCGCCGAGCCGCCCGCCGAGCCCGAGCCGGAACAGCGGGAAGAGCCGGCCGCCCGCGCCGCCGGCCGCGGAGAGCACCAGCCCGGTGCGCGGGTGGACCACCCGGATCCCGGCCCGTTCGGCCGGTCCTGCGGCGGCCTCCCACGCGGTGCAGACCTCGGCCAGGAAGTCGTCCCCGGCGGGCGAGGACTCGTCGATCACCCGGTCCCCGGTCTGGCCGTAGTAGCCGACGGCCGAGGCGCTGACGAAGACCTTCGGCGGCTCGTCCAGCCCGGCCAGCGCGGCGGCCAGGGTCTCGGTGCCGAGCACCCGGCTCTCCCGGATCTCCCGCTTGTAGGACTCGCTCCAGCGGCGGTCGCCGACGCCGGCGCCCGCGAGGTGCACCACCGCGTCGACGCCGGCCAGCCCGGCCCGGTCGACCTGGCCCAGCAGCGGGTTCCAGCCGATGGCGGTGGTGCCGTCCGGCCGCGGTCCGGTCTTCGAGCGGTGCCGGACCAGCCGCACCACCTGGTGCCCGTCCGCCAGCAGCGAGCCGACGAGTGCCGAGCCGATCAGTCCCGTGGATCCTGTGACCGCGATTCTCATGCGCCCATCCTCGCAGCCGGGTCCCGGTACGGGCGGGAACGCCCGCACCGGGACCCGGGGCGGGGCGGTAATTCCGTGTACGTCCGCGCCGTGGGTGGTTAGCATGCCGCGCATGCGTGAAACGGACCATCTGATCATCCGACCCGCCCGAGCCGAGGACGAGAAGGAGCTCGCCGTCCTCAACCTGGCCACCTGGACCCCGCTGGCCGACGTCGGCCCGCGGCCCGCCGAGGACGCGGGGGTGTTCGACGAGCGCCACACCCCGGACCAGTTCCACCTCGCCCTGCTCGACGGCCGGATCGTCGGTTACGTCCGGGTCGTCCCGCCGACCCCGCTGCCCAGCAACCAGCACGTGCGCCAGATCCAGGGCCTGGCCGTCGACGCCTCCGCCCGCGGCCGGGGCCTCGGCGTCGCGCTGGTCGAGGAGGCCTGCCGGGTGGCCCGCGCCCAGGGCGCCCGGAAGATCAGCCTGCGGGTGCTCGGCCACAACGCCCCGGCCCGCGCGCTCTACACGCGCTGCGGCTTCGTGGTGGAGGGCTCGCTCGCCGAGGAGTTCCTGATCGACGGTTCGTACGTCGACGACATCTGGATGGCCCGGCTGCTGACCGGCTGAACCCCCGGACGGGGCCTCCCGACCCCCGGCTGCGGGCTGACGTGACGTCAGGTCCGGTACACGGGTGGTGCAGAGTCGTGACAGACCCGGTCTGTCTGGAGCGTCACCCGGACGGGTACGGTCTTGCCGTGAGCAACTCGACGCCTCCCGGGTGGTACCCGGTTCCGGGTGCGGACGGCACGGCCGGTCATGAGCGTTGGTGGGACGGCACGGCCTGGACCAGTGACGTGCGCCCCGTCCAGGCGGGCGGCGGCCCGATTGCCGACGCCCCGACACAGGTCTCCTGGCAGAGCCCCGGCGGCCAGCCCGCCGCGTCCGCGCCGCCCTCCTACGGCTACGGCGCGCCGCAACAGGGGCAGCCGGGCTACGGCTACCCGGCGCAGAACCAGCCGGGCTACGGCTACCCGCCGGCCGCTTACCCGCCGCCCTCCCGGCCGAACCGGATCAAGACCGGCACCGCCGTCGGCATCGGGGTCGGGGTCCTGGCCGTGGTCGGCGTGGTCGCCGCCATCGCGCTCAACAGCGGCGGCGACGGCCCGTCCGCCGACCCGAAGCCGGTCACCACGGTCACCGTCACCGACACCCCGAGCCCGACCGCCACGACTCCGGCCCCGACCACCACCAAACCGGTCTCGCCGCCGCCCACCACACCGCCGCGCCCGTCCCTGGTGCCCAAGGACACCGTGGCGGACCCGCAGCACGCCATCACGGTGCCGGTCTTCGACGGCTGGGAGGCGACCACCGAGGGCTCGCACTCGACGGTCTTCCTCGGCACCGGCCAGTACACCTGCCCCGGCGGCGGCAACTGCATCCGCGGCCAGTTCTCGGTCGAGAAGGACACCATCTCCGGCAGCACCGCCCGCGCGGCGGCCGAGGCGGCGATGCCGGCCTACGCGGCGGCGATCTTCACCAACATCACCTCGCACACCGACGCCGGCTCGTCCAGCACCACGGTGGCCGGCATCTCCGGCTACGCGGTGCGCTGGCACATCGTGACGGCGGACGGCAGCAAGGGCTACATCCTGATGGCGGCCGTCCCGGCCAAGGGCGGCGGCTACGTGGCCTTCGAGGGCGGGGTGGACGACGCCGCCGGAGCGCCCGACCCCACCGCCCTGGACCAGATCCTCAAGGGCATCAAGCAGGACACCGGCGCGGCGGGCGGCTCCACCACCTGAGCGGCCCGGCGCGCCGGGCGCCGTCAGTCCCCGTAGCGCTCCCAGAGCTTGGGGAACCGTTTCGCCATGACGTCCGGGTCGTCGAAGTCGAAGCCGGCTCCGGACGGCCGCGCGGGCTGCCGCCCGCCCACCTCGGGCAGCGGCAGCCCGGTCAGCTGCTCGTACGCCTCGTCGGCGGCGTAGCCGAGGTCCTCGGCCTCGCCGTCCTCCTCCTCGTCGAAGTCCGGCAGCAGGTCGGCCAGGTCGTCCGGGTCGTGCAGGCCGCCCTCGAAGACCTCCCGGCCCTGGCCGATCAGCCAGCACCGGAAGTAGTCGAAGGAGTCCTCGGAGGCCCCGCCCAGCAGCAGGTACGCCGCGCCCCACAGGTCGTGGCGGTAGGCGCGCTGGAAGCGGGCCTCGAAGAGCCGGGCGAAGTCGATCACATCGTCCGGGGTCAGCTCGCCCAGCCGCTCCACCAGGCGGTCCGCCTGCTCGTCGGGGTCGCCCTCGGCGGCCTCCCGGGTCTCGTCGATGATCAGCCAGAAGTCGGTCTCGTCCATCACCGCTCCAGCATCCCTGTTCGGCCGCATGCGCGCATGCGAAGAACGGGTGAATCACCCGGAACCACACGAAAAACCCGCAGCGGCGCGAAGACCCGGGCCGGGCGGCCGGCGACCGGTCCCGGACGCGCGGAACCCCGCGCCGTCCGGGGACGGTGCGGGGTTCCGGTGCTGCGGAGCGGACTCCCGGGGCCTTACAGGCCGAGCTCGACCTCGAACTCGCCGGCCTCCAGGATCTCCTTGACCGCCACCAGGTAGCGGGCGGCGTCGGCGCCGTCCACCAGGCGGTGGTCGTAGGAGAGCGACAGGTAGGTCATGTCGCGGATGCCGATGGCGGTGCCGCCGTCGGACTCGATGACCACCGGGCGCTTGACCGTGGCGCCGATGCCCAGGATCGCGGCCTGGTTCGGCGGCACGATGACGGTGTCGAACAGCGCGCCGCGCGAACCGGTGTTGCTGATGGTGAAGGTGGCGCCGGACAGCTCGTCCGGGGTGATCTTGCTGTCGCGCACCTTGCCGGCCAGCTCGGCGGTCTTCTTGGAGATGCCGGCGATGTTGAGGTCGCCCGCACCCTTGATGACCGGGGTCATCAGACCCTTCTCCGAGTCCACCGCGATACCGATGTTCTCGGTGTCGAAGTAGGTGATGGTGCCCTCGGCGTCGTTGATCCGGGCGTTGATGACCGCGTGGGCCTTCAGCGCCTGGGCGGCGGCCTTGACGAAGAACGGCATCGGGGAGAGCTTGACGCCCTCGCGGGCGAGGAAGCCGTCCTTGGCCTTGGCGCGCAGCGACATGATCCGGGTGACGTCCACCTCGACCACGCTGGTGAGCTGCGCCTGCTCGTGCAGGGCCTTCATCATGTTGTCGCCGATGACCTTGCGCATGCGGGTCATCTTGACCGTCTGGCCGCGCAGGGCGGACGGCGCGGCGGCGGCCTTCGGCGCGGCGGCCGGAGCGGCGGCGACCGGTGCCGGGGCCTGGGCGGCGGCCTTGGCGGCCTCGGCGGCGGCCAGGACATCCTGCTTGCGGATGCGGCCGCCGACGCCGGTGCCGGCGACGGAGGACAGCTCGACGTTGTGCTCGGAGGCGAGCTTGCGCACCAGCGGGGTGACGTAGGCGTCACCGGCGTCGGCCACCGGAGCGGCCGGGGCCGGGGCAGCCGGGGCGACCGGGGCCGGAGCGGCCACCGGGGCCGGGGCGGCCGGCGCGGCCGGAGCCGGAGCGGCGACCGGGGCGGCCGGAGCGGCGGCGACGGCGCCGGCGGCACCGATCAGCGCGAGCTGGGCGCCGACCTCGGCCGTCTCGTCCTCGCCGACCAGGATCTTCACCAGCGTGCCGGCGACCGGCGACGGGATCTCGGTGTCGACCTTGTCGGTGGAGACCTCCAGCAGCGGCTCGTCGACCTCGACGGTGTCGCCCTCGGCCTTCAGCCAGCGGGTGACGGTGCCCTCGGTGACCGACTCGCCCAGCGCGGGCAGCAGGACCGGGGTGGCGTCGCCGGCCGGGGCGGCCGGAGCGGCGGCGGGGGCCGCCGGGGCCTCGGCGACCGGGGCCGGGGCGGCGGCCGGGGCCTCCGCGACCGGGGCCGGAGCGGCCGGCGCGACCGGAGCGGCCTCGGCGGCCGGGGCCGGCGCGGCGACCGGGGCGCCCGAGCCGTCGTCGATGATCGCCAGCTCGGCGCCGACCTCGACGGTCTCGTCCTCGCCGACCTTGATCGAGGCCAGAATGCCGGAGGCCGGGGCCGGGATCTCGGTGTCGACCTTGTCGGTGGAGACTTCGAGCAGCGGCTCGTCGACCTCCACGCGCTCACCCTCGGCCTTCAGCCAACGGGTGACGGTGCCCTCGGAAACGCTCTCGCCCAGCGCGGGCAGTGTTACTGAGACCGCCATGGTTTCAGCGACTCCTATCAAGTCTTGCGAACTGGAATGGGGGGTGGGGGGCGCGATCAGTCGTGCGCGTGCAGCGGCTTGCCGGCCAGCGCCAGGTGCGCCTCGCCGAGGGCCTCGGACTGGGTCGGGTGGGCGTGGATGAGCTGCGCGACCTCGGCCGGCAGGGCTTCCCAGTTGTAGATCAGCTGGGCCTCGCCGACCTGCTCGCCCATGCGGGCGCCGACCATGTGGACACCGACCACGGCGCCGTCCTTGACCTGGACGAGCTTGATCTCGCCGGCGGTCTTCAGGATCTTGCTCTTGCCGTTGCCGGCCAGGTTGTACTTGAGGGTGACGACCTTCTCCTTGCCGTACAGCTCGACGGCCTTGGCCTCGGAGATGCCGACGGAGGCCACCTCGGGGTTGGAGTAGGTCACGCGCGGGACGCCGTCGTAGTCGATCGGCACCGGCTTCAGGCCGGCCAGGCGCTCGGCGACCAGGATGCCCTCGGCGAAGCCGACGTGCGCCAGCTGCAGGGTCGGGGCGAGGTCGCCGACGGCCGAGATGGTCGGCACGTTGGTGCGCATGTACTCGTCGACGAGGACGTAGCCGCGGTCCATCGCGACGCCGTTCTCCTCGTAGCCGAGGCCGGCCGAGACCGGGCCGCGGCCGATGGCGACGAGCAGCAGGTCGGCGTCGATCTGCTTGCCGTTCTCGGTGGAGACGCGCACACCGGCCTCGGTGTACTCGACGCCCGAGAAGCGGGCCTTCAGCTCGAACTTGATGCCGCGCTTGCGGAAGGCGCGCTCCAGCAGCTTGGAGGAGTTCTCGTCCTCCAGCGGGACCAGGTGCGGCAGGGCCTCGACGATGGTGACGTCGACGCCGAACGACTTCCAGACCGAGGCGAACTCGACGCCGATCACGCCGCCGCCGAGGATGACAGCCGACTTCGGGATGCGGTCGAGCTTGAGGGCGTGGTCCGAGGAGATGACGCGGTTGCCGTCGATCTCCAGGCCCGGGATCGAGCGCGGCACGGAACCGGTGGCCAGCACGATGTGGCGGCCCTCGATGCGCTGGCCGTTGACGTCCACCGAGGTCTGCGAGGAGAGCTTGCCCTCGCCCTGGACGAAGGTGACCTTGCGGGACGCCACCAGGCCCTGCAGACCCTTGTACAGGCCGGCGATGACGTCGTCCTTGTACTTGTGGACGCCGTTGATGTCGATGCCCTGGAAGGTGGCCAGCACGCCGAACTCGGCGGCCTCCTTCGTCTCGTCGGCGATCTCGGCCGCGTGCAGCAGGGCCTTGGTCGGGATGCAGCCGCGGTGCAGGCAGGTGCCGCCAAGCTCACCCTTCTCGACCAGGGCGACGCTCAGGCCCAGCTGGGCGCCGCGGAGCGCCGCGGCGTAACCGCCGCTTCCGCCTCCGAGAATGACTACGTCGAAAACGGTGCTGGCGTCGTTCGCCACGTCACGTCCTCCATGCAATGGGGTGTGGATCGCCGGGCCGGTCGCGGTCCGGTGGGTCGGAAGCCTTTGTGGGGCGCCCAGTCGTGCCGGAAATACATCTTCGCACTTGTTCGCGGCAGCTGATGTCCGGGTCCGCTCCAGGGGTGTCCCGAGGGGTGGTCGCAGGGGTGGGAACACCCTGGACGGAGGGGCATCGTCGCAGCTCAGGGCAGGGTTGACCGGGGTCGGGCCGACCGGTCGGTGGGCCGGTGGAGCCCCTGGTTCCGCACTGCGGAACAAAGTTTCGCCCGCAGCGAACAGGGGTGCGGCGACCTCCCGGCGCCCCCTACCGGCAGGTAACCGGCCCCGGGAAGCCGGACGGGGCCCGGCGCGCCGTGCGCCGGACCCCGCCCGTCGGTCGTACCCGGCCGTCAGGCCTTGCCGCCCGCCGCCTTCTGCTCGGCGAAGCGGACCAGGGTGCGCACCGCGGAGGCGGTGCCGCCCTTGGGGGTGTAGCCGAACGGCGCGCCCTCGTGGAACGCCGGGCCGGCGATGTCCAGGTGGGCCCAGTCGATGCCCTCGGCCACGAACTCCTTCAGGAACAGGCCGGCCACCAGGCCGCCGCCCATCCGCTCGCCCATGTTGGCCAGGTCGGCGACGGTCGACTCGGTCATGCCCTTGCGCAGCTCGGCCGGCAGCGGCATCGGCCAGGACTGCTCGCCCACCTCGCCGGCGGCCGTGTGCAGGCTCTCGCGCAGCTCGTCGGCGTTGGCCATCACACCGAAGGTGCGGTTGCCCAGCGCCATCATCATCGCGCCGGTCAGGGTGGCGACGTCGACGATCACGTCCGGGTTCTCCTCGCCGGCGCGCACGATGGCGTCGGCCAGCACCAGGCGGCCCTCGGCGTCGGTGTTCAGCACCTCGACGGTCTTGCCGCCGTACATCCGCAGCACGTCACCCGGGCGGGTGGCCGAGCCGGACGGCATGTTCTCCGCCAGCGCCAGCCAGGCGGTGACGTTGACCTGGAGGCCGAGGCGCTTGGCGGAGACGACGGCGGCGAACACCGCGGCCGCGCCGGCCATGTCGCACTTCATGGTCTCGTTGTGGCCGGCCGGCTTCAGCGAGATGCCGCCCGAGTCGTAGGTGATGCCCTTGCCGACGAACGCCAGGCTGGCCTTCGCCTTCGGGTGGGTGTACGCCACCTTGACCAGGCGCGGCGGGTTGACCGAGCCGTTGCCGACGCCGAGCAGGCCGCCGAAGCCGCCCTTGAGCAGCGCCTTCTCGTCCAGCACCTCGACCTTGAGGCCGTGCTCCTTGCCGGCCGCCTGGGCGAGCGCGGCGAAGGACTTCGGGTTCAGGTCGTTGGGGGCGGTGTTGACCAGGTCGCGGGCGCGGTTCATCTCCTCGCCGACGACCAGGGCGCGCTCGACCGCGGCCTTGGCCTCCTTGCTGCCCTTGCGGGTCGACAGCAGCACCAGCTCGCCGACCGGCTCCTTGCCGCCGTTGCCGTTGTTCTTGTAGGTGCCGAACGCGTACGAACCGAGCAGGGCGCCCAGCGCGACCGCCTCGATCTCGTCGGCCGACTCGGCCGGCAGGGCCAGCGCGGCCTTCTTGGCACCGGCCAGGGTGCGGGCGGCGACACCGGCGGCGCGGCGCAGGGCCTCCAGCTCGTACCCGCCCTCGGCGGCGTCACCGAGACCGACCGCGAGCACGAGCGCGGCCTTCAGGCCGGCGGGGGAGGGGACCTTGACGGTCTCGCCCTCGGCGCCGGTGGCGCCCAGCGTGCTGAGAACCTCGGCCAGCTTGCCCTCGAACGCCTCGGCCACGGCCTCGGCGCCGGGGGCCAGCACGATGCCCTTGGGGCCCTTCGCCACGCCGATCACCAGGGCGTCCGCACGCAGCGAGGCGGCGGCGGAGGTGCTCACAGACAATGCAGTCACGTAAAACGTCCTGTTCTTTCGCGGTCCACGACCGGTCGCGGCGCTGGTGCCGCACCGGCGCAGCCCGGACCGCCGGCCAGGCCGACCGGCCGGCGTCCGCCGGACCCGGGACCCCTGGCTGCGCGCGCCCACCGCCGCGGCGGTCGCGCACACCAGAGGCCCCGGCGCCCCAACGCGCGCCGGACGGGCAGGACCTGCGACGGTGCAGGGCTGCGGTGCTCCCCGCATGGTAGTCCGCATGGTGGGATCACGCGCCGCCCGGTGTACCGCCTTTCGGCGCACGGGCTTTGGCGTCCCCCTCAGCGCAGCAGCGCGAGGACCAGCAGCGTGCCGGTCGCGGCGGTCTCCGCCATCGCCCCGAGCACGTCCCCGGTGATCCCGCCGAACCGCCGCACACAGCGCCGCAGCAGCAGCCGCGATCCGCCGGCCCCCAGCGCAACGGCCAGCGGAAGAAAAAGAGTTGACACCTCGTCGGTCAAGCCGGCGAGGGCGACCAGGGCGGCCGCGCCGACCGTCGAGGCGAGGGCCGCACCCGGCGTCACCGTGCTCGCCACCATCGCGCCCAACCCGCCCGGCCGGGCCGCCGGCACCGACCGCAGGCACCCCCAGGCGAGCGCGCACCGCGCCGCGACCGCCGCCGCGAGCACCGCGAGCGCGCCGCGCAGCGGGGAGACGGCGAACTGCCCGGTCAGCGCGGCCACCTGCGCCAGCAGCACGAGGACGAGGGTGAGCACCCCGAACGGGCCGATGTCCGACTGCTTCATGATCCGCAGCGCGTCCTCGGCCGGCTTCCCGCTGCCCAGGCCGTCCGCGACGTCCGCGAGCCCGTCCAGGTGCAGCCCCCGGGTGAGCACCGCGAGCACCCCGACCGCCGCCACCGCGCCGAGCGCCCCGCCGGCACGCCAGGCGACCAGCGCCCCCGCCGCCGCCGCGACCGCCCCCAGCACCACCCCGACCACCGGTGCGAGCACCATCGCCCGCCCCCCGGCCTCCCGGTCCCAGCGCCGCACCCGCACCGGCAGCACCGACAGGGTCCCGAACGCGAACCGCAGCCCGTCCCGCACACCAACCACCCACCGACCACTCGGAAACGGCGAAGGGGCCCGGACCCGTCGTCACCGACGCGGCCCGGGCCCCCGGACTCCCCCTACAGCTTCCCCAGCAGCTCCGCCGCCGTCGGCAGCCGGGCCGGCTCCTTGGGCGCGGCCGGGACGAACACCTCCGGCACCTCCTCGGCCAGGGTGTCCGCCGCCGCCTGGAGCAGCGGCAGCGCCATCAGCGCGCCGACCCCCTCGCCCATGGTGATGCCCTGCTCCTGCAGCGGCGACAGGGTCAGCCGGTCGTACGCCTTCGCCTGCGCGGGCTCACCGCTGGTCTGCCCGGCCCGCCACCACTCCGGTGCCCGGAACGCGATCCGCTGCGCGACCAGCGCGCAGGCCGCCGAGACCACCCCGTCCAGCACCACCGGCAGCTTCCGCACCGCGGCCTGCAGCAGGAACCCGGTGATCGCCGCGAAGTCCGCGCCACCGGTGGCCCCGAGCAGCGCCAGCTGGTCGCCCAGCACCGGCCGGGCCCGGCGCAGCGAGTCCCGCACCGTCGCACACTTGACCATCCACACCCGGTCGTCGATGCCCGACCCGCGCCCGGTGACCGCCGCCGCGTCCGTCCCGCAGAGCGCGCCGACCAGCACCGCCGCCACCGTGGTCGAGCCGACCCCGAGGTCGCCCAGCACCACCAGGTCGGTCCCGGCGTCGGCCTCCTCGTCGGCCACCGCCATGCCGGCCCGGAACGCCCGGGCGGTCTCCTCGGGGCTCAGCGCGTTCTCGACGTCGATCCGCCCGGAGCCGCGCCGCACCCGGTGCGCCGTCACCTCGCCGGGGAACTCCGCGGCATCGGCGTCGACCGCGACGTCCACCACCCGCACCCCGGCGCCGAAGCGGCGGGCGAGCAGCGCGACCGGCGCGGTGCCGTCGAGCACCGAGCGCACCCGTGCCGCCGTGCCGCCCTGCGCGGGCAGCCGGGACACCCCGAGGCGGGCCACCCCGTGGTCGGCGGCGAACAGCACCACCTTGGGCGCCGACAGCGGCCGCACCGGGGAACGCCCCTGCACGGACGACAGCCAGGCGCCCAGCTCCTCCAGCCTGCCGAGGCCGTTGCGAGGCCGGTCCAGCTCCTGCCACCGCTCCTCGGCGGCGCGCCGGGCGCTCTCGTCGGGGCGCTCGACGAGGGAGGAGAACGTATCGAGATCCACGGTCGTGTCCATCGTCCGGAAGGCTACACGCCGCGGGTGTTCACCGGAGGGGCGCCGGTGCGGAAAGGCGGGAAGGGCCGGGCCGCCGGTGCAGGAGGCGGTCCGGGCCGGCGGCCGGGGGGATCGTTCAGCCGGCGGCGGGCTTGACGGTGAGGACCTGCCCCGCCACGACCAGCAGCACCCGCTCGGAGGCGTCGGCGACCGCCATGTTGAGCCGGCCCAGGGTGTCGCGGAACCGGCGGCCGGCCGCCGTCGCCGGGACGACGCCCATGCCCACCTCGTTGCTGACCGCGACCGCCGGGCGCCGGGTGCCGGCCCAGGCCGTCGCCAGCGCCGCGCAGCGCCGCTGCACCGCGGCCTCGCCGCCGTCCGCCCAGACCGCGTCGTCCCAGGCGCCGCACTCGTCCATGACCGCGGTCAGCCACAGCGCCAGGCAGTCGACCAGCACCGGCGCCGGGTCGGCGGTGTCGGCCAGCACCGCCTCCAGGTCGCAGGTCTCGGCGGTGCGCCAGCTCGCCGGGCGCCGCCCGCGGTGCAGCGCGACCCGCTGCGCCCACTCGGCGTCGCCGTCCCGGGTGCCGCCGGTGGCGACGTACAGCACGTCCCGGTGGTGGGCGAGCAGCTGCTCGGCCCTGGTCGACTTGCCGGACCGGGCACCGCCGAGGAGCAGGGTGCGGGGGAGCGGGGCGTCAGCTGTCATGCGTCCCATCCTCGCGCACCGCGCATACCGAAGATCCGGCCGGGCAACCTGAGGGCTTAGGGTGCGCTCACAGCGCATCGCTGATCGTCGGCGGGAGGAGCCGGGCATGGTCTGGACGTGGCGGTACGAGAAGGCGGACGGCACCGAGGTGGCCCCGGACGGCGGCCAGGCGGAGGAGTTCGCCGGCCAGGGGGACGCGGAGACCTGGATCGGGGAGAACTGGAAGCAGCTGGCCGAGGACGGTGTGGACCGTGCGGTGCTGCTGGACGACGGCCGCGAGGTCTACACGATGAGCCTGCACGAGGACTGAGCCGCCGGGCGGTGGCCCCGGCGCCGCACCGGCTCCGGGGCTACTTCATCCCGACGACGTGCAGCAGCGCGGCGACCTGCCGGTACGGGTCGGTGCGCCCGGCCCGCTCCTCGGCCTCCAGCAGCTGGGCGAGCTGCCGGCCGTCGACCGGCGGCGCGTCGTCGGGGGCGTGGTCGGTGAAGACCCGCACGCCGTACCAGCGCCGCAGCGGCACGGACACCTCGGAGAGGGTGACGGCGAGGTCGCCGATCCGGTCGGCGCGGGCCGCCAGCCCGAGCCGGTTGTAGTACCGGTCGCTCTCGAAGGCCTCCAGGGCCGCCCGCCAGTCGCCGGCCGCGGCGGGGCGCAGGGCGAGCGCGTCGCGGTTGCGGACCACCAGCGAGAGCAGCCCGCCGGGGGCGAGCAGCCGGGCCAGCGAGGCGATCATCGGATCGGGGTCCGGCAGGTACATCAGCACGCCGTGGCAGAGCACGACGTCGAAGCTGCGCGCGCCGAACCAGCGCCCGCACTGGTGACCGTCGCCGATCAGCAGCTGGACCCGCTCCCGCACCGTCCCGGGCTCCTCGGCGAGCACCTCCTGGGCGGTGCCGAGCGCGGCCGGGTCGGAGTCGATGCCGGTGACGTAGTGCCCGGCCCGGGCCAGCCGCAGTGCCTGGGTGCCCTGGCCGCAGCCGATGTCGAGGACGCGCTGCCCGGTGCGGCCGGTGAGCTGCTCGGCGAGCTGCCGGGCGACCATCTCCTGCCGGACGAGGTTGCGCAGCGAGCCGGGCCGCCCGGGGGAGGGGCCGGCGCCGCCGGCGAAGGAGCCGCTGCGCGAGGGCAGCCGCCGCTCGTAGCCGGTCAGCTCGTACCCGCCGCGCTCCTGGGCGCCCCGGTCGTGCCCGCCGCCGCCCTGGCCGGGGAGCGCGTAGAGGCCGGGCCCGTCCCAGACGGGAGGGGCCCAGCCGGAGTCCACCGGTTCGGCGGTCAGGGCTTCTCCCCGCGCCGCACCTGCGGCTTGGGCAGTCGCAGCCGGCGCATCTGCAGGATGCGCATCAGGCCGTAGGCGACCGCGCCGCGGGTGTTCTGCCCGGCGAAGCGCTCGGCGAGCTGCTTGCGCAGGCCGAAGCCGAGCCGGACGAAGTCCAGGATCACCAGGACGAAGAAGGTGAGGAACAGCAGCGTGGAGAGCAGCTGGAGGGCCGGCACCTTGACGATGCTGAGCACCAGGATGAGGACGGCGGCCGGGAGGAAGAACTCGGCCAGCGACCAGCGGGCGTCCACGTAGTCGCGGGCGAACTTGCGCACCGGGCCCTTGTCGCGGGCCGGCAGGTGGCGCTCGTCGCCCTCCAGCAGCGCGGTGCGCTGCTTCTCGCGCTCGGAACGCATCCGTTCGCGGGCCTGGCGGGTGGCCTCCTTGCGGTCCTTGGGCACGCTCACCCGGGTCCGCCGGTTGGCCTCGGCCTCACTGCGCTTGGGCGTGGGGCGGCCCTTCTTCGCCTGCGGGTCGCGGGTCTGGGTCGTCTCGTCCTGCTTCTCCAGCACGGCGGCGGAGGCAGCGGCATCATCTGAACGGCGTCGGAACACACCACCAGCGTACGGGGTGCGGGGCGCCGTTCTCCGGTCCCCCGGGAACCAAACGCATATCGATCGCGTCCCGGGCCGCCGGCTTCGGGGTTCCCCGGGGTTCCCCGTAGGGGATCACTCGGCTGACCGGCGGGTGGAACGAGAACGGGATCCACCCCGCGGATGAGGCTTTGCGGGACCGACCTGTAGCAGGCTTGTTGCAGGCAGGTGCACTGCGGCGACGCGCTCGCTGCACATACACTCGTCGTGTCTGGTAACGAGACAGAGACCGCAGGCCGGAGAAGGGGGCACCCAGGCCCATGAGCGACGGAATCATGAAGCGTATGGGGCTGATCTTCCGCTCCAAGGCGAACAAGGCCCTGGACCGGGCGGAAGACCCGCGTGAGACGCTGGATTATTCGTACCAGAAGCAGCTGGAGCTGCTGCAGAAGGTGCGGCGCGGCGTCGCGGACGTGGCCACCTCGCGCAAGCGTCTGGAGCTCCAGCTGACCCAGCTGCAGCAGCAGTCGGCGAAGTACGAGGACCAGGGCCGCAAGGCGCTCTCGCTCGGCCGGGAGGACCTCGCCCGCGAGGCCCTGACCCGCAAGTCGAACATGCAGTCCCAGATCAACGACCTGCAGGTGCAGTACCAGCAGCTCCAGGCCGAGGAGGAGAAGCTCACGCTCGCCTCCCAGCGGCTGCAGGCCAAGGTCGACGCCTTCCGCACCAAGAAGGAGACCATCAAGGCCACCTACACCGCGGCCCAGGCGCAGACCCGGATCGCCGAGTCCTTCTCCGGCATCTCGGAGGAGATGGGCGACGTCGGTCTCGCGATCCAGCGGGCCGAGGACAAGACCGCGCAGATGCAGGCCCGGGCCGGCGCGATCGACGAGCTGCTGGCCTCCGGCGCGCTGGACGACGCCAGCGGCCTCGGCCGCAAGGACGACATCGAGGCCGAGCTGGAGCGGGTGGCCGGCGGTTCGGACGTCGAGCTGGAGCTCGCCCGCATGAAGGCCGAGCTGACCGGCGGCTCCCCGGCCTCCGGCCCGCAGGCGATCGAGCAGGGCCGTCCGCAGGACGCCGCACCGCAGCAGCAGCAGGACACCCCGAGGATCAACTACAACAAGTGATCCCGGCTCCGTTCCGGAGCACCACCGCGCGAGATCCCCAGGAACAGGGAGACGGACGGCATGATCATGAGGGTCATGGGTGAGGGGCAGTTCGAGGTGGGCGAGACCCATCTGAACCGGCTCAACGAGCTGGACGACGAACTCCTCACCGCACTGGAGTCGGGGGACGAGGAACACTTCCGCCGGGCGCTCGGCGAGCTGCTCGGCGCCGTGAAGGAGTTCGGCACCCCGCTGGCGGACGACTCGCTGGAGCCGTCCGACCTGATCCTGCCGGACGCCGAGGCCACCATCGACCAGGTCCGCGAACTGCTGCGGTCCGAGGGTGACGGCCTCATCCCGGGAGTTCCCGAGTAGCCGCCGTCTCGGCCAGACACGAGGGCGGGCCCCCTCCCACCGGGGAGGGGGCCCGCCCTTGGTCGTCCGTGCCGCCCGCGCGGCGGGCCGCTACGGCAGGGCCAGCATCCGGTCCAGCGCCGCCTTGGCGTACTTCTCGGTCTCCGGGTCGACGGTGATCACGTTCGGCACCCGGCCCTCGACCAGCGACTCCAGGGCCCAGACCAGGTGCGGCAGGTCGATCCGGTTCATGGTCGAGCAGAAGCAGACCGCCCGGTCCAGGAAGACGATCTCCTTGTCCGGGTGCGCCTTGGCGAGCCGGCGGACCAGGTTCAGTTCGGTGCCGATGGCCCACGTGGAGCCGGGCTCGGCGGCGTCCAGCGCCTTGATGATGTACTCGGTCGAGCCCACCATGTCGGCGGCCGCGACGACCTCGTGCCGGCACTCCGGGTGCACCAGGACGGTGACGCCGGGGATCCGCTCGCGCACGTCGTTCACCGAGTCCAGGGTGAACCGGCCGTGCACCGAGCAGTGGCCGCGCCACAGGATCATCTTCGCGTCCCGCAGCTGCTCGGCGGTCAGGCCGCCGTTCGGCTTGTGCGGGTTGTAGACGACGCAGTCGTCCAGCGAGAGGCCCATGTCGCGCACGGCGGTGTTGCGGCCGAGGTGCTGGTCGGGCAGGAACAGCACCTTGCTGCCCTGCTCGAAGGCCCACTCCAGCGCCCGCCGGGCGTTGGAGGAGGTGCAGATGGTGCCGCCGTGCCGGCCGGTGAAGGCCTTGATGTCGGCGGAGGAGTTCATGTACGAGACCGGGACGGTGACATCGGCTATGCCGGCGTCGGTCAGCACGTCCCAGCACTCGGCGACCTGCTCGGCGGTGGCCATGTCGGCCATCGAACAGCCGGCCGCGAGGTCCGGAAGGACGACCTTCTGGGCGTCGCCGGTGAGGATGTCGGCCGACTCGGCCATGAAATGCACACCGCAGAAGACGATGTACTCGGCCTCCGGGCGGGCGGCCGCGTCGCGGGCAAGCTTGAAGGAGTCGCCGGTGACGTCGGCGAACTCGATCACCTCGTCGCGCTGGTAGTGGTGGCCCAGGATGAAGACGCGGTCGCCGAGCGCGGCCTTGGCCGCCCGGGCGCGCTCGACGAGGTCCGGGTCGGAGGCCGGGGGGAGGTCGCCGGGGCACTCGACGCCGCGCTCGCTGTTCGGGTCGGCCTCACGGCCGAGCAGCAGCAGAGCGAGCGGCGTCGGGGTGGGGTCGACGCCGTAGGTCTCGGTGATGGTGGTGGTCACGGGCGGGTGCCCTTCTGTGCGGCCGATCAAGCGGTGAAGCCTTTTCGTCTATCTGACGCAATCTATGATAACCGGTTAGCGTCAGAGTGACGATGGCCATCCTGTCGATGTGACGAGAACCGCTCGCCGGTTCGGAGCCTTCCCGGCCTCCTGCGGCGTGGCCGAAACGGGATCCCGGCCGGTCCGGGTTTCGCTGGTCCCATGAAGGCAATCGCGATCCACCGCTACGGCGGCCCCGAGGTGGTCGAGTACACCGACCTGCCCGATCCGAAGGTCGGCCCGGACTCGGTCCTGGTGCAGGTTAGGGCGGCCGGGGTGAACCCGGTCGACTGGAAGGTGCGGGAGGGGCGGCTCGACGGCCTGCTCGACGCGCACTTCCCGCTGGTGATGGGCTGGGACGCCGCGGGGGTGGTGCGCGCGGTGGGCGGCGGCGTCACCGAGTTCGCCCCGGGCGACGAGGTCTACGGCTACGTGCGCAAGGACGCGGTGGAGCACGGCACCTACGCGGAGCTGGTCGCCGCGCCGGTCCGCACCCTGGCCCGCAAGCCGGCCGCGCTGGACTGGGCGCAGGCCGGCGGGCTGCCGCTGGCCGGGCTCACCGCCCTCCAGTCGCTGCGGGCGGTGGGCGCGGGCGCCGGGGACACCGTGCTGGTGCACGCCGCCGCCGGCGGGGTCGGCCACCTCGCCGTCCAGCTGGCCAGGGCCTTCGGCGCCCGGGTGATCGGCACCGCCGGCGAGCGCAACCACGACTACCTGCGCTCGCTGGGCGCCGAGCCGGTCCGTCACGGCGAGGGCCTGGCCGACCGGGTCCGGGCGCTCGCCCCCCGGGGGGTGGACGCCGCGCTGGACCTGGTCGGCGGCGACGCCGTCGCGCTCTCGGCCGGACTGGTCGCCGACCCGGCGCGGATCGCCTCGGTCGCCGACTTCGGGGTCAGGGCGCTCGGCGGCCGGTACGTCTGGGTCCGGCCGGACGCCGCCGGGCTGGCCGAGCTGGCCGCGCTCGCCGACGACGGCCGGCTGACGGTGACCGTCGCCTCCACCTTCCCGCTCGCCCAGGCCGCCTCGGCGCAGGCGCTGGTGGCGGAGGGGCGCACCCGGGGCAAGATCGTCCTCCTCACCGGCTGAGCCCCGGCCCCCGTCCCGGCCCCGTCCCGTCATCCGTCAGAGGTGGACTCACTCCTGACATCCGCCAGAATGGGTGCCGAACCGTTTCGGCGGGCCGCCGCGGTCCCGCCCCGCCACCGACCCCGACCCCGACGCCGCACGACCCGTGGAGCCCCGCACCGATGACCAGCAGCCGAGCGCACGAGACGGTCGGGGCCTCCCTGGACGAGACCGACCGCCTCCTCCTCGCCCGGCTGGCCGGGGACGGCCGCGCCTCCTACGCGGAGATCGGCGTCCAGGTGAACCTCTCCGCCACCGCCGTGCGCCGCCGGATCGACCGGCTGCGCGCGCGGGGGGTGGTCCGCGGCTTCACCGTGGTGCTCGACCCCTCGGTGCTCGGCTGGCAGACCGAGGCCTTCGTCGAGGTCTACTGCCGTGAGCGGACCGCCCCCGAGGAGATCCTCGCGAGCCTGCGGCAGTTCCCCGAGGTGATCGCCGCCTGGACGGTCACCGGCGACCCGGACGCGCTGGTCCACCTGCGGGCCGCCGACATGCGGCACCTGGAGGCGGTCATCGAACGCATCCGCCGCGAGCCCGGCGTCCAGCGCAGCCGCTCCTCCGTCGTCCTCTCCCAGCTCATCGGCTGACCCCGCCGGGGGCCCGCGCAGGAATCCTGCGCGCGGCCCGCCGAAGACGCCGGAAAGCTGCCCGACCGGCCGCGTTCCGACGCGCGGGCGGGGCCCGTCGCTGCCTACGCTGATCATGTCCGGCCGTGCGGTGCCAACCCCCCGCCCCGCCGGACCCTCCCCGACACCCCACAGCCGAGAGGGACACCCGTGTCCGCAGCCCCCGACCGCATGCACCGGCCCGACAGCGACCTGGTCGACCTGGTTTTCGACTACATGCGCGAGCGGCTGCAGTACGACCCCGTCCCGCTCGACCACCCCGGCGACGGCGAGCACCTGCGTGCCCAGCTGTCCGGCCTGCTCAACCAGGACGGCAACAGCCCGGCCGACGTGCTCAAGCTCTACGACCACGAGCTGTCGCGCGCGGTGATCTCCGCCGACAGCCCGCGCTACCTGTCCTTCATCCCGTGCGCCCCCACCAAGGCCGCGCTGCTGTTCGACATGGTCGTCTCCTGCGCCTCGCTCCAGGGCATCTCCTGGCTGGAGGCGGCCGGCGCGATCGCCGCCGAGAACCAGGTGCTGCGGCTGATAGCGGACCGCGCGGGCCTGCCGGACTCGGCCGGCGGCGTCTTCGTCTCCGGCGGCTCGGCCGGCAACCTCTCCGCGCTGGTGGTCGCCCGCGACACCGCCCGCCGCCGGCTGGGCGTCGGGCCGGAGGCCCGGCTGCGGATCGCGGTCGCCGACCAGGTGCACTCCTCGGTCAAGAACACCTTCAACATCATCGGCGTCGAGGCGTTCAAGGTGCCGACCGTGGACCGCCGCTTCACCGGCGAGGCGCTGCGCGCCGCGCTGGCCGCCGACCCGAACCCGGAGACCGTCATCGCCGTCGTCGGCACCGCCGGCACCACCAACGAGGGCATCGTCGACGACCTCCAGGGCCTGGCCGAGGTCGCCCGCGAGCGCGACCTCTGGTTCCACGTCGACGGCGCCTACGGCGGCGCGGGCCTGTTCGCCCCCTCCGTCCGGGAGCGCTACAACGGCATCGAGCACGCCGACTCCTTCGTCGTCGACCCGCACAAGTGGCTCTTCGCGCCGTTCGACTGCGCCGCGCTGATCTACCGCAACCCCCAGCTCGCCCGCGCCGTGCACACCCAGGACGCCTCCTACCTGGACGTCCTGCACACCGAGGGCGACGAGTGGAACCCCACCGACTACGCCTACCACCTGACCCGGCGCGCCCGCGGCCTGCCGCTCTGGTTCTCGCTCGCGGTGAACGGCGTCCAGGCCTACACCGACGCCATCGAGGCCGGCCTCACGCTCGCCCGGGAGACCGCGCAGCTGATCCGCGACACCGACCACCTGGAGCTGCTGTTCGACCCGCAGCTCTCCGCGGTCTGCTTCAAGCGCACGGGCTGGACCAACGACGACTACTACCGCTGGTCGCAGCAGCTGCTCGCGGACCAGATCGGCTTCGTCACCCCGACCGGCTGGGACGGCGAGACCGTCGCCCGCTTCGCCTTCCTGCACCCGGGCACCACCATGGAGATGGTCCGCGAGATCCTCGACACCATGGTGTGATCCACCCGCGACGACCGGCCCCCGCCCGGCCCCGGCCCGGCGGGGGTCCGTCGTCGGGAGGGGCCCGCGCGGGGGCTCGCGCGGGCTACAGCAGCCCGCCGTTCGGCACGTACGGCGCCGGCGGGCGCATCCCGCGCAGGCCCAGGTAGCCGCGGGTCTCCACGGTCAGCCCCACTTCGAGCCCGACGTCCAGCGCCCACTCCTGCTCCGCGGTCAGCGCCTCCACCCGCGCCTCCACCCCCTCCGGCACCCGGGCCAGCGCCTCGCGCAGCAGCCGGGTGGCGATCCGCTTGGAGGTGGCCGCCAGCAGCTTCACCTCGCCGCCGTCCCGGTAGCAGTAGCCGCTGCCCGCCAGCGAGTCCGCGATCAGCAGCTCCTCGCAGTGGGCGGTCAGCAGCTCGTGGTCCGGCCCGTGCGCGGAGCCGCGCAGCCGCCGGTCCACCGAGTCCAGCAGGTGCAGGTGCGTCGCGTTGCCCCGGTGCACCGGGATGTCCCCCGGATCGACCAGCCCGGACCGGTCCACCCGCCCGGTCAGCTGCATCGCCGGGTACAGGGTGAAGCCGGCCAGCCGGTAGCGGCGCACGGCCGCCGGGGACGGCGAGGCGCACAGCATCCCGCGCAGGCAGCCGCGCCCGTACGCGAGCGCCCGCTCCAGCAGCAGCCGGCCCACCCCCTTGCCCTGCATCTGCGGCACCACCACCAGCAGCGCCAGCACCCAGACGCCCTCGCGGCGCAGCGCCAGCACCGCGCCGACCGGCTCGCCGTCGAGCTCGGCGATCCAGCAGCCCTGCGGATCGGTGCGCGCCAGGTGTCTGGTCCGGGCCAGCTGGTAGACGGAGGGCCGGGGCGGGCCGGTCACGGCCGGGGCGTCGGGGAGCGAGGCGAACGCGGCACGGGCGAGCGACTGGACGGCCTCCGCGTCGGCGGCGGTGTCCTGGACCGGGCGCAGGATCATGCCCACCATCCTGGCCGTCCGGGCGCCGCCGCGTGGCCGGTTCGCCCCGATCGGTCCGCTCGGGCGGTGACCGGTGTCCGCCGGTGTGCGAGCATGGGGAGCGTAGAGGGAGCGGGTGCACGCCCGGCCCACGGAATCACGCCGTCACGAGGCCTCCGAAATCATCCAGCCGTCCGGGAAATGAAACCGGGCGGCCGTCGGTTGGCACTGGCGGCAGACCGTCGTCAAGACCGGGAGTAAGCAGATGACCGTCAAGGACGAGACCACCGTAGAGGGTGGCATCCTCCTCACCGATGCCGCCGCGGGCAAGGTCAAGGCCCTGCTGGAGCAGGAAGGCCGGGACGACCTCGCGCTGCGGGTCGCCGTCCAGCCGGGCGGCTGCTCCGGCCTGCGTTACCAGCTGTTCTTCGACGAGCGCTCGCTCGACGGCGACGTGGTCAAGGACTTCGACGGCGTCAAGGTCGTCACCGACCGGATGAGCGCCCCGTACCTGGGCGGCGCCACCGTCGACTTCGTCGACACCATCGAGAAGCAGGGCTTCACGATCGACAACCCGAACGCCACCGGCTCCTGCGCCTGCGGCGACTCGTTCAACTAGGCGTCGACGCGAAGGCGGCCCCGGATCACCGGGGCCGCCTTCGCCGTGTCCGGGCGCGGGTCACGCCGTCACGGGGCGCCCGGGACGTCCGGGGCCGCCGGGTCCGGGCCGATCTTCGGATCGGCCTCCAGCGGCACCTCCTGGCCGGTCGCCGCGTCGGTCACCGTCCGGCCCCGCAGCGGCTCCTTCAGATCGGCCGCCACCGTCTGCCGCTGGGCGAGTGCGACGCAGTCCTGCCCGGCCGGGACCGGCGCGGCCGTGGTCACCCGGATGTCCACCCGGCCCGGCTTGGACTCGTCCGCCTTGAGCGCGTACCGCTGGCAGACCCCGCCGTAGAACCAGACCGTCAGCCGGGTGCCGTCCACCCGGTAGGTGACCGCCGGATGCACCGGCGAGCCGTTCCCGGGCCCGTTCGGCGCCGGCTCGCCCACCGCGATGCCGTTGCCGCCCGCGCCCGGGGGAGTGGGGGCCGGGGTCGGCGTCAGCGCCGGGCCGGTGGCGGCCGGCCGCGGATCCGGGGCGGTGGCCGACGGGTCGGCCGGCGGCGTGGTCACCGGAGCCGGGGCGGACGGGTCGGCCGGGGCGGACGGGACGGACGTCGGCGCCGGGGCCGAGGTCGAGGTCGTGGCCGCCGGGTCCGGTGCGGCGGACGCGCTCGCCGGCGCCCGCTCCGGGCCGGAGGGCGCGGCGTCCGAATCCGCCGCGGCCCCGCCGCCGCACCCGGCCAGCACGGTCACCACCGCCAGCGCCAGGCCCGCCAGTGCCGTCGCCCGCGCCCGGCCGGAACGCCGGGGCATGGTCTCCAGGTCCATCTGCACATCCTCCCGAGGGTTCGGCGGCGCGCCGTTCCGGCCGCACCGCGCGGATGTGACGTGCCCCGGACGCTTCCGGTTCCCTCCGGCCCCGGAACCGGTCCCCCGGGGTCAGGGACCGTACTCGGGCATCCCCGCGACCAGCCGCTGGGCCCCGGAGGGGACGCGGAAGCCGGACCCGGCCGGCGCGCTGTCCGGCCGGCCGGTCGCCAGCAGCGGCCAGAACCGGCGCAGCCGGCGCGAGGAATCCACCAGCGCCTCCAGCGACTCGCCGTCCGCGTCGCCGCGCAGGGTGGGCGGAACCCGCAGCGGGTGGTGACTGGGCATCATCGGCCATCAACTCCGATCCACCGTCGCCGCGGCAACGCCGCCGCGGACCTGGGCGGGGGCCGGCAGGGCCCCTTCCTGCGACCCTAGGCCGGGCGGGCCGGAGCCCACCAGGGCTACCACTGGGTAGTACACGTTCGGGGACGACGGGTGACAGCGGACGGGCACCGGCACGGCTGCGGTCTTGCTGGTGTCCCGCCCGCGCCGGGTACCGTGGGTGGGTTCCACCCCCGTAGTCCCATGGCCCCGCCGCCATCCTGAGGAGACCCCGTGCGTATCGCCGTCGCCGGCTCGATCGCGACCGACCACCTGATGACCTTCCCCGGCCGGTTCGCCGACCAGCTGGTCGCCGAGCAGCTGCACACCGTGTCGCTGTCCTTCCTGGTCGACACCCTCGACATCCGCCGCGGCGGCGTCGCGCCCAACATCGCCTTCGGCATGGGCGTCCTGGGCCTGCGCCCGGTCCTGGTCGGCGCGGCCGGCGCGGACTTCGCCGAGTACCGCAGCTGGCTGGAGCGCAACAACGTGGACTGCCGCTCCGTCCACATCTCCGAGACCCGGCACACCGCGCGCTTCATGTGCACCACCGACGAGGACCACAACCAGATCGCCTCGTTCTACACCGGCGCCATGGCCGAGGCCCGCAACATCGAGCTCAAGCCGATCGCCGACCGCGTCGGCGGCCTCGACCTGGTGCTGATCGGCGCCGACGACCCGCAGGCGATGGTCCGCCACACCCAGGAGTGCCGCACCCGCGGCTACGCCTTCGCCGCCGACCCGTCCCAGCAGCTGGCCCGCCTCGACGGCCACGACATCCGCGAGATCGTCGACGGCGCCGCCTACCTCTTCACCAACGAGTACGAGGCCGCGCTGATCGAGTCCAAGACCGGCTGGGACTCCGACGAGATCCTCTCCCGGGTCGGCACCCGGATCACCACCCTGGGGAGCAAGGGCGTCCGGATCGACCGCAAGGGCGAGACCCCGGTGGTGGTCGGCTGCGCCCCGGAGAACGCCAAGGTGGACCCGACCGGCGTCGGCGACGCCTTCCGCGCCGGCTTCCTGGCCGGCCTCTCCTGGGACCTGGAGCTGGAGCGCGCCGCCCAGCTCGGCTGCATGCTCGCCACCCTGGTGATCGAGACCGTCGGCACCCAGGAGTACGAGCTGCGCCCGCACGACTTCCTGCAGCGCTTCACCGCCGCCTACGGCGAGGCGGCCGGTGCCGAGCTGCGCGCGCACCTGGTCAGCTGAGCCGCCGCACCAGGTAGGCCGAGCCCCGGTCGCCGCCGTACCCGGCGGCCGGGGCCTCCCCGAGGTACTCCTGCCCGCGCATCCCGCACCAGGCCGGGACGTCCAGCCGGGCCGCCTCGTCGTCGGCCAGCACCGCGATCGTGCCGCCCACCGGCACCTCGCCGATCCGCTTCGCCAGCTCGATCACCGGCAGCGGGCACTTCTTGCCCAGCGCGTCGATGGTGAGCGCCCCGCCGGAGACCTCGCCGCCGGACGCCTCCCCGGCGGCCGGCGGCAGGGCGAGGTCCAGCCCCAGCGGCGCGCGGACCGCCGCCACCACCTCCGGCAGGACGGTGAGGAACCGTTCGACGTCCGCCTCGGCGGTGCCGAACGGCAGCGAGACCCGGACGTTGCCCTCGGTGAGCACGCCCATCGCCGCCAGCACATGGCTCGGGGTCAGCGTGGAGGAGGTGCACGAGGAGCCGGAGGAGACGGCGAACCCGGCCCGGTCCAGCTCGCCCAGCAGCACCTCGCCGTCCACGTACAGGCAGGAGAAGGTGACGAGATGCGGCAGCCGCCGCACCGGGTCGCCGACCACCTCGACCTCGGGCACCAGCCGCGGCACCCGCGCCCGGATCCGCTCGACCAGCTCGTGCAGCCGGGCGTTCTCCCGATCCGCCTCGGCCCGCACCGCCCGCAGCGAGGCCGCCGCCGCGACGATCGCCGGGACGTTGACGAAGCCCGGCACCCGGCCGCCCTCGCGCTCGTCGGCGGGCAGCGGCGAGGCGTACCGCACGCCCTTGCGCACCGCGAGCACCCCGACCCCGGCCGGCCCGCCCCACTTGTGTGCACTGGCGGCGAGCAGCGACCAGCCGGCCGGCAGGTCCGTCCGCCCGGCGCTCTGCGCGGCGTCGACCAGCAGCGGCACCTCCCCGCAGAGCGCGGCCGCCTCGGCGACCGGCTGCACCGTGCCCACCTCGTGGTTGGCGGACTGCAGCACGGCGAGCGCGGTGTCCGGCCGCAGCGCCGAGGCGAACACCGCCGGGTCGACCCGGCCGAGCCGGTCCACCGGCACGGCGGTCACCTCGCCGCCGGCGGCCTCGTGCCGCTCCGCGGTGTGCAGCACGCTGGAGTGCTCGACGGCGGAGTGCACCAGGTGCCGGCCGCGCCGCCGGTTGCCGTGCAGCGCGCCCAGCACGCCGAGCTGGACGGCCTGGGTGCCGCCGGCGGTGAAGGAGATCTCGTCGGCTCGGCAGCCGAGCACCTCGGCCACGGTCTCCCGGGCGGCGTCGAGCAGCATCCGGGCCTGCCGCCCGGAGCGGTAGAGCCGGGCGGGGTCGGCCCACCCCTCGTCGAGGGCGGCGGTCAGCGCCTGCCGGGCGACGGGGTGGAGCGGTGCGGTGGAGGCCACATCGAAGTACACGGTCACATTTAACGACACTCCCGGGTGCGTTCCGGGCTCCGGCGAAGCCTCACCGGCCGTCAGTCGATCACCCCGAATGTCCGGATCGTCCGCGTCCGACAGGGCGTCACACTCGTTGTCCGAGGTCATCCCCCGATCGGGCGTACGGACCCCGAATGCCTAGGATGACCTGCGGCGCAGCCCCTGCCGGGCCTGATCGGGTGCTCGGGCGGCGCGTTACCGGGACCTGCCCGTCAGCAGCGCATAAGGCTGGAGTAGGGTTTGGCCCGCATAAGCATTCAAACCGTGCCCGTGGACGGGTCGCCGAGGAGGGGAAACCTCCCCGGGGCGACGCGAAGGCGGGCGAGACTTCGGGAAGGCGCTACGTGAGTCCCAACGGCTCCGACCGCTCGCCGCGGCGCACGATGCGGCGGAAGCTGCCTCAGGCGCTGGCACTGGGCCTCGTCATCGCGACCGCCACCGGCTGCTCGGCCAACGACCTCCCCAGGCTTGGCCTCCCGAGCCCCGTCACCAAGGAAGGGCCGATGGTCCTCCACATGTGGCAGGGCTCCTGGATCGCGGCGCTGGTGGTCGGCGTACTGATGTGGGGTCTGATCATCTGGAGCGTGATCTTCCACCGGCGCAGCCGCACCGGCGTGCAGGTCCCCCCGCAGACCCGGTACAACGTGCCCATCGAGGCGCTCTACACCGCGGTCCCGATCATCATCGTGTCGGTCCTCTTCTACTTCGTCGCCCGCGACGAGTCGAAGCTGACCGCCGTCTCCGAGAAGCCGCAGCACACCGTCAACGTGGTGGGCTTCCAGTGGAGCTGGGCGTTCAACTACGAGAACACCGAGAACCCGGACCCGACCAGCCAGGTGGCCGCGTACGAGGTGGGTACCCCCGGCGAGCCGCCGACGCTGTACCTGCCGGTGGACGAGACGGTGCAGTTCCGCCTCACCTCTCGTGACGTGATCCACGACTTCTGGCCGATCAACTTCATGATGAAGATGGACGTCGTGCCGGGTGTGGTCAACAAGTTCGAGGTCACCCCGACCGTCAAGGGTGAGTACATGGGCAAGTGCGCCGAGCTCTGCGGCGTCGACCACTCGCGCATGCTGTTCAACGTGAAGGTCGTCGACCGTGCCGAGTACGACCAGCACCTGAAGGACCTGCGGGCCAAGGGTCAGACCGGCGCGGTGCCCTCCGGCATCACGACCATGGGAAGTGAAGAGAAGTGACCATCCTCAACGAGCCCGCCGCGGCCGGCGGGGGCGCCGGGGCCGTCACGGTCGGGGCGCAGCGGACCCGGAAGCCGGGTTCCACCATCATCAAGTGGCTCACCACCACTGACCACAAGACGATCGGCACGCTGTACCTGGCGACGTCGTTCGCGTTCTTCCTGATCGGCGGCGTCCTGGCGCTGGTCATGCGCGCCGAGCTGGCTCGTCCCGGGACCCAGATCCTGTCGAACGAGCAGTTCAACCAGGCGTTCACGATGCACGGCACGGTCATGCTGCTGATGTTCGCGACGCCGCTCTTCGCCGGTTTCGCGAACTGGATCATGCCGCTGCAGATCGGCGCGCCGGACGTCGCGTTCCCGCGTCTGAACATGTTCGCCTACTGGCTCTACCTGTTCGGCTCGCTGATCGCGGTCGCCGGCTTCCTCACCCCGCAGGGCGCTGCCGACTTCGGCTGGTTCGCCTACGCGCCGCTGTCGGACGCGGTCCGCTCGCCGGGCATCGGCGCCGACATGTGGATCATGGGTCTGGCCTTCTCCGGTTTCGGCACCATCCTGGGTGCGGTCAACTTCATCACCACGATCATCTGCATGCGGGCCCCCGGCCTGACGATGTTCCGGATGTCGATCTTCACCTGGAACGTCCTGCTGACCGCGGTGCTGATCCTGCTGGCCTTCCCGGTCCTGGCCGCCGCGCTGTTCGCCCTGGAGGCGGACCGCAAGTTCGGGGCGCACGTCTTCGACCCGGCCAACGGCGGTGCGCTGCTCTGGCAGCACCTGTTCTGGTTCTTCGGCCACCCCGAGGTCTACATCATCGCGCTGCCGTTCTTCGGCATCGTGTCGGAGATCATCCCGGTCTTCAGCCGCAAGCCGATGTTCGGCTACTCCGGCCTGATCGCGGCCACCATCGCGATCGCCGGCCTGTCCGTGACGGTGTGGGCCCACCACATGTACGTCACCGGCCAGGTACTGCTGCCGTTCTTCTCCTTCATGACCTTCCTGATCGCGGTCCCGACCGGTGTGAAGTTCTTCAACTGGGTCGGCACCATGTGGAAGGGCTCGCTCAGCTTCGAGACCCCGATGCTGTGGACCGTCGGCTTCCTGGTCACCTTCCTCTTCGGTGGTCTGACCGGTGTCCTGCTGGCCTCCCCGCCGATCGACTTCCACGTCTCGGACTCGTACTTCGTCGTCGCCCACTTCCACTACGTGGTCTTCGGCACCGTCGTCTTCGCGATGTTCGCCGGCTTCCACTTCTGGTGGCCGAAGATGACCGGCAAGATGCTGGACGAGCGCCTCGGCAAGATCACCTTCTGGACGCTGTTCTTCGGCTTCCACACCACCTTCCTGGTGCAGCACTGGCTCGGCGCGGAGGGCATGCCCCGCCGCTACGCCGACTACCTGGCCGCCGACGGCTTCACCACCCTGAACACCGTCTCGACCATCGGCTCGTTCCTGCTCGGCCTGTCGATCCTGCCGTTCCTCTACAACGTCTGGAAGACCGCCAAGTACGGCGAGAAGATCGAGGTCGACGACCCGTGGGGCTACGGCCGTTCGCTGGAGTGGGCGACCTCCTGCCCGCCGCCGCGGCACAACTTCCTCACCCTGCCCCGGATCCGCTCCGAATCCCCGGCCTTCGACCTCCACTACCCGGAGATCGCCGCGCTGGACTACCTGGAGAACCACGGTGAGCCGGCCAAGCACCTCGCCGGTGTGACCCCCGCGAAGTACGACGCCCCGCAGCTGGGCAAGGGCAAGAAGGAGGGTGACGTCTGATGAAGGAACAGGGCAAGATCTTCCTGGGCCTTTCGGTCTTCGTGCTGGCCATGGCGATCACCTACGGCCTGTGGACCAACAGCTCCGACCACGGCATCGAGGCCGCGGGCACCACCGCGCTCTTCCTCGCCTTCGGCCTGTGCGCCTTCATCGGCTACTACCTCGCCTTCACCGCCCGCCGGGTGGACAGCGGCGCGGGTGACAACCCCGAGGCCGAGGTCGCGGACGACTCCGGCGAGCTGGGCTTCTTCGCCCCGCACAGCTGGCAGCCGCTCTCGCTGGCCATCGGCGGCGCGCTCGCCTTCCTCGGCGTGATCTTCGGCTGGTGGCTGATGTTCTGGTCGCTGCCGATCATCCTGATCGGTCTGTTCGGTTGGGTCTTCGAGTTCTACCGGGGCGAGAACCAGAACCAGTAGGCACTGGCTCCCCTGGCACAGGGCCGGGCATCCCGCACGGGATGCCCGGCCCTGTTGCGTCCCCGGAGTGACGGCCTCACCCCCGCGGCCCAACGGCGCCCCGTTCGGTTGTCGCTCCGGCGGACGCGGTTCCTACGATCTGACCAATCGTGCGAAACCCCCGGGAGGCGGTCATGGCCGACAGACGCGGAATCGCGGGTCTCGGCGGCATCACGCTGGCCCTCGTCGTACTGGTCCCGTTGGCCGGCTGCACCTCCGGCGGCGAGGGCACGGCCGAGACGGTGCGCAGGGTCGACGCCGCGGAGCTGGTGCACCTGTCCGCCACCGAGCGGGCCGACCCCTCCCAGCCCCTCACGGTGACCGCGGTGCCGGGCAGCCGGCTGACCGACGTCACCGTGGTCGGCCCGGACGGCCGGGTGGTCGCCGGGAAGCTCTCGGACGACCAGAGCAGCTGGCAGACCACCGGCCGGCTCAAGGCCGCCACCGCCTACACGGTGCGGATCGCCGCCGACGACGGCCGCGGCGGCCGGGGCGAGACCACGGCCGGCTTCTCCACCCTGGCCGCCCAGCACCTGCTGACCGCCAAGCTCGGCCCGGACTCCTCGGGCAGCGGCGTCTACGGCGTGGGCCAGCCGCTCACCGTCCAGCTCTCCGAGGCCGTCAAGGACCCGCAGGCCCGCCAGGAGGTGGAGCGCGCGCTGACGGTGGTCTCGCAGCCCGCCGTCACCGGCGGCTGGTACTGGGTGGACGACAAGAACGTGCACTTCCGCCCCGAGGACTACTGGCCCACCGGCACCACCGTCAGCCTGGCCTTCGACGCCACCGGCAGCCTGATCTCCGACGGCCTGTACGGCGGCGACCGGGCCGCCCTGGCGCTGCGGATCGGCGAGCGCGTGGAGACGGTGGTGGACGCGGCCGCGCACGAGCTCACGCTCAAGCGCGACGGCCAGGCGGTCCGGACGATACCGGTGACCACCGGCAAGCCCGGCTTCGACACCCGCAACGGCGTCAAGGTGGTGCTGGGCCAGGAGCGCAAGGTCCGGATGAGCGGCGAGACGATCGGCATAGCGGCCGGCAGCCAGGAGTCCTACGACCTCGACGTCGAGTGGGCCACCCGGGTGACCTGGAGCGGCGAGTACGTGCACGCCGCGCCCTGGTCGGTGGGCTCCCAGGGGGTGGAGAACGTCAGCCACGGCTGCACCGGGATGAGCACCGACAACGCCCGCTGGTTCTACCAGAACACCAGGGTGGGGGACCTGGTGACGGTGGTGAACAGCCACGGCAAGTCGATGGAGCCGTTCGGCAACGGCTTCGGCGACTGGAACATCGCCTGGAGCGAGTGGGTCAGGCACAGCGCCCTGGGCGGGCCCGTCAGCACCACCGCCCCGGCCACCCGGGCGCCGGCCACCGGAATGATCGCCCCGCAGCTCTGAGGGCCGTTCAGCCCGCCGCGGAGTCGTCCCGGTACGCCACCCGCAGCGCGCCGTCCACGACGCGCAGGGCGTCGGCCGCCGGCACCCCGAGGCGCCGGGCCCGCTCGGCGTACTCGGCGGCCGCCGCGGCGGCCAGCCGGTGCGCGGAGTCGCCGGTCGCGGCGATCAGGGTGCCGCGCCGGCCGTGGGTCTCCACCACCCCGTCCGCCTCCAGCTCCCGGTAGGCGCGGGCGACCGTCCCGGCGGCCAGCCCGAGCCGCTCGGCCAGCGCGCGGACGGTGGGCAGCCGCAGCCCGGTGGCCAGCTCGCCGCTGCGGGCCTGCTCGGCGATCTGGGCGCGGATCTGCTCGTACGGGGGAGTGGCGGAGGCCGGGTCGACGGACAGCTGCACGAGGGGCTCCTGACGTGACGGTGCGGACGGCGGGGGAGGGGGAGCGGGTACGGCAAAGCCCGAGGGCCGCCGACCAGAAGAACTCTGGTCAGCGGCCCTCGGGTGCGACGCGGGGGTGCGTACGGGATCAGTGGTGGCCGTGGCCGCTGGTGATCTCGTGGTGTTCCTCGGCGGTCGGCTTGGGGATCTGGCTGCCCTCGCCGTAGAAGCCGCGGGAGAGCTTCGCCCGGGTCCGGGTGAGGACGCCGGCCTTGCGGGCCACGCCGTTCTCGTCCGTCGCGGCCGGCAGCTCGACCGGCTGCACCTGCTCGTGCGCGGTGAGCTTGTGCAGGTCCTGCTGCGGCAGCTGGGCGTGCACCTCGATGAACTCGCCGTGCGGCAGGCGCTTGATGACGCCGGTCTCGCGACCGTGCAGCACCTTGTCCTTGTCACGGCGCTGGAGGCCGAGGCACCAGCGCTTGGTGATGATGAAGACCACGACCGGGACGACGAAGAAGCCGACGCGGACGGCGTAGGTGACCGAGTTGATCGACAGGTGGAGGTGGGTGGCGAACAGGTCGTTGCCACCGGCCACCAGCAGGATCAGGTAGAGGCTGATCCAGGCGGCGCCCAGCGCGGTGCGGACCGGGGCGTTGCGCGGACGGTCCAGGATGTGGTGCTCGCGCTTGTCGCCGGTGATCCAGCCCTCGATGAACGGGTAGACCGCGATCGAGACCAGGACCAGCGGGAAGATCGCCAGCGGAACCAGGACACCCAGGTTGAGGGTGTGGCCCCACAGGCCGATCTCCCAGCCCGGCATGAGGCGGATCAGACCCTCGGAGAAGCCCATGTACCAGTCGGGCTGGGCGTCGGTGGACACCTGGTCCGCGCGGTACGGGCCGACCGACCAGACCGGGTTGATCGTGGCGATCGCCGAGATGACGGCGATGAGGCCGAACACCAGGAAGAAGAAGCCACCGGCCTTGGCCATGTAGACCGGCATCAGCGGCATGCCGACGACGTTCTTCTCGGTCTTGCCCGGGCCCGCCCACTGGGTGTGCTTGTGGTAGAAGACCAGGATCAGGTGGGCGACCAGCAGGCCCAGCATGATGCCCGGGATCAGCAGCACGTGGATGGTGAAGAACCGGGGCACGATGTCGGTGCCCGGGAACTCGCCGCCGAACAGGAACATCTGGATGTAGGTGCCCACCAGCGGGACGGCGAGGATCGCGCCTTCCATGAAGCGGATACCGGTGCCGGAGAGCAGGTCGTCGGGCAGCGAGTAGCCGAAGAAGCCGTCGAACATGCCCAGGATCAGCAGCAGGAAGCCGAAGACCCAGTTGATCTCGCGCGGCTTGCGGAACGCGCCGGTGAAGAAGACGCGCATCATGTGCACGAGCATCGCCGCCACGAAGACCAGGGCGGCCCAGTGGTGGATCTGGCGGACCAGCAGACCGCCGCGCACCTCGAAGCTGATGTCGACCGTCGAGGCGTAGGCCTCGGACATCGGGAGGCCCTTGAGCGGCACGTACGAGCCGTCGTAGATGACCTCGCCCATCGAGGGCTTGAAGAACAGCGTCAGGTAGACGCCGGTCAGGATGATGATGATGAAGGTGTAGAGGCAGATCTCGCCCAGCATGAAGGACCAGTGGTCCGGGAAGATCTTCCGCAGGTTGGCCTTGGCGAGGGAGTAGATCCCCAGCCGGCCGTCCGTCCAGTCCGCTGCCTGCTCCCACTTGTTCGCGGGCTTGGCGCGCGTGCTGGAGGGCTTGGCGGCGCCGGAGGTGGTGCTGCTCGCACTGCTCATCGAGCACGCTCCCAGAAGCTCGGGCCGACGGCTTCGTCGAAGTCGCCGTGGGCGACCAGGAAGCCCTTCTCGTCAGTGGTGATCTTCAGCTGCGGCAGCGGGTGGCCGGCCGGGCCGAAGATGACGCGCGCGCCGTCCGCCAGGTCGAAGGTCGACTGGTGGCAGGGGCAGAGCGCGTGGTGGGTCTGCTGCTCGTACAGGCTGATCGGGCAGCCGACGTGGGTGCAGATCTTGGAGTAGGCGAGGATGCCCTCGAACCCCTTCTCCTTGGACTTCTCGTCCTTGATGTCCTCCGGCGCGATGCGCACCAGCATGAGGGCGTCCTTCGCGATGCGAACCTGGAAGTCCTCGGAGTGCGTGGTCAGGCCCTCGGGCATCGCGAAGGTCAGCGACCCCTGGATGATGTCCTCGGCCTTCATCGGCAGGTTGGTGTTCATGTTGATCAGCTGCAGCGGCTTGGACTCGGTGGCCTCGTCCCAGCCGGTGTGCTGCAGCTTGTCCTCGGGCAGCGGGCCCAGGTCGCGGAGCAGGACCACGCCGGAGAGCGGGACCAGCGCCATCGAACCGATGAGGGTGTTGCGGATCATCTTGCGGCGGCCGAAGCCGGACTCCGCGGCACCGGTCTTGAACTGCTCGATGACGTCCGCGCGGACCTCGTCGTCGGCCTCGATCGGGTGACGCTCGGCCGGGATCTCGTGGTCCGACATCAGGGTGCGGGCCCAGTGGACCGCACCGGCACCGATGAGGAACAGCGCGAGGCCCAGGGTCATGCCGAGCGCGAAGTTCAGCGCGCTGACGTGGCCCAGCGGCCAGATGTAGACGATCTTGTCCGGGTCGATGGCCACGTACGAGGCGATGAAGCCGACGGTGGCGATCATCGACACGACGAACATCAGCGACACCTGGCGCTCGGCCCGCTTGGCGGCCCGCTCGTCGATGTCGGTGCGGCGCGGCTCGTGGGCCGGCAGACCGGGGTCGGCGAACGGGTCGCCGTGGGCGGCCACCTCGTGGTGCCCGGCGGAGCCGTGCGACTCCGGGAGCTTCTCTTCTGACATGTCGTGGCTCATGACTTCTTGGCCTTGGTGGTGTGGGCGGCGACCCAGATCGCGACCAGGATGAGCGCGCCGAGACCGAAGATCCAGCCGAACAGGCCCTCGGTCACCGGACCGAGGCTGCCGAGCGTGAGACCGCCGGGGTTGGGCTCATCGTTGGTGGTGTGGCGGACGAAGGCCACGATCTGCTTCTTCTGCTCCTCGGGCATGGTGCTGTCCGGGAACGACGGCATGTTCTGCGGGCCGGTCTGCATGGCCTCGTAGATGTGCTTGGCGTCCACGCCCTCCAGCGACGGGGCGTACTTGCCCTGGGTGAGGGCACCGCCCTGGCCGGAGAAGTTGTGGCACTGGGCGCAGTTGGTGCGGAACAGCTCGCCACCCTTGGCGAGGTCCTCGGGGTTGGTCGAGGTGAGCTGCTCGTCGGTGGGCGTCACCGGGCCGGGGCCGAGCGAGGCGACGAAGGCGGCGAGCTGGTCGATCTCCGCCTGCGAGTAGATGTTCGGCTTGCGCGGCACCTGGGCGCCGGGCTGCTGGGCCGGCATGCGGCCGGTGCCCACCTGGAAGTCCACCGCGGCGGAACCGACGCCGACCAGGCTCGGACCGTCGCTGGACCCCTGGCCGTTCAGGCCGTGGCAGGAGGAGCAGCCCACGGCGAAGAGCTTCTTGCCCTCGTCGATCGCGAGCGACTGCGCGGCGACGTCGGCCTGCGCCTTGTCGGCGGGCGCGAACGCGGCGTACAGCCCCCCGGTTGCCGCCAGGGCGAGAAGTAGGACGACCAGCGCCGCCAGTGGGTGGCGCCGTCGTGCGGAGAGCTTTTTCACGGAATAACCCCGGTGTCAGGATCTGGTCGACTGGTGGGTGCACCCGGCGGCCGGTCTGGCCGGCACGAGGCTGCCTGTCTAGGGCTGCGCGCGCGGTCGGTCGGTGGGAGCGTCGGCACCGGCGAAATCGGGCCGTCGCCGGTGAGGGCGGGACCCGAGGCCGGTGGCCAGCGACCTGATCAGCTGGTTACTTGATCAGGTAGATGGTCGCGAACAGGCCGATCCACACGACATCGACGAAGTGCCAGTAGTACGACACCACGATGGCGGCGGTGGCCTGCTCGTGAGTGAAGCGCTTGGCTGCGTACGTCCGTCCCAGGACCAGCAGGAAGGCGATCAGACCACCCGTCACGTGCAGACCGTGGAAGCCGGTGGTCAGGTAGAACACCGTGCCGTACGGGTCGGAGGACAGCGAGAGGCCGTCCTTCTTGACCAGCTCGGTGTACTCGAAGATCTGGCCGCCGATGAAGACCGCGCCCATCACGAAGGTCAGGACGAACCACGAGCGGAGCTTCTTCACGTCCCCGCGCTCGGCGGCGAAGACGCCGAGCTGGCAGGTGAGCGAGGAGAGCACCAGGATCGTGGTGTTGACCGAGGAGAAGGGCACGTTGAGGGCGTGCGCCTTCTCGGTCCAGAACTCCGGCCCCTTGACGGAGCGGAGCGTGAAGTACATCGCGAAGAGGGCCGCGAAGAACATCAACTCGGAACTGAGCCAGACGATCGTTCCGACGCTGACCATGTTCGGCCGGTTGACCGATCCGTGCGCGTGCCCGGTTTCTACTGCTGTTGCTGTCGCCACGACGGACATTATGTCGGTCCCTTATTCCGTCTTCACGCCGGGGGGTGTCCCTCGGAGTGTCCGGTGCGTGCGATATGCCCCCCTGGCACCCGGACGGCTGTGCGTACCCCTGCTGAGCAGCCCGGTGTCCCTTTTCTGACGGTTCCTCGAAGGGGCCCTTCAGGGCCCCCTGCGGCGTGTCGCGGCGGGCCCGCGGGGCCGTCGGTAGTAAGGGGAGAGACCACCCGTCCGCCGTACGGGTGGTCCGTGCGGGTGGGGGTGACGCGCCGTGCTCCGCCCGGACCAGTGGCGGGCGCGGCGGGTCGGGAGGGATCTCGCGGGAAGGGCTCGGCGGCGGGTGATCGGGAGTAGCATCCGGGGAGAGGCGAACGTGGTCCGGATCACACGTGAGGGAGCAGGCCCATGGCGTACACGACCGACGAGACGTTGACCGTTCTGGTCTACAGCCACGACCGCACCACCCGCGAGCAGGTGCTGACCGCTCTCGGCCGGCGGCCCGCGGAGGACCTTCCGGAGCTGGCGTACCTGGAGTGCGCAACCACTCCGGCGGTGCTCAAGGCGCTGGAGAAGGGCGGCATCGACCTCTGCGTCCTGGACGGCGAGGCGGTGCCGGCCGGCGGGCTCGGGCTCGCGCGGCAGCTGAAGGACGAGATCTACGGCTGCCCGCCGCTGCTGGTGCTGATCGGCCGGCCGCAGGACTCCTGGCTGGCGGCCTGGAGCCGGGCCGACGCGGCGATCTCCCAGCCGGTGGACCCGGTGGCGCTGGCGGAGGCCGTCGCGACCCTGCTGCGGGCCCGGATGGCCAAGCGGGCGCCCGCCGCGCGCTAGGCCCGCAGCCCGGGGGTCCCGCCCGGCGTCCCACCCCGGCGTCTCACCACAAGAGAAGAAGGGTGAACGGCGGGGCCCCGGCACCCCGCCGCTCGATAGGCTGACCGACGTCCCTACGTCCTTCCCCGTCCGCGGGGAGCGAGAGCTGGAGTCAGCCATGGTGAACGTGAACCCTGCGAACGGCGGTAGCGAGCCCGCGCAGGTGGTCCGCACCTGGCCGGACATCCTGTCGGCGCTGCTGAGGGGGGAGGACCTCGACCGCTCGGCCACCGCGTGGGCGATGGACCGGATCATGAGCGGGGAGGCCTCCCCGGTGCAGATCGCCGGCTTCATGGTGGCGCTGCGGGCCAAGGGCGAGACGGTCGACGAGATCTCCGGCCTGGTCGACTCGATGTACGCGCACGCCGAGCCGCTGACCATCCCCGGCCCGGCGGTGGACATCGTCGGCACCGGCGGCGACCGGGCCAAGACCGTCAACATCTCGACGATGTCGGCGATCGTGGCCGCGGCGGCCGGCGCCAAGGTGGTCAAGCACGGCAACCGGGCCGCCTCCTCGGCCAGCGGCTCCTCGGACGTGCTGGAGAAGCTGGGCATCAGCCTGAACCTGCGGCCGCGCCGGGTCGCCGAGGTGGCCGAGGAGGTCGGGCTCACCTTCTGCTTCGCGGCGACCTTCCACCCGTCGATGCGGTACGCCGGCCCGGCCCGCAGCGAGCTCGGGGTGCCGACCGCCTTCAACATCCTCGGCCCGCTCACCAACCCGGCCCGGGTGACCGCGCACGCCGTCGGCTGCTTCGACACCCGCCTCGCCGGGCTGATCGCCGGGGTGCTGGCGCAGCGCGGAGCCAGCGCACTGGTCTTCCGGGGCGACGACGGGCTGGACGAGCTGACCATCACCACCACCTCGCGGGTCTGGATCGTCCGGGACGGCGAGGTCACCGAGACCTCCTTCGACCCGCGCGAGGTCGGCATCGAGCCGGTCGGCATCGAGGCGCTGCGCGGCGGGGACCCGGTGTACAACGCGGACGTCGCGCGCCGGCTGCTGGCCGGGGAGCGCGGGCCGGTGCGCGACGCGGTGGTGCTGAACTCGGCGGCCGCGCTGGTCGCGCTCGACCTGACCGGCGCGCCGCTCGCCGAGCAGCTCGGGGCGGCGATGCGCCGCACCGCGGCGGCCATCGACTCGGGTGCCGCGCAGGACCTGCTGAAGCACTGGTCCGAGGCCACCGCCCGGGCGTGACACGGGAGTCGGGGCCCGCCGGGAGTCCTTCCCGGCGGGCCCCGACCCATGTCCGGGATGCGGACGCCCGTTTGACCGCGGGACGGCCGCGACCTAGAGTCTTCGCCAGGTCATGAGCGACAGCGTCAAGCCCCAGCTGGCTGTCCGGCAACCCTCCGTCCGTGGCGGGGTGCCCTGGGTGAGGACCGGGTCACGTGGCGATGGGTCCGCGTGGCAAGCGCGGACGCCGGACAGATCGCACTCCCGGGGTCCCTGACCCGTACAGGAGTGCATCCTCATGTCCCTCTCGACCTCCCTCTGCGCCCCCCTCGCCGTCCTCGGCCACGACGTCCAGGTCCCGCTGGCCAACGGCGAGAAGGTCGACTACGCGGCGCTCGACTACGCCGCCAGCTCCCCGGCGCTCCAGCGGGTCTGGGACGACGTCGCCGCCTACGCCCCCTACTACGGCAGCGTGCACCGCGGCGCCGGCTACCTCTCGCAGCTCTCCACCGACCTGTTCGAGCAGAGCCGCCGCACCGTCGCCGAGTTCCTCGACCTGCGCGAGGGCGACCAGGTGGTCTTCACCCGCGCCACCACCGACTCGCTCAACCTGCTGGCCGGCGCCGTCCCGGCCGGGACGCAGGTGTTCGCCTTCGAGACCGAGCACCACGCCTCGCTGCTGCCGTGGGCGCACGCCGGTCTGCCGGTCACCTACCTGCGCGCCCCCCGCTCGCACGCCGAGGCGGTCGCCGCCTTCGACGCGGCGCTCGCCCAGGCGCCGGAGGGCCCGAAGCTGCTCTGCGTCACCGGGGCCTCCAACGTCACCGGAGAGCTCTGGCCGGTCGCCGAGCTGACCCGCACCGCCCACCGCCACGGCGCCCGGGTGGTGCTGGACGCCGCGCAGCTGGCCCCGCACCACCGGGTCTCGGTGCGCGAGCTGGACGTCGACTGGATCGCCTTCTCCGGCCACAAGCTGTACGCGCCGTTCGGCGCCGGGGTGCTGGCCGGCCGGGCCGACTGGCTGGACGCGGCCGACCCCTACCTGGCTGGCGGCGGCGCCACCCGCACGGTGGCCCGGGAGGCCGACGGTTCGGTGGCCGTGCAGTGGCACACCGGTCCGGCCCGGCACGAGGCCGGCTCGCCCAACGTCATCGGCGTCTACGCGATCGCCTCGGCCTGCCGGGCGCTCACCGAGGCCGGGTTCGACGCCCTGGAGGCCCGTGAGCGCGCGCTGGTCGCGCGGCTGAAGGCCGGGCTGGCCGAGGTCCCCGAGGTCCGGGTGCTGAACCTGTTCGGCGCCGACTCGGACCGGGTGGGCGTGCTCTCCTTCGTCGTCCGGGGCTGGAACAGCTCGCACTTCTCGGCCGCGCTGTCCGCCGAGTACGGCATCGGGGTCCGCGACGGCCTGTTCTGCGCCCACCCGCTGGTGCGCACCCTGCTCGGCGACGAGGAGGCCGCGCCCTCGGAGTGCGGCGCCCCGGAGCCCTCGCTGCCCGGCGAGCGCAGCCTGAACGCGATCCGGGTGAGCTTCGGCGCCGGCACCCCGGACGAGCACGTGGACCGCTTCCTGAAGGCCGTCCGCGAGCTGGTCACGGACGGCGCGGCCTGGACCTACCGCAACGAGGGCGGCCGCTGCGTCGCGGACACCCGCCGGGAGGGCTGAGCGGCCCCGGCCCGCACTCGTCCCGGGCCACTTGTCCGGGTCACTCGTCCAGGCCGATCGCGAACGCGGCCTCCAGGTCGTGCTGGGAGTAGGTGCGGAAGGCGATCTGGGTCTCGGTGTGGGCCACGCCCGGGACCTTGTTGAGCCGGCCGGGGATCACCTCGGCGAGGTCGTCGTGCCGGCCCACCCGCACCATCGCGACCAGGTCGTAGCCGCCGGTCACCGAGTAGACCTCGCTGACGCCCTCGATGGCGGCGATCGCCTCGGCGATCTCCGGGATGCGGTCGACGCTGGTCTTGATCAGGACGATGGCGGTGATCACGGTGGCGTACTCCTTTGTGAGGTGCCGCCAGCGTATCGGGCGCCGCCGGTGCCGTCGCGGGGGCGGGTGGCGCGGGGACGGCGCCCGCCGAGGGTGCAGGCGTAGAGGAAACCGGACGCGAAGCCGATCACGTGCACCAGGTACGCGACACCGGGCCCGGCGGAGTGCACCGACCACCACTGGAGGGCGAACCAGAGCCCCAGCACCAGCCAGGCCGGGAAGCGCAGCGGCAGGAAGAGCAGCAGCGGGACGAGCGTGGTGACCCGGGCCCGCGGGTGGAGGCGCAGATAGGCGCCGAGGGCGGCGGAGATCGCCCCGGAGGCGCCGATCAGCACCCTGGTCGCGTCCGCCGAGTGCGCCTCGGCCAGGGCGAAGCCGTAGGTGGTGAGCGCCCCGGACGCCAGGTAGAAGAGGAGGAACCGGGCGCGCCCCAGCCGCCGCTCCACGGTCGGGCCGAAGACGTGCAGGAAGAGCAGGTTGCCGAGCAGGTGCAGCCAGCCGGCGTGCAGGAAGAGCGCGCTGAGCACCGACAGCGCCGGGTGCTTGCCCGGGGTGGGCGCGGCCGGGCAGCCCGGCACCGGGTCGGGGGCCTCGGCGAGCTGGCCGGCGGTCAGCGGGTGTCCGGTCAGCAGCTCGGCGGGGACGGCCCCCCAGCGCTGCTCGTAGCGCTGCTCCGCGCAGACCCGGCTCTGGCCGCGGCCGTAGAGCGGGTTGAGCCCGGCGGCCGGTCCGAGCAGGAACACCGCGGTGTTGAGCGCGATCAGGGCGTAGCAGACGGCCGGGGCACCGGCGGCCGGCCGGCCGCGGCGGGTGCCGGCACGGGCGGGCAGGACCGGGAGCGCCATGGGCCCCAGCATCCCTCCGGGAGGGGACGGGCACCGCGCGGTTGCGGCAGGTGGGCTACTGGTGGCGGCCGGTCGGCCGGTGGCCGTGAAGGTTGCCCCAGGCAATAGGCTTGGGGCGGGCATTCCCGCCTCCCGCCGCCGACGCCGGGGCTCCGGGGGGAGCGCCTGAGCCCATTCAGGGACCACCCGAGAGGACCCCCGATGACCGTCCCCGCTCTGACCGCCGAGACGCGCTGGCGCTGCACGCTCTGCGGCAACCTGACCCGCTTCGACGTGACCCGGACCGCCCGGGTCACCGAGTTCCTCCACTTCGACCTGGCCGGCGAGTCCAAGGTCGAGGAGACCCAGGTGCACAGCGAGACCGTCGAGTCGGTGCGCTGTCGCTGGTGCAACGCGGTGGACCAGGTCGAGCTGGTCGCCCGCCCGGGCGCGGCCGACGGCGCCGAGGCCGTCGAGCAGGCCTGACCGCCTGATCCGTGCGGCGGGCGGTGCGGGGCGTGGCCGCCCGCCGCACGGGACAATACAGAGAGAACGCACGGAGTGTGACGGGGGCGGCGGCCGGGGGCCGTACCCCGCTGGACCAGGATCGGAGCCGAGGACGTGGTGGACGCAGCGAAGGAGCCCGCCGGGCCGCAGGGGCGGCAGCCCGCTGTGGACGCGCAGGCGCCGGACGCGGCAGGGGCCGCCCCCTCCGGCACCGACGCCCCGGCCGAGCCGGCCGCCGGCGAGGAGTCCGGCACCGGTGAGGACCCGACGGCAGCCGTCGACGGGCGGGCGCCGCGGACGGCGGGCGCCGAGGCCGCCGGGGACGGCGCGGCGGGCAGCGCCGAGACGCTGGACCGGCCGCTGCCCGAGGGCGTGCGCCGGCGCGTGGTGGGTCTCGCCTCCGACGCGCTCGGCGGGCTGCCGCTCGGGGAACTGCCCCAGTCGCTGCGCCAGTACGCCAAGTTCACCCCCGCGCGCCGGGCCAAGTACGCGGCGACCGCGCTGGCGGCGGCGCTGGAGGCGGAGCCGGCCTTCCGGTCGCGGATAGCGGAGCGGCTGCGGCTGGGCCAGCCGGACCTCGTCAAGGCGCTGGAGTCGGGCACCGTGCCGGGCGCCGCCGACCCGATGGACGTGGCGGCGGCCGCCTATCTGGTGCGCTCCTCGGGGTGGAGCCGGCTGGTGGCCGCGGTCGGCGAGGAGGCCGATCGGGCGGGTGCCGAGGGCGCGGCGGCCGAGGCGGCCCGGCTGGTGGAGAAGCTGCAGGCCGAGCTGGCCGAGCTGCGCTCCGCGGCGCGGGCCGACCTGGAGCGCCAGCGGGCCGAGTCGGAGGACGTCCGGCGGGAGGCCGACTCGCTGCGCCGCCGGCTGCGTTCGCTGGAGAGCGACACCCGCCGGGCGCAGGCGGAGACCCGCAAGGTGACCGGCGAGCTGGAGGCGCTCAGGGCGCAGGCGGCGGCCGAGCGGAGCGCGGCGGAGACCGAGGCGCGCCGGCTGCGGCACCGGATCACGGAGCTGGAGAACACCGCCGAGCAGGGCCGCCGGTCGGCCCGCGAGGGGCGCAGCGTCGAGGACATGCGGCTGCGGCTGCTGCTGGACACCGTGCTGCAGTCGGCGCAGGGGCTGCAGCGGGAGCTGGCGCTGCCGGTGTCCCAGATCCGCCCGGCGGACCTGGTGGAGGCGGTGGTGCCGGGTGCGGCCTCGCCGCACGACGTGGCGCGCCGCGGCCTGGCCGAGGACGATCCGGCGCTGCTGGACCAGCTGCTGGCGATCCCGCAGGTCCATCTGGTGGTGGACGGCTACAACGTGACCAAGACGGGCTATCCGACGCTGCCGCTGGAGCAGCAGCGGATCCGGTTGCTGGGCGGGCTGGCGATGCTGGCGCAGCGCACCCAGGCGGAGGTCACCTGTGTGTTCGACGGCCAGGACCTGGACGTGCCGGTGATCATGGCGCCGCCGCGCGGGGTGCGGGTGCGGTTCAGCCGGACCGGGGAGACGGCGGACGAGCTGATCCGCCGGCTGGTCCGGGCCGAGCCGCAGGGGCGTCCGGTGGTGGTGGTCTCCACCGACCGGGAGGTCGCGGAGGGCGTGCGGAAGGCCGGCGCGCGCCCCGTCGCGTCGGTGCTGCTGCTCAACCGGCTGGCCCGGCCGTAGCCCGTTCCCGGGGCGGCCCGGCCGGTATGACGGCTGGTCAGCGCCGGGATTGCGGTGTTGTGCGTGTTTTGTGAAGTCAGATGGACGGTTCGGGTTCACGCGAACGGGGGAGTGGCGCGAAGCGTGGATCTTCACTAGGGTCTGGCGTCAAACCTATTTTCCGGATTCTCACCCGTTCGGGTGAGGCCATTGGAAGAAGGAGCCGGTCCCTTGGCCTCCCACCGCCGTCCCAAGCAGCCGAGCCGCGCGCGGGTCTCCGTGCTCACCGCTGCCGCTGCGACCGCGGTCGCCCTCTCCGCCCAGGTCGCCGCCCACGCCGCGCCCAGTCCGTCGCCCAAGAAGGACGACGTCAAGGCGCAGATCGACCAGTTGCAGGAAGAGGCCGAGCAGGCCACCGAGAAGTACAACGGGGCCAAGGAGCGCGCGGACCAGCTGCGCAAGCAGGCGGACCAGCTGCAGGACCAGGTGGCCCGCGGCCAGGAGCAGATGACCCAGCTTCAGGCCGGGCTGGCCGAGGTGGCGGGCGAGCAGTACCGCACCGGCGGCATCGACCCGTCCGTGCAGCTGATGCTCACCTCCGACCCGTCCGGCTACCTGGACAAGGCCTCCAGCGTCCAGCAGGCCAGCTCCAGCCAGGCCGAGGCGCTCAAGGGCCTCCAGGACCAGCAGCGCCGGCTCGACCAGCAGAAGGCCGAGGCGGCCGCCGTGCTGGCCTCGCTGGACAGCACCACCAAGGACCTGAACCAGACCAAGGCCGAGGTCAACAAGAAGCTCCGGGAGGCCCAGGAGCTGCTGAACTCGCTCAGCGCCGCCGACCGCGCGGCCCTGAAGGCGGCGCAGCAGCAGGCCGACCGCGCCTCCCGCGGCTCGGAGCGCACCGACCTGGGCAGCCTGCCGCAGGCGAGCGGCAAGGCGGGCTCCGCGGTCGCCCTCGCGATGAGCAAGCAGGGCTCGCCCTACGGCTGGGGCGACGTCGGCCCGAACACCTTCGACTGCTCCGGCCTGATGGTCTGGGCGTACGGCAAGGCCGGCGTCTCGCTGCCGCGCACCTCGCAGGCGCAGGGCAACTACGGCACCCGGGTGCCCTCCCTGGCCGAGGCCCAGCCGGGCGACCTGGTCATCTACCGCGACGACCGCAGCCACGTCGGCATGTACATCGGCAACGGCATGGTGGTGCACGCGCCGCGCACCGGTGACGTGGTGAAGGTGATGAAGGCCGACGCCATGAAGATCAACACGATCCGCCGGGTCTGACGGCGGGCCGTCTGACGGGTCGCCACGACACGCCCGGAGGCCCGTTCCGGCTCCTGTGATCAGCGCCACCCCCGGCCGGGGGTGGCGCTGACGTTTCGGCCGCGCATTCGAACGTCTGACGGAGAATGATCAGCCCGATGTGGGGATGTGATCACGTTCGGTCATTTTCACAAGGGAACTTGGGTATTCTTCCGACTTTTTTCTGACAAGGATTTGAACGGATCACGGATCTGTTACTAGGGTCGTGCCTCGAACCACGCACAGTCGATCACCCAGCCTGGGTGGCGGCGGGGTTCGCCGCCGAGTTCGTGAAGCAGCGGGAGGGCGCCTTCGGGTCGTCCCTCCGAGTGAAGGCCCAGCAGTCGGGGGTCCGCTGTGGAACGGAGCCGGGGAACCACGTTCCTCCGGGGTGAATCGGCGCCAGGCCGGCCGCGCGAGCGGCGGGTGAGGCGTCGTAGGGCACGCTTCCGCCCGAACCCGTCAGCTCACCCGGTAGGCGGATGAGGAAGAAGGAGTCCGCCTTCGTGGCGTCCCATCGTCGTCCCAAGCCCGCCGGCCGCACCCGTGTCTCGATCCTGACCGGTGTCGCCGCCGCTGCCGTCGCCCTCTCCGCGCAGTCCGGCGCCCACGCCGACCCGACGCCGACCAAGGACCAGGTCAAGGAGCAGGTCGACCAGCTCAACGAGCAGGCCGAGGTCGCCACCGAGAAGTACAACGGCGCCCAGGCCAAGCAGCAGGAGCTGCAGAAGCAGGTCGCCGAGCTGCAGGACAAGGTGGCCCGTCAGCAGGCCTCGGTCACCGAGGCGCAGGGCGGCCTCGCCGAGATCGCCGGCGAGCAGTACCGCACGGGCGGCATCTCGCAGACCGTCCAGCTGATGCTCTCCGCCAGCCCGGACAACTTCCTCAGCCAGGCCGACGCCCTGAACCAGGCCGGTTCCACGCAGTCCGGCGCGCTGAAGGAGCTCCAGGAGCAGCAGCGCAGGCTCGACCAGGACCGCACCGAGACCCAGGCCAAGCTCGCCGAGCTGGAGGTCACCACCCAGCAGCTGAAGTCCTCCAAGGAGGACGTCCAGGGCAAGCTGCAGAAGGCCCAGGACCTGCTCAACACGCTCACCGAGCAGGAGCGCCAGGCGCTGCGCGCGGCCGAGGAGAAGGCCGCCGCCGAGGCCAAGGCCAAGGCGGACGCCGCCAAGGCCGAGGCCGCCAAGGCCGCCAAGGAGAAGGCCGACGCCGAGCGCGCCTCCCGCGACGCCAACCGCACCAGCCCGAGCGCGCCGTCCACGGCCGCTCCGGCGGCCCCGGCCGCCACCGCCAAGCCGGCCGCCCCGGCGGCGCCCGCCGCCAACGGCTCGCGCGCCGCCGCCGCGATCGCCGCCGCGGAGAGCAAGCTCGGCTCCCCGTACGTGTACGGCGCCACCGGCCCGAACTCCTTCGACTGCTCGGGCCTCACCGGCTGGGCGTACGCCCAGGCGGGCGTGTCGCTGCCGCGCACCTCGCAGGCGCAGGCCACCGCCGGCACCCAGATCGGCTCGGACATCTCCAAGGCCCAGCCCGGCGACCTGGTGATCTTCTACGGCGACCGCCACCACGTGGGCATCTACGTCGGCGGCGGCCAGGTCATCCACGCCCCGAAGCCGGGCGCGTCGGTCCGCTACGAGGCCGCGTCCAACATGCCGGTCAACACCATCGTGCGCCTCTGACCCACGGTCGGCAGGCTCCGCCGGGCCCGGTTCCCCCGCACGGGGGGACCGGGCCCGCGGCATTCCCCGGCCCGCCGGGACGCTCGGTCCGCGAACCGATCTGATGTCCGACGGGTGTCCGAATATTCGGGTTCGGAGGGGTTTGGAATCGGTTGCCCCGACTCGCTAACGTCTGCCACCGGACGCCCGCTTCGACAGCCGCCCGCTCCGGTGCGGCGGCGGGCCGGGCCCAGGATCGGAGCCGACGTCGCATGGCCGTGCACCGCCGTTCCCCGCTGTCAGGTGCGCACGTGCTCGCCCGGGCGCTGGTGCTCACCGCGGCGGCCGCCACCGCGTTGGGCGTGTCGGCCGGCGGCAGCGCCCGGGCCGTGCCCGGCTCGCCGGACGCCCCGGCCGACCGCAAGGACGTCAAGGCACAGGTGGAGCAGCTCTACGACGAGGCCGAGCAGGCCTCCGAGCGCTTCAACGCCGCCCAGGAGGCCCAGCAGCGGCTCCAGCACGAGACCGGCGATCTGCAGCAGCAGATCGCCGTCTCCCAGGACGAGCTCAACCGGCTGCGCGGCGAACTCGCCACCGTGGCCGGCGCCGAGTACCGCGGCGGCGGGATGACCCGGACCGTCCAGCTGATGCTCTCCACCGACCCGGAGGCCTACCTCTCCCGCGCCCGGGCCCTCGACCAGAGCGCCGAGCGGCAGAACGAGACCCTGCACGAGCTGCGGGGCCGTCAGCGGGTGCTCGACCAGCGCCGGGCCGAGACCACCGCCAAGCTCGCCGAGCTGGAGCAGACCCGCAAGGCGCTGGCCGAGAGCAAGCAGCAGATCCAGCAGCGGCTCGCCAAGGCGCAGCGGCTGCTCAACGGCCTCGGCGCCGTCGAGCGCGCCCGGCTCGCCGCCCAGGACGCCCGTGAGGCGGAGCAGCGGGCCACCCGGGGCACCGACCGGCTGGACTTCGGCACCGCCCCGCCCGCCTCGGAACGCGGCGCCGCCGCGCTGGCCGCCGCGGTGCGGATGATCGGCGCGCCCTACGTCTACGGATCCACCGGGCCCAAGGCGTTCGACTGCTCCGGTCTGATGTACTGGAGCTGGCGGCAGGCCGGAGTGACCCTGCCGCGCACCTCGCAGGCCCAGGCGTACGCCGGGCGGCGGGTCAGCCTCACCGAAGCGCGGCCGGGAGACCTGGTGATCTTCTACCGGGACATGCACCACGTCGGGATGTACGCCGGCGGCGGGGTGATCGTGCACGCCCCCTACCCGGGCGCCAAGGTCCGCTACGAGGCCGTCAACGCGATGCCCGTCTCGGGGGTGATCCGGCTCTGAGCCGCCCGGATCCCGCCGCCGGCCGCCGGCCCTCGCGGCGCACCGCCCTGCTGCTCGCGGCCGGCGGGCTGGTCCAGCTGTCGCTGCCCGGGGCCGCCCCGGCGCGGCCCGCCGCCGCGGCCGCGGACGAGCACGCCGAGGTCCTGGCGCTGCTCGACGGGCGGGCCCGGGCGCTGACCGCCGGGCCGCCCGCGCTGCCGGTGCGGGCCGGCTACCGCAACCTGCTGCTCGGCCCGGTGGACCGGACCGGGCGGTGCGCCGCCACCGCCGAGCTGACCGTCGAGGTGACCGGGTACGACCGGCAGCCGGTGGTCCACCCGCGCCGGCTGGCGCTGGCCCGCTCCGCGGCCGGCTGGCGGGTCGAACGGGAGGAGGGCGCGGGCGGGCCGCCACCGCTGTGGGACCTCGGCGCGGTACGGGCCGAGGCGGGCGCGCGCTGCCTGGTGCTCGGGGTGGACGCCGGGGGCGCTCCCGCGTCCGCCGGACCCGCCCCCGCCGGACCCGCCCCCGCCGGACTCGCCGCCGTCGGCGACCGGGCGGCGGCGGCCGTCGAAGCGCTCTGGGGCACCGCCTGGGCGGGCCGGCTGCTGCTCGAACTGCCCGCCACCCGGGAGCAGTTCGCCCGGCTGGTGGCGGACGACCGGCCCGGCTGGTCCGGGATGGCCGCGGTCACCGTGGCGGCGCCCGGCGCGCCGCTGAACGCCCCGGCCGACCGGATCCTGCTCAACCCGGAGACCTTCGCGGGCCTGAGCGACTTCGGCCGGCAGGTGGTCGTCACCCACGAGGCGGCGCACGTGGCGACCCGGGCCGACACCCGCGCCTGGACGCCGCTCTGGCTCTCCGAGGGCGCCGCCGACTGGACCGGCTACCACGACTCGGGCCGCACGGCCCGGCAGATCGCCCCGGAGCTGGCCCGGGACGTCGCCGCCGGCCGGCTGCCCGCCGCGCTGCCCGAGGACGCCGCCTTCACGGCCGGCGGGGAGGGCCTCGCCCAGGTCTACGAGCAGGCCTGGCTGGCCTGTGACCTGATCGCCCGCCGGTTCGGGCCGCAGCGGCTGGTGGCCCTCTACCGGGCGGTCGGCGCGGCGGCTCCGGGCCCGGACCGGCAGGCCTGGCTGGACGGGCTGCTGCGGGACCGGCTCGGCGAGGGCCTGGCCGAGTTCACCCGCCACTGGCTGGCCGAGGTCCGGGCACTGGCCGCTTGAGAGCGGCCCCTTGAGAGCGGCCCCGGGGACGTCAGGGGCGGCCCTGGGGCCGGGCCGAGGGCCTGGCGCCCTGGCGCCGCTCGCCGGGGGCGCTCCGCGGCCGCTCGATGCCGTCCAGGAGGTCCTGCTCGTAGGCGATGCCCGGGCGCACCGAGAAGGCGGCCGCCGGCACCGGCTCGGTGCGGGTCAGCACCACGGTCTCCGGGAGCCGCTCGGCGCGCCGGGTGGAGCGCCAGAGCCGGACGCAGGAGAGCCCGGTGGCGGCCAGCAGCAGCAGGTTGCGCGCGGCCAGCACCGCGATCGCGCCCGGCCGGCTGGCGACCACGTCGCCGAAGAGCAGCGGGAACTCCGCCAGGGTCAGCGGGGTGGCGGCCAGGATCAGCAGCGCCACCGGCCGCTGGCTGGTGCCGCGCACGGTCAGGCAGACCGCCGCCACGCCGACCAGCCAGACCAGGTACTGCGGGCTGATCACCCGGCTGGTCACGGTGAAGATCAGCAGCGCGGCGAGCGCCGCGTCGTACATGGTGGCCGCGTTGCGCCGCTTGGCGGTGAAGCGCCACAGCAGCAGCCAGCCGAAGCCGATGACGGTGCCGGCCAGCATCACCTTGCTGACGACGTCCACCCACGGCCCGAGCATCTCGACCGAGCCGTAGTTCATCATCACCTTGCCGTCCCAGGCCCCGGTGATCCGGGCGAGGTGGATCGGCAGCGCGCCGACCGACTCCACCTCGATGCCGCGGTCCTTCTGGAACGTCAGGAACTCGAAGGCGCCGTTCATCCCGGCCGCCAGCAGGAAGCCGACCGCGGCGGCCGCGGCGGCCGCGGCCGTCCAGGAGCGGCGGGTGCGCCGGCCGGAGGGGGTGCCGATCAGACCGAGCAGCGGCCAGATCTTGACGATGCCGCCGAGGCCCAGCAGCAGGCCGCCGATCGCCGGGCGGCGGATCAGCGCCAGCAGGCCGGCCACCGCGATCGCGGTGACGATCACGTCGTAGCGGTTGTAGATCATCGGGCCGAGCAGCGGGACGCCGGCCACCCAGACCCAGGCGCCGGTCAGCGCCCGGCCCTTGCGCAGGCCGGTGCGGACCAGCAGGGCCATCGCGGCGGCGTCGGCGATCCCGCAGATCACCCAGAACGACACCAGGTACGACCAGGGCAGCAGGCCCGGCAGCAGGATCACCAGGGCGGCGCCGGGCGGGTACTGCCAGGTGACGTCGTCCAGCGGGAAGGTGCCGGTCTGCAGCACGCCGTACCAGCCGTGGTAGATCAGCCAGACGTCGGCGGTGATGTCCCCGCCGGGCATCCGCAGCACGCCGGTCACCAGCAGCAGCAGGAGCGTCCGGGTGGCCACCCAGCTCGCTCCGAGCGCCATGAGCGCGCCCGAGCGTCCGGAGGGGCGCGTGGTGCTCTGCGCCGGCTCGCGGCGGACGGCGAGCGCCGTGCCGGAGCCCTCGGCGCCGCTGGATGTACCGGACTCGGTGGCCGGGGCCAACTCCACTGCGCTCCCTCGTTCGTCTCGGACGTCCCGTCGGCGGCGCCGCGCGACAGGCGCCCGGCGGTCCGGGCGGCTCGGCGCCGGGCCGCCGCCACGGGGCCGGACCGGCCACGCCGACCGCCCTGGTACTAGGACAGACCCGGGGGTGGAACGGTTGCCGTGCGTGGATCCGTTCCCGGCGGGTCGTGGTGTTGACCTATCGTACGGATCACCCAGCGGTACACCGAGCACCCCCCGACCGAGCGAGCCGTGGCCTGATGCACAAGACCTTGATCGTGACCAACGACTTCCCGCCGAGGCCCGGCGGCATCCAGGCCTTCGTCCACAACATGGCCGTCCGTCAGCCCGCAGGGAGCGTCGTGGTGTACGCCTCCACCTGGCGCGACGGCACCGAGGTGGCGCGCTTCGACGCCGAACAGCCGTTCCCGGTGATCCGCGACCGGACGAAGGTGATGGTTCCCACACCCCGGGTCACCCGGCGGGCCGCCGAGATCCTGCGGGCCGAGCGCTGCGACTCGGTCTGGTTCGGCGCCGCCGCCCCGCTCGGGCTGATGGCCCCCGCGCTGCGCCGGGCCGGCGCCGGGCGGCTGCTCGGCATGACCCACGGCCACGAGGCCGCCTGGGCCCAGCTCCCGGCGGCCCGGCAGCTGCTGCGCCGGATCGGCACCGGCACCGACGTGCTCACCTACCTCGGCGAGTACACCCGCTCCCGGATCGCCGCCGCCGTCGGCCCGGAGGCCGCCGCGCGGATGGTGCAGCTGCCCCCCGGCGTGGACGAGCGGACCTTCCACCCGGACTCCGGCGGCGCCGCCGTGCGCGAGCGGCTCGGGCTGGCCGGCCGGCCGGTGGTGGTCTGCGTCTCGCGGCTGGTGCCGCGCAAGGGCCAGGACACCCTCATCGAGGCGATGCCGCAGATCCTCGCCGACGTGCCGGACGCCGTGCTGCTGATCGTCGGCGGCGGCCCCTACCGGGCGGACCTGGAGAAGCTGGTGGACGCCCGCGGCGTGCGCTCCGCCGTCCGGTTCACCGGGTCGGTGCCGTGGGAGGAGCTGCCGGCCCACTACGGTGCCGGGGACGTCTTCGCCATGCCCTGCCGCACCCGGCGCGGCGGGCTGGACGTCGAAGGGCTCGGCATCGTCTACCTGGAGGCCTCGGCGACCGGCCTGCCGGTGGTGGCCGGGGACTCCGGCGGCGCGCCGGACGCGGTGCTGGAGGGCGAGACCGGCTACGTGGTGCCGGGCGGCACGCCCGCGGCGGCGGCCGAGCGGATCGTCCGGCTGCTCAAGGACGAGGAACTGCGCCGCCGGATGGGCGAGGCCGGGCGGCGCTGGGTGGACCGCTCCTGGCGCTGGGACCTGCTCGCCGGGCGGCTGACCTCGCTGCTGGCGGGCTGAGGCGCCACCGGGCGTGTGCCGGCGAGGCCCGCCCCACCGTTCAGGGGGCGGGCCGCACCGGCGGCTCGGGGGAGCGGCTACCTCCGGTAGATCGCCTCGACGTCGGCCGCGAAGTCCTTCAGCACGACGTTGCGCTTGAGCTTCAGCGAGGGCGTCAGATGGCCGCTCTCCTCGGAGAAGACGGTGTCGAGCAGCCGGAACTTCTTCACCGCCTCGGCGTGCGAGACGGCCGCGTTGCCGTCGTCCACCGCCGTCTGCAGGGCGGCCAGCAGGTCCGGGTCCTCGCGCAGGTCGGCCACCGTGGCACCGGCGGGCTTGCCGTTCAGCTCCTTCCACTTGGGGAAGAAGTCCTCGTCGACGGTGATCAGGCAGGCCACGAAGGGCTTGCGGTCGCCGACCACCATGACCTCGCCGACCAGGGCGTGCGCCCGGATCCGGTCCTCGATCACCGCCGGGGCGACGTTCTTGCCGCCCGCGGTGACGATGATCTCCTTCTTGCGGCCGGTGATGGCGAGGTAGCCCTCGTCGTCCAGCGAGCCGAGGTCGCCGGTGGCGATCCAGCCGTCCTTGAGCGTCTCGGCGGTGGCCTGCGGGTTGTTCCAGTAGCCGGTGAAGACGTGCGGGCCCTTGAAGAAGACCTCGCCGTCCTCGGCGATCCGCACCGAGGCGCCGGGGACCGGCTGGCCGACCGTGCCGATCTTCGGCTTGTCCCACGGGTTGAAGGCGGTGGCCGCGCAGGTCTCGGTCAGACCGTAGCCCTCCAGCACGGTGAAGCCGATGCCCCGGTAGAAGTGGCCGAGCCGCTCGCCGAGCGGGGCGCCGCCGGAGATCGCGTGGGTGGCCCGGCCGCCGAGCGCGGCCCGCAGCTTGCTGTAGACCAGCTTGTCGAAGACGGCGTGCTTGAGCCTGAGCAGCAGCCCGGCGCCGCCCGCGTCCAGCGCCCGGCTGTAGGCGATCGCGGTGTCGGCGGCCTTGTCGAAGATCTTGCCCTTGCCGTCGGCCTGCGCCTTGGCCCGCGCCGTGTTGTACACCTTCTCGAACACCCGGGGCACGCCCAGGATCAGGGTCGGCCTGAACGCGGCCAGCTCGGCCGTGACGTCCCGGATGTCGGAGACGTGGCCGAGCTTGATCGGGGCCATCGCCGGGGCGATCTCGGCGATCCGGGCGAGCACGTGGGCCAGCGGCAGGAAGAGCAGGACGGAGCTCTCGCCGGTGCGGAACAGCGGCGCCAGCCGCTCCACCACGTTGCCGCACTCGGCCAGGAAGTTGCCGTGCGTCAGCTGACAGCCCTTCGGGCGCCCGGTGGTGCCCGAGGTGTAGACGATGGTGGCGATCGAGTCCGGGCCCGCCGTCGAGCGGCGCTCGGTGACGGTCGCGTCCTCGACCCCGCGGCCCGACTCGGCCAGCGCGGCGAGCGCGGTGCCCTCGATCTGCCAGCTGTGCCTCAGCTCCGGCAGGCGGTCGCGGACCTCGGCGACCACCGCGCTGTGCGTCGCGGCCTCGGTGAACACGGCGACCGCCCCGGAGTCACCGAGGATCCACTCGACCTGCTCGGCGGAGGAGGTCTCGTACACCGGCACGGTGATCGCGCCGGCCGTCCAGATCGCGAAGTCCAGCAGCGTCCACTCGTACCGGGTGCGGGACATGATGCCCACCCGGTCGCCCGGCTCGATGCCCGCGGCGATCAGGCCCTTCGCGGCGGCGTGCACCTCGACCAGGAACTGGGCGGCGGTCAACTCCTGCCACCGGCCGTCCACCTTGCGGCTCAGCACCGCGACGTCCGGGTGCCGCTCGGCGTTCTGGACCACGAGGTCGGAGAGGTTACCGCCGCTCGGTACCTGGTAGAGGGCCGGAAGGCTGAAGTCGAGCAAGACTGCTCCTCGTTCGCGACGCTGCGGGACGGCAGGACGTTACTGCCCGGTAGGCAGCTTCGACCAGGGGGGTCGGCTCCGGTGTTCGAAGTGTCACACCTTGACCCGTCCGACCAGGTCGGGACCGGGTCGTTCGAATGGCACCCTACGGCAGCCCGCAGGTGACCGGCCGGTAGCCGACGGGCGGGCCACGCACGCCCCGCCCGTCGCCGGAGCCCGGGCCCTTCAGGGGTGCACCACGGCACGGGCCGGATCGTGCGGCGCGGTAGCCTGCTCCGGGTGCACCCGGCCGAGCAGGCTCGGCCGGACCAGCAGCAAGGGACGACGCGGAGGGCCATTCCATGGCGGAGCACACCAGGTCGAGCATCACCATCGACGCGACCCCGGCGACGGTCATGGCCGTGATCGCCGACTTCGCCGCCTACCCGGCCTGGACCGGTGAGGTCAAGGAGATCGAGGTCCTGGAGAGCGCGGCGGACGGCCGCGCCGCCCAGGTCCGGCTGGTGCTCGACGCCGGCGCCATCCGCGACGAGCACGTGCTCGCCTACACCTGGGACGGCGACCGCGAGTGCGCCTGGACCCTGGTGCGCAGCCAGATGCTCCGCTCGCTCGACGGCTCCTACACCCTGGCCCCGCTGGGCGCCGACCGCACCGAGGTCACCTACCAGCTCGCCGTCGACGTCAAGATCCCGATGCTCGGCATGATCAAGCGCAAGGCCGAGAAGGTCATCATCGACCGGGCCCTGGCCGGTCTGAAGAAGCGCGTCGAGGACACCGCCGCCGGCAAGGCGCTCTGAGCGCGGCGGCACGGACGAACGGGGGCGGCACGGCATGACGGCGACTCGCACCATCCTGGTCAGCGGCGACCGGGCGGCGCCCGTGGTGGCCGCCGCCACCGCGCTGCACGCCGCCCGCCGGGGCCTGCGCACCGTCCTGCTGGCCGCCGACGACCCCCACCGCACCCTGGACGCCGCCCTCGGCGTCCGGCTGGAGGCCGCACCGACCGCGTACGCCCCCGGCCTGACCGTCGCCCGGACCGACGAGCAGGCCGCCTTCCGGCACGCCCTCGGCGAGATCGGCGGCCGGCTGAAGCCCGCGCTCGACCTGCTCGGCGCCGACCCGCTCGACCCCGAGGAGCTCACCTCCCTGCCCGGCACCGCCCGGCTCGCCCTGCTGCGCGCGCTGCCCGCGGCCGACGCGGACGTCCTGGTGGTGCTCGCCCCGCCGCCCGCCGACCTCATCGCCACCCTCGCGCTGCCCGAACAACTGGAGCGCTACCTGGCCCGGCTCGTCCCCGAGCAGCGCCAGGCCGCCCGGGCGCTGCGCCCGCTGCTGGCCGGCCTCGCCGGGGTGCCGATGCCCGCCGACTGGCTGTACGAGGCGCGCGGCAAGGCGGCCGGCGCACTCGCCGCCGCGCGCGCCGCGATCACCGCGCCCGGCACCAGCGTCCGCCTGGTCACCTCCGCCGACGCCCACCCCTTCGACGAACTGCGCCGGATCCGCGCCGGACTGGCCCTGCACGGCCACCTCCCGGACGCCGTGGTGGTGCACGGCGTGCTGCCGGACGCCGCGACCGGCTCGCCCGACCCCTGGCTGGCCGCCCTGGCCCGCCGCCGGCAGGACGAACTGGCCGCGCTGGCCGCCGGCTGCGCGGACCTCCCGGTGCTCACCACCGGGCCCGCCGAGGCCACCCCGGAGGCCGTTGCCGACCGCCTCTACGGCACCGGCCCGGGCCCCGGGCCGCGTCCGGCCGGGCCCTGGACCGTCGAGGACCGGCTGGCCGCCGACGGCCTGCTCGTCTGGCACCTGGACCTGCCCGGTGCCGACCGCGCCGACCTCGACCTGGTGCGGCGCGGCGACGAACTGGTGGTCGGCCTCGGCGCCCACCGGCGGGTGCTCACCCTGCCCTCGGCGCTGCGCCGCTGCACGGTCGCCGGCGCGGGACTGCACGACGGCGTCCTCGCCGTCCGCTTCACCCCCGACCCCGCCCTGTGGCCCCGTTAGCCCGCACCCGTTCGGGGGCCGGGCCCCCTTCCCGGTCCGGTAGCGTCGGGGCGGGTGGCCGCGGGTGCGGCCGCCGCTGCTGAGGAGGCGTGCGCGAGATGACCACCACGGACCGGACCGAGCCCACCGCCGAACAGGACGGGAGCCCGCACCCGTTCGGCCCGGAGCTGGGCCCGCTGGTGGACGAGGTGCGCCGGTTCGCCTCCGTCGTCGGCGAGAAGGCCCAGGAGGCGAGCGCCGGGACCCTGATCTCGCTGGCCGGGCTGGCCGACCGGCTGCGCGAGAAGCAGCCCGAGGTCTACGGCCACCTCGCCGCCGCCGGCACCGGTCTGGCCGCCGCCGGCTCCGAACTGCTGGCCGCCTACCGGGCCGCGGTCGCCGGCCACGAGCACCGCTGGACCGCGGGCGCCCCGGCCCGCAGCGAGCGGGTGGACCTGGACGACACGCCTGAGGACCCGTCCGACAAGCAGTGAACCCCTGACGCCCCCGGGGGCGTGTTCCGGCTTCACCTTGCGACGTGACGGCCGAAAATGTACGACTTTTGAAGGGGCTCGGCCGGGTTGGCGCCGTATTGTCTTCGGTTAATGTAGGCGGCGGTGTGTACGGGGGCATGGTTGGGCGGTACCGTTCCGTCCAGCGGGAACGAGTGAATAGCTGAGGGACACATGGCTCTGACCATCGGCGTCGACGTCGGCGGGACCAAGATCGCGGCAGGTGTGGTCGACGAGGCCGGCGAGATCCTCGCCCGGACCAGGGTGCCCACCCCGGCCGACCCGCAGTGGGCGGTCGACGCGATCGCGCAGGCCGTGCGCGAGCTCAAGGAGCAGTACCCCGACGTGACCGCGGCCGGCGTCGGCGCCCCCGGCTTCGTCGACCGCAACCGCTCGACGGTGATCTTCGCCCCCAACATCGCCTGGGAGGACGAGCCCCTGCGCGGCCGGATCGAGGAGCTCACCGGCCTGCCCGCGGTCATCGAGAACGACGCCAACTGCGCCGCCTGGGCCGAGTACCGGTTCGGCGCGGGCACCGGCCACGAGGACATGGTGCTGATCACCGTCGGCACCGGCATCGGCGGCGGCCTCGTCCTGGACGGCCGGCTGCACCGCGGCCGGTTCGGGGTGGCCGGCGAGATCGGCCACCTCAACATGGTCCCGGACGGCCTGCCCTGCGGCTGCGGCGGCAAGGGCTGCTGGGAGCAGTACGGCTCCGGCCGGGCGCTGCGCCGCTACGGCCGCGAGCGCTCCGCCGCCGACCCGCTGCGCGGCAAGCGGATGCTGGAGCTCAACGACGGCGTTGCCGAGACGATCCGCGGCATCCACATCACCCAGGCCGCCGAGGAGGGCGACCCGCTCGCCCTGGAGTGCTACGCCGAGCTGGCCGACTGGCTGGGCCGGGGGATGGCCGACCTCGCGGCGCTCTTCGACCCGGGCGTCTTCGTGCTCGGCGGCGGGGTCTCCGACTCCGGCCGGCTGCTGCTCGACCCGGTCGCCAAGGCGTTCGAGCACTACCTGACCGGCGGGGTGCACCGTCCGCGCGCCGAGGTGGTGCTCGCCTCGACCGGCTCGGCCGCCGGCATCGCCGGCGCGGCCGACCTGGCCCGCACGGTCTGACCCGCACGGTCTGACCCGCCCGCCCCGGCTCCACCGCGGCCCGTCCCTCCGCCCGGAGGGGCGGGCCGCGCCGCGTGCCGTCCTGTCGTACGGTCGTCACCGAGGACACCGAGGACACCGAGAGCACCGAGGACACCGAAGCCGCCGGGGACGTCCGGGGCGCCCGGGGGAGGACACCGCGATGACCACCGCACCCGCCGAACTGCCGCCGCCCGCGCCCGGCCGGCTGCGGCTGCTCAGCTACAACGTCCGCTCGCTGCGCGACGACCGCCGCGCGCTGGCCCGGGTGATCCGCGCCTGCGCGCCCGACCTCGTCTGCGTCCAGGAGTCACCGCGCTACTGGCGCCCCGAGGGGCAGGCCGGCGGGCTCGCCCGGCGGACCGGCACCGTGGTCCTCGCCGGCGGCGGCCGGACCGCCGCCGGGCCGCTGGTGCTCGGCCGCCCCGGCGTGCGGGTGCTGGCCGTCCACGACCGGCTGCTGCCGAAGACCCGCGGCCTGCACGCGCGCGGCTTCGCGACCGCGCTGGTCGAGGTGCCCGGTGCGGTGCCGTTCACCGTCACCAGCTGTCACCTCAGCCTGGACGCGGACGAGCGGCGGCGGCAGTTCGACCTGCTCGCCGGGCAGCTGCGGCACGCCGAACTCGGGGTGATCGCGGGGGACTTCAACGAGCACCCGGACGGCCCGGGCTGGCGTTCGCTGGCCGGCCGGCTCCAGGACGGGCACGTGGTGGCGCCCTGGGGCGGCGAGATGACGTCCGTCCCGGAGAACCCCTACCAGCGGCTGGACGCCGTCTTCGCCACGCCGGGCATCGAGGTGCTCGCCTGCGGCGTCCCGCACGGACTGCCCGGCGTCACCGGGGCCGACCTGCGGGCCGCCACCGACCACCTCCCGGTGCTCGCCGTCCTGCAGCTGCCCGTCACCGGGGAGCCGCGGCCGTAGCGGCGGGGTCAGACGACCGCGCCGCCGTGCGGGTCCTCGGGCTCGTCCTCGTCGCGCTCCTTCATCCGGACCACCAGCGTGGCGAAGCCGCCGAGGAAGGCGGCCACCCCGACCCAGGCGGGCCAGCCGGAGACCTCGCGCCAGACGACCGCGTCGAAGAGCAGCAGCGCCGGACCGCCGAGCACCGCGAGCCAGGCGAACTTGGCGGTGGTGTCGGCCGGCGGCAGCGGCGGCGGCTCGGGCGGCTCGAAGTGGCCGTCGTCGGTCTCCTCGGCCAGCTCGAAGTCGCGCGGGCCGGAGCCGGCGGCCGGCATGACCGGCCGGCCGGAGCGGGGGCGCGGCTGGGGCGCCAGGTCGGAGAGGTCGCCGGGCTCGCCGGGGCGGCCGTCGGGCTCCTTGAGGCCCTTGAGCTCGCCGCGCGCCCGGAGGTTCTCGATCTCCGGCCAGTTCGGGTTGTTGAGGTCGACCGGGTCGTCGAACTGGGCGATCAGCGCCGCGAAGATCTCGTCCTGCTCGGCCTGGCTGCGCTCGGGCGCGCGACGGGCCCGGGGCGACGGCCCGGCCGCGGTGCCCGTACCCCCCTCGCCGGCCGCCCCCGTCGCCGCGGGAGCGCCCGCCGCTCCGGAAGCCCCGGACTCGCCGCCCGCCGGGGCGTCGTCGGCGGCGGCAGCGTCCGCCACCTTCTCGCCCGCCGGCCCGCGGCCCGTCTGCTCGCCGTCCGTCCGCCCGGCGCCCGGCCGTGCGCCGCCGGTGGTCGCACCCTCCTCGCGGGGCGTCTCGTCCTCGCCGCCCGCCGTGCTGCTCTCGTGCACTTCCGGCCCTTCAGCCTTGGTGGTGGTCGGATTTCGCCGGGGTGACGCCCGCCGCGTGCGCGGGCGCCAGCCGTCGGATGAAGTCCTGGGCGGTCGCGAATATTTCCGCCGCGTCGTGGTCCAGCGTCGCGACGTGGTAGCTGCGCTGGCACAGCCGCTCCGTCACATCGGTCGAGGATATCCGGGCCAGCACCAGCTCGGAGTTGGCCGCGGAGACCACGTGGTCCTGCGGGCTGCGGAAGAGCAGCACCGGCTGGGTCACCTGCGGCAGCCGCTGCTGGACCTCCTTCCACAGCCGGGCCAGCGACCAGGCGGCGTGCAGCGGCGTCCGGTCGTAACCCAGCTCGACCGCGCCGGGCCGGGCGATGTCGTTGGCGACCCCGGGCAGGCTCGGGAGCAGGTGCCGCAGCACCGGCAGAATGACACTCGCGGGGTTGTCCGAGCGCACCGACGGGTTGACCAGCACCAGGCCGGCGACCGCGGGCCCGTGCACCGCGGCCAGCCGCAGCGCCAGCCCGCCGCCCATCGACAGCCCGACGACGAACACCCGCTCGCAGCGCGCCGTGAGGTCCAGCAGCTCCCGCTCGACCTCGGCGTACCAGTCCTCCCACCGGGTCGGCTGCATGTCCTGCCAGCGGGTCCCGTGGCCCGGCAGCAGCGGCAGCGAGACGGTGTAGCCGGCGGCGGCGAGGTCCTCCGCCCACGGCCGCAGCGACTGCGGCGAGCCGGTGAAGCCGTGGCAGAGCAGGACGCCCACCGCTCCGCCCCGGTGGCGGTACGGTTCGGCGCCGGGCAGCAGCGGCATGGCGGACTCCTTCGCGGGCGAGGACGCTGGAGGGTGGCGCTGGTTCGTACGGGGGCGTGCGGGGCGCGCCGGTGCGGGAGGCTGCGGAATCCGCATCGTCCCACGGGCCCGCCCGCTCCGTACACCCCCGCCGGGATCCCGGCCCGACGCCCCGTCACCCGGGGGCGGGACACCCCGTCGGGGCGGGGCGGGGCACGGGCGGACACCACGGGGCATTAGGATCGACCGGTCCGCAATACAGGAGGCCCGGGTTGTTCTACCGACTGATGAAGATGATCGTCGCGCCGCTGCTGCGGATCTTCTTCCGGCCGTGGATCGAGGGTGAGGAGAACATTCCCACCGAGGGTGCCGCGATCATCGCGAGCAACCACCTCTCCTTCTCGGACTCCTTCTTCTTCCCCGCGCTGATCAAGCGGCGGGTGACGTTCATCGCCAAGGCCGAGTACTTCACCACGCCGGGCATCAAGGGCCGGCTGACCGCCGCCTTCTTCAAGGGCGTCGGCCAGCTCCCGGTGGACCGCTCGGGCGTGCGCGGCGCCGGCGAGGCGGCGATCCGCTCGGCGATCGCCGTGCTGGACCGCGGCGAGCTGTTCGGCGTCTACCCGGAGGGCACCCGCTCGCCCGACGGCAAGCTCTACCGGGGCAAGGTCGGCGGCCTGGCCCGCGTCGCGCTGGCGACCGGCGCGCCGGTCATCCCGGTCGCGATGATCGACACCGAGAAGGTGCAGCCGCCCGGCCAGGTGATCCCGAACTTCGGCATCCGCCCGGGCATCCGGATCGGCCGCCCGCTGGACTTCTCCCGCTACCACGGCATGGAGAACGACCGCTTCATCCTCCGTTCGGTGACGGACGAGGTGATGTACGAGATCATGCGGCTCTCCGGCCAGGAGTACGTGGACATCTACGCGACGGCCGCCAAGCGCCAGATCTCCGAGGACAAGAAGAAGGCCGACGCCGAGCGCAAGGCCGTCCAGAAGGCCGAGCAGGCCGCCGCCAAGGCCGAGAAGGCCGAGGAGAAGGCGGAGGCGGAGAAGGCCGCCGAGGCCGAGAAGGCCGCGAAGGCCGAGCAGGAGCAGCAGGAGAAGGGGACCGGGCAGGCCTGAGCAGGGGCCGGCCGGTCGCCGGGGGGAGGACGGCAGGGATGACGGACGGCGGCAGATCCGGGCCCGCGCCCGGCACGGTCGGCGCGGCGGTGGCGGCGGGCGGCATGTCCGTCGAGCTGCCGCTCTGGCGGGCCATCTCCTTCTTCCGGGTGCTGGCGCTCTGCTACGCGCTGCTCCGGTACTTCGACTCCTACCTGCAGTTCGTCCACCCGGTCGCCGGCTGGATCTACCTCGGCGCGCTGACCCTCTGGACGCTCGCCTCCACCCGGGCCTTCTCCGGCCCGCACCGCTGCACCTGGTACGTGCTCGCCACCGACCTCGTCCTCGCCGTCACCGGCATCGTGATGAGCGGCATGATCGACGAGCCGTCCCGGATCAGCCACGGCGCGCCGACCCTGCCCACCATCTGGGCGGCCGGCACCGTGCTCGGCTTCGCCGGACGGGGCGGCTGGCGCTGGGCGGCGGCCGCCGGTTCGGTGATCGGGGTGGCCAACATCCTCGGCCACGGCGGCCCGACCGGCGACAACATCCACAACATCGTCCTGTTGATGCTGGCCGGCTGCGCGATCGGCTACGTCATGGAACTCGCCCGGGCCAGCGAGGCGACGCTCACCCGGGCGCTCCAGGTCGAGGCGGCCACCCGGGAGCGCGAGCGGCTCTCCCGCGACATCCACGACGGCGTGCTGCAGGTGCTCGCCCTGGTCCAGCGCCGGGGCGCCGGGGCCCCGCCCGGCACCGCCGCTCCGGCCGACGGCGCGGACCTCGCCGAGCTGGGGCGGCTGGCCGGCGAGCAGGAACGGGCGCTGCGGGCGCTGATGAGCGGCGGCCCGCTGCCCGGCCGGCGCGAGGCGGAGCAGCCGCAGCGGCCGGAGCAGCCGCATGACCTGCGCGCCCTGCTCGCCCGGTACGCGGACGAGCGGGTCACGCTGTCCGCCCCCGGCACCCCGGTGCTGCTGCCGGCCCCGGCCGCCGGTGAGCTCGCCGCGGCCGTCGGCGCCGCGGTGGACAACGTCCGCAAGCACGCCGGTCCCGCGGCGCGGGCCTGGATCCTGCTGGAGGACGAGCCGCAGGCGGTCACCGTCTCGATCCGCGACGACGGTCCCGGCTTCGCGCCCGGGCGGCTCGGCGAGGCCGAGCGGGCCGGGCGGCTGGGCGTCTCCCAGTCGATCCGCGGCCGGCTGCGGGACCTCGGCGGAACCGCCGAGCTGTACTCGGCGCCCGGTGAGGGCGTCGAGGTGGAACTGACGGTCCCGCGCGCCGGCTCCGACGCCCCGGCCGGTCTCCGGTGAGCCCCGGGTGAGCCCCGCCGTGCCGACCCCTCCCCTGAAAGGGCCCCGAGCATGACCACCGAGCAGCCGATCGAGCAGCCGATCGACCGTCAGGCGCCCGCCGGGCGGCCGGTGCGGGTCATGGTGGTGGACGACCACCCGATGTGGCGCGACGCCGTCTCCCGCGACCTCGCCGAGGCCGGGCTGGACGTGGTGGCCACGGCCGGCGACGGCGAGGAGGCCGTCCGCCGGGCCCGCGCCTGCTCCCCGCAGGTCGTGGTGCTCGACCTCAACCTGCCCGCCCTGTCGGGCGCCGAGGTCTGCCGCCAGGTCGTCGCGCACGACCCGACGGTGCGCGTCCTGGTGCTCTCCGCCAGCGGTGAGCACGCGGACGTGCTGGAGGCGGTGAAGTCCGGTGCCACCGGCTACCTGGTGAAGTCGGCGGGGCGGGAGGAACTGCTGGACGCGGTGCGCCGCACCGCCGTCGGCGACGCGGTGTTCACCCCCGGCCTGGCCGGCCTGGTGCTCGGCGAGTTCCGCCGGCTGGCCGCCGAGCCGCCCGCCCCGGCCGCGCCGGTCGTCCCGCAGCTGACCGCCCGGGAGACCGAGGTGCTGCGGATGGTCGCCAAGGGCCTGTCGTACAAGCAGATCGCCGACCGGCTGGTGCTGTCGCACCGCACGGTGCAGAACCACGTCCAGAACACCCTGGGCAAGCTCCAGCTGCACAACCGGGTCGAGCTGGTCCGGTACGCGATCGAACAGGGGCTGGACGACGAGATCTGACGGCCGGCCGGGCGGGGAGCGCAAACGGCGCCCCGCCCGGCGCGGCGGTCAGCGGGGCGCGGCCACCGCTTCGCGCAGCAGCCCGGCGACGATCTCCACGCCCTCCCGGGTGAGCACCGACTCCGGGTGGAACTGCAGCCCGGCGAAGCCCGGCCCGCGCAGCGCGTGGACGTCCCCGGTCAGCGGGTCGCGGGACACCTCGACGCCCTCGGCGGCCAGCCGGGCGGCGTCGGCGTCGTCGCAGCGGGCGGTGAAGGCGTTGTAGAAGCCGACCGTGCGCCGCGTCCCGAACAGCTCGATGCTCTCCTGCGCGCCCTGGTACGGCACCGCCTTGCGGACCAGCGGCAGCCCGAGCGCGGCGGACAGCAGCTGGTGGCTGAGGCAGACGGCGAGCAGCGGGGCGGTGCGCCGGCCCGCGCGGACGGCGGCCAGCGCGTCGGTGACGACCGGGCGCAGCACCGCCATCTTGGGATCGCCCCCGGCGGCCGGGTCGCCCGGGCCGGGGCCGAGCACCAGCGGGCCCCGGTGGGCGGCGACCCGCTCGCGCAGCCCCGGCTCGTCGTAGCGGACCACGGTGACCCGGTGGCCGAGCGAGGTCAGCAGGTGGGCGAGCATCGCGGTGAAGGTGTCCTCGCCGTCGACGACCAGGGTCTCCAGGTCCTCGGTGACCCGGGCCGGCTGCTGCATCCGCAGCCAGAACGGGGCGAGCCCGGCCCGCCGGGCGTCCAGCGCGGCCTGGACGCGGTGGTCGTCGGCCAGCCGCGGGCCGTTCGGGCCGGCCGGGCGGTCGGGGGCAGGGCGGGCGCCGATCGCGGTGAGCACCCCGGCGGCCTTGGCGTGGGTCTCGGCGACCTCGGAGAGCGGGTCGGAGTGGCGCACCAGGGTCGCGCCGACCCGGACGGCGAGCCGGCCGGTGGCCGGGTCGATGTCGGCGGTGCGGATGCAGATCGGCGAGTCCAGCAGCTGGCCGCCGCTGGCCGAGCGGCCGATCAGGGCGAGCGCGCCGGAGTAGTAGCCGCGCCCGCCGCGCTCGTAGCGCTTGATCACCCGGGTGGCGTTCTGCACCGGGCTGCCGGTGACGGTGGCGGCGAACATCGTCTCCTTGAGCACCTCGCGGACGTCCAGCGAGGTGCGGCCGCGCAGCTCGTACTCGGTGTGCGCGAGGTGGGACATCTCCTTGAGCCGGGGGCCGAGCACCTGGCCGCCGAGGTCGCCGACGGTGCACATCATCTTGAGCTCCTCGTCGACCACCATGGTCAGCTCCTCCAGCTCCTTGGGGTCGTGGAGGAAGGCGAGCAGCGAGTCGAGGCCGGCGCCGGAGGCCGGGTAGCGGTAGGTGCCGGAGATCGGGTTCATCACGACCGTCCCGCCGCTCTGCCGGACGTGCACCTCGGGGGAGGCGCCGACCAGGCAGCGGCCGGGCAGGCCGTCGGCCGGACGCTCGCCGGTGTGCACCAGGAAGGTCCAGTAGGCGCCGCGCTCCTGCTCCAGCAGCCGGCCGAACAGGGTGAGCGCGAGCGCGGACGAGCAGTGTCCGTCACCGGCTCCGCCGGGGGCCTCCAGCGTCGCGGTGAAGTCGCGGCGGATGACGAAGTTGGCGCCCTCGCCGCGGCCGATCTCCTCCTCGATCACCCGGCGGACGATCTCGGCGTACTCGGCGTCGTCGACGTCGAAGCCGCCGCCGCTCAGCGTGACCGGCAGCCGGGGGAGCGCGGCGGCGACCTCGGCGAGCGGCAGGGCGTACTGCTCGGTGACGGCGAGGGCCCGGAGCGGGGTGGCGTCGTCGTGCGCCTCGAAGCCGCGCTCGCGGATCTGCCGGTAGGGGACGAGCGCGAGCAGGTCGTGCACGGGGCCGTCGGCGGGGACGCCGTGGCGGACCGGGAGGTCGGCCAGCCGCTCGTAGGCGTCGACGGTGCCGATCAGGACCTCGACGGTGTCCGGCGCGGTGCGCGGGGTGCGGCGGTGCAGCAGGGCGAAGGCCGGTGCGTCGGCGGCGGTGAGACGGGCGAGCAGGTCGGCGGCGCTGGTCACGGTAACGGCGTTCCTTCCGGGTGGCTTGCGGCGGTGGGGGATCCGCTCCCGGGAGGGCTGTCGGCCGGCTGGAGAAAGCCGACGGCCGCCCCGAGGGGCGGCCGGTCGTCTGCGTCTAGGAACGCGCGGGCTGTGGGCCACCCAGGGGGTCGGCCCACCACCAGGAGGAGGTGTGCGGCGTGTTCACGGGCCCGAGCCTAGCGGATGCCGGCCGGGAGTGAGGCCGGTCACCCGAATGTCCGCAAGGTGTCTCACCCCTCGGGCGGTGGTCACGAATCGGTTGTCGCACCCCGTAGCCTTGAGCCCGTGACCGTGACGAATCCCCACTCCTGGCAGTCCCTGCCCGCGGCGCAGCAGCCTGAATGGCCGGACCAAGAGGCTCTGCGCAAGACCCTTGCCGAGCTCGCCTCGTATCCGCCGCTCGTCTTCGCGGGCGAGTGCGACCAGCTGCGCGCCCGGCTCGGTGCCGTGGCCCGTGGTGAGGCGTTTCTGCTGCAGGGCGGTGACTGCGCCGAGGCCTTCGACGGTGTCTCGGCGGAGCACATCCGCAACAAGCTGAAGACCCTGCTGCAGATGGCGGCCGTGCTGACGTACGCGGCCTCGGTGCCGGTCGTCAAGGTCGGCCGCATCGCCGGCCAGTACTCCAAGCCGCGCTCCAAGTCGACCGAGACCCGCGACGGCGTGACCCTGCCGGTCTACCGGGGCGACTCGGTGAACGGCTTCGAGTTCACCCCCGAGTCCCGGATCCCGGACCCGGAGCGCCTGAAGCGGATGTACAACGCCTCCGCCGCGACGCTCAACCTGGTGCGCGCCTTCACCACCGGTGGCTACGCCGACCTGCGCCAGGTGCACGCCTGGAACCAGGACTTCGTGCGCAACTCGCCGGCCGGCCAGCGCTACGAGCAGCTCGCCCGCGAGATCGACAACGCGCTGGCGTTCATGAACGCCTGCGGCGTGGCGCCGGAGGAGTTCAGGACGGTCGAGTTCTTCTCGTCCCACGAGGCGCTGATCCTGGACTACGAGACCGCGCTGACCCGCGTGGACTCGCGCACCGGCGAGCTGTACGACGTCTCCGGCCACATGGTGTGGATCGGCGAGCGCACCCGCCAGCTGGACCACGCGCACATCGAGTTCGCCTCGAAGATCCGCAACCCGATCGGCGTGAAGCTCGGCCCGACCACCTCGGTCGACGAGGCGCTGACCCTGATCGAGAAGCTGGACCCGGAGCGCGAGCCCGGCCGGCTCACCTTCATCACCCGGATGGGCGCGGGCAAGGTCCGCGACCACCTGCCGGCCCTGGTGGAGAAGGTCACCGCCTCCGGCGCGCAGCCGGTCTGGATCTGCGACCCGATGCACGGCAACACCTTCGAGGCGTCCAGCGGTCACAAGACCCGCCGCTTCGACGACGTGCTCGACGAGGTCAAGGGCTTCTTCGAGGTGCACCGCGCGCTCGGCACCCACCCGGGCGGCATCCACGTGGAGCTGACCGGCGACGACGTCACCGAGTGCGTCGGCGGCGGCGACGAGGTGCTGGTCGACGACCTGCACCAGCGCTACGAGACGGCCTGCGACCCGCGGCTCAACCGCAGCCAGTCGCTGGACCTGGCGTTCCTGGTCGCCGAGATGTACCGCGGCGGCAACTGACCGGCCACGGACCGGCGCCCGCGGGCGCTCCGACTGTGACAGAAGCCTCCCCCGCCCGGGGTTCTCCCGGGCGGGGGAGGCTTTTGCGTACCCGGCACGGCCGGGTAAGGTGAGGCTTAGTGAACTGAGGCTTGCCTTAGTCAAGATCCGCTCCGCTTCACCGCTTCACCCCGGGAGAGACCGCAATGTACGTGTGCATGTGCCATGCGGTCACCGAGGACCAGGTGAAGCAGGCGATCGACGGCGGTGCCAACACCCCCCGCCAGATCGCCAAGGGCTGCAAGGCCGGGACCGACTGCGGTTCCTGCGTGCGGCGGATCCAGGCCCTGCTCGGCGAGCACGGCGCCCGGCCCTGCCCGACCGCCCGGCTCGCCGCCAGGCTGGGCCTGGCCGACCCGGAGGCCGGGGCCGCGTCCGCCGCCGCTCCGTCGGTGCCGGCGCGGGCGCCGCTGCGCGCGGCCTGACCGGAGCCCCGGGGCGGTGCCGGAGCCGGTCAGGACTCCGGCTGCTCGATCAGCTGGGCGATGTAGAGCGCCTCCCCGAGCTTCTCGACCAGTTCGAGCTGGGTGTCGAGGTAGTCGATGTGCTCCTCCTCGTCCGCCAGGATCGACTCGAAGATGTTGGCCGAGGTGATGTCGTTCTTGGCCCGCATCACCACGATCCCGCGCTTCAGCCGGTCGATCGCCTCGACCTCGACCTGCCGGTCGGCCTCGAACATCTCCTTGACCGTCTGGCCGATCCGGACGTGGAAGAGCCGCTGGTAGTTGGGCAGCCCGTCGAGGAAGAGGATGCGGTCGGTGAGCACCTCGGCGTGCTTCATCTCGTCGAAGGACTCGTGCCGGGTGTACTTGGCGAGCTTCGTCCAGCCGAAGTTCTCCTGCATCTTGGCGTGCAGGAAGTACTGGTTGATTGCGGTCAGCTCGGCGGTGAGCTGTTCGTTGAGGAACTCGATGACCTCTGCGTCGCCCTTCATGGCGCTGCCTTCCTGCTCGCGTGCGGGACCGGGACCGTTTACCCTCCGGCGTCGGCTCCAGGCATCCTGGCACCGAGATGGGACGAAATTCCAGTAAGTTCACACTCACTAGGACATGTGTCGGAATATCCGATTTGCCCCGCGCGTGAGGTGGCGCGCGGGAGGAGGGCGCTCCGCTGTTGACCCGTGCGAGCGGGCGCACGAGGTGATGAAGGGGCGCGCACCGGGCGTCGCCCGCCGTCTGTCACCATGGATCCATGGGTCAGTCCGAACAAGAACCGTCGCCGCCGTCTGACCCCGGGCTCCCGCCGGGCCAGCGCGTGCAGCGCGGCTGGCCCGCCCTGCACTACGGCCCGGTGCCCCGCTTCAAGCCGCTGACCTGGGACCTCCAGGTGTTCGGGGCGACCGCCTCGGCGGAGAAGCACAGCTGGGACTTCGCGGGCTTCAACGCCCTGCCCCGCACCACCGTCCGGGCCGACCTGCACTGCGTGACCAGGTTCTCCGTGCTCGACGGCGAGTGGACCGGGGTGCCCGCCGCCGTCCTGCTGGACCTGGTGCCGCCGGACACCGACGTCACCCACGTCATGGTCTGGGCCGAGTACGGCTACAGCGCCAACCTGCGGCTGGAGGACTTCGCCGCGCCCGACACCCTGCTCGCCACCCACCGGGACGGCGAGACGCTCACCGCCGAGCACGGCTTCCCGGTGCGGCTGGTGGTCCCGCGGCTGTACGCCTGGAAGGGCCCCAAGTGGGTCCGGGCGGTCGAGTACATGCGGGCCGACCGGCGCGGCTTCTGGGAGGAACGCGGCTACCACAACCGGGCCGACCCGTGGCGGGAGCAGCGCTACACCCACCAGGAGCAGCCGGGCGACGGACCGCTGCGCTAGCGGTGCGGTCCCGCCCGGCCGGTCCCGCCCGGCCGGTACCGGCCCCGGGCCTAGAGGAACGGGAAGTTGACCGTGACCACGGTGCGCTGCGGGCGGCGCTCGCCCGCCGCCGGGGACTGGCCGGTCACCTTGCCGGTGCCGAACAGGTTGACCCCGTTGCTCTGCATCGAGAACCCGGCCGCCTGGAGCGCCTTCTCCGCGGCCTCCTTGGACATCCCGGTGACGTCCGGGACCGGCACCATGCCCTTGCTGACCACCAGCGCGACCGGCGTGTTCTCCGGCACCTGCTGCCCGGCCGCCGGCGAACTGCTGATCACCGAGCCCTCGGCGACGGTGTCGTTGTAGGTCTCGGTGACCGTGCCGGCCGTCAGCTGCGCCCCGGTCAGCGCCGACGCGGCCTGCGCGGACGGGCGGCCGACCACGTCGGGCACGGCGATCCGCTTGGGCCCGCGCGAGACGGTGAGGGTGACGGCGTCGCTCTTCCTGGTCCGGGTGCCCACCCCGGGGGTGGCCGCCATCACCTGGCCGGCCGGGACGGACTCGCTGTACACCTCGGAGACCTTGCCGTGCATGCCGGCGGCGTCCAGGATCCGCTCCGCCTCGGTCCGGTTCTTGCCGAGCACGCCCGGCACGGTGCCGTACACGGCGCCGGAGATCGCGTACGTCGCCCCGCCGACCAGCAGGGCCACGGCGAGGACCACGGCCGTCCAGATCAGCGGTCCGCGCGGCAGCCGGCGGGCGCCGGAGCGGGTGCGCCGGGCGCGCGGCGGGCGCGGGGCGCGCTCCGGCGGCGGCTCGTCGTACGGGCGCGGCTCGGTGAGCAGCTGGTCCATGACGTCCGGCGGCACGTCCAGCACGCTGGTGCGCTCGACCGGGGGCGGCAGCAGCACCGGGGTGAGCACCGAGGTCGCCTCGCCGGCCGGGTACCCCGGGCCGGGGCGGGTGGCGGCGGGCGGTTCGGCGTCCAGCTGGTCCGGGGTGAGCCCGCGGCGGACCCGCTGGAGCGCGGCGAGCAGCTCGACCGCGTCGTGCGGGCGGTGCGCGCGGTCCCGGGCGCAGGCGCCCGCCACTATGGCGTCCAGCTCGGGCGTCACCCCGGGGACGGCGGCGGACGGCGGCGGAATGTCCTCGTGCAGGTGGCGGTACATCACCTGGACGGGGTTCTCGCCGGTGTGCGGGCGGGAGCCGGTGAGCATCTCGTACAGCAGGATGCCCGCCGCGTAGACGTCCACCCGCTGGTCGGTCTCGGCGCCGGGGCGGATCTGTTCGGGCGCGAGGTAGGAGACGGTGCCGAGCACGGTGCCGGCGGTCGCGGTGGTGGAGGTGGTGGCGCCGTCGGCGGCGTTCAGCACCCGGACCAGGCCGAAGTCGGCGACCTTCACCAGGCCGTCGTCGGTGATCAGCACGTTCTCGGGCTTGACGTCGCGGTGCACCAGACCGGCCCGGTGGGCCGCGCCGAGGGCGGCGAGCACCGGTTCCAGGACGTCCAGGGCGGCCCGGACGGAGAGCGCGCCGCGGTCGCGCAGGAGGTCCCGCAGGGTGCCGCCGGGCACGTACTCCATGGCGAGGAAGACGTGCCCGGCGTCGGCGCCCTGGTCGAAGACGTTGACGACGTTGGGGTGGGCGAGCCGGGCGACGGCCTTGGCCTCGCGGATGAAACGGGTGGTGAACGCGGTGTCGCCGGCCAGCGAGGGGTGCATCACCTTGAGCGCCACGATCCGGTCGAGCCGGGTGTCGTTGCCCTGGTAGACGGTGGACATCCCGCCCGCGGCGATCCGCCGCTCGACCCGGTACCGGCCGTCGAGCAGGGTACCGATCAGGGGGTCGCGCAATGCCATGTCCACCCGGCGAGTCTAGGGCGTGGGGGTGCGCCGGCCCCGGGGGACACCGCCCTCGGGGCCGCTCTGTGCCCGGTTTGTGACACCAGGATGATGATCGGATCTTTATCCGGAATGTCGGTCGCTCAGAAAGCCGGGTGCTCGCGGGTGTCCAGATCGGCGCGGCCGGCCATCGCGGAGGACGCCTCGGCGTGGAACCGGCGCGGGATCCGGCCGGCCCGGTGGGCGAGGCGGCCGGCCTCGGCGGCGTGCCGCATCGCGTCGGCCATCAGCACCGGGTCCTGGGCCCGGGTGACGGCGGACGCCAGCATCACCGCGGCGCAGCCCAGCTCCATCGCCAGCGCCACGTCCGAGGCGGTCCCGGCGCCGGCGTCCAGGATCACCGGGACGCCCGCGCCCTCCACGATCAGCTGGAAGTTGTGCGGGTTGCGGATGCCGAGGCCGGAGCCGATCGGCGAGCCCAGCGGCATGATCGCCGCGCAGCCGACGTCCTCCAGCTTGCGGGCCAGCACCGGGTCGTCGTTGGTGTACGGCAGCACGGTGAAGCCGTCGTCGACCAGCGTCTCGGCGGCGTCCAGCAGCTCGATCGGGTCCGGCAGGAGGGTCCGCTCGTCGGCGATCACCTCCAGCTTCACCCAGTCCGTGCCGAGCGCCTCGCGGGCCAGCCGGGCCGTCAGCACGGCCTCGCCGGCGGTGAAGCAGCCGGCCGTGTTGGGCAGCACCCGGATGCCGTTGCGGGTCAGCACGTCGAGCACCGAGCCCCGGGTGCCGGCGTCCACCCGGCGCATCGCCACCGTGGTCAGCTCGGTGCCGGACACCCGGAGCGCCTGCTCCAGGACCTCCAGGCTGGGGGCGCCGCCGGTGCCCATGATCAGCCGGGAGGAGAAGGACGTCCCGGCGATGGTGAGAAGGTCGTCGGCCATCGGTCAGCCCCCCTGGACGGCGGTGAGGATCTCGATCCGGTCGCCCGCCGACAGCGGCGTGCGCGGCCATTCGGCACGCGGCACCACGGCCTCGTTCAGCGCGGCCGCGACGCCGGAGTGCGCCTGGCTGAGGGTGGCGACCACCTCGGCGAGGGTGGTCGAGGCGGGCACCTCGCGGGGCTCGCCGTTGACGCTCAGGGGGATGTCGCTCGTGCGGGGGCTCATGCCGGGACCTTCGTGAATCGGGTGGGGGAGAACGGGAGGGCGAGCTCCGGCAGGGTGCCGGTGGCCAGGTACTCGGCCAGCACGTCGCCGGTGACGGGCGTCAGCAGGACGCCGTTGCGGTAGTGGCCGGTGGCGGCGACCAGCCCGGGCAGCGCGGTCGGGCCGAGCAGCGGCGCGTTGTCCGGCGAGCCGGGCCGCAGCCCGGCGCCGGTCTCCACCAGTGGCAGCTCGGTGATGCCGGGGACCAGCTCGTGCGCGTCGCGCAGCAGCTCGTACACCCCGCCGGCGGTCACCGTGGTGTCGTGGCCCTGCTCCTCGGTGGTCGCGCCGACCACCAGCTCGCCGTTCTCGCGCGGCACCAGGTAGAGGTGGCCGCCGCGGACGACGGCGCGCACGTTGCGGGAGAGGAACGGCCGGTACGCCTCGGGCACCCGCAGCCGCAGCACCTGGCCCTTGACCGGGCGGATGGCGGGCAGCACGCCCGGGGGCAGGCCGGGCAGCAGATGGCTGCGCGAGCCGGCCGCGAGCACGACCCGGTCGGCGGTGACGCTCTCCCCGGTGGCCAGCCGGGCGCCGGTCGCCCGGTCGTGCTCGACCAGCAGCTCGGCGGCCTCGGTGCGGTGCACCACCACGCCGGTGCGCCCGCACGCGTGCAGCAGGGCCTCGGCCAGCCGGCGGCCGTCGACCTGGTGGTCGTCGGTGACGTGCAGGCCGCCGCGCACGCCGGGGGCGAGCATCGGCTCCAGCCGGCGGGCCTCGCGACCGGTGAGCCACTGCGAGTCCAGGCCCAGCCGCTGGTGGAAGGCGTGCAGCTCGCGCAGCTCGGCGCGGTCGTCGGAATCCAGGGCGACGGCCAGGGTGCCGCACCGGCGGTAGCCGGTGTCCGTGCCACCGCTCGCCTCGGTGAGTTCGGCGGCGAAGGCCGCGTACCGCTCGTTGGAGGCCATCCCGAGGCGCAGCAGCGGCTCCTCGCCGTACTGGAGTTCGGTGACCGGGGCGAGCATGCCCGCCGCGACCTGGGCGGCGCCGTGGCCCGGCCGGGGGTCGACCACGACGACGCGCAGTCCGCGCTGGGCCGCCCGCCAGGCGACGACGAGTCCGATGATCCCACCGCCGATGACCAGCACCTCGGCGTGGGCGCCCCGTCCCAGGCGTGTCAAAGCTGTTCTCCCTTCGCCGGAATGACCCGGATCAGGTTCGGACGGTCGCAGGCCGTGCCAGCCCGCCTCTCAGCCCGGTGCGCCGGGCTCCCGTGATGGTGCCCCCACCTTAACTCCGGGCGGCGTCGCCCCTGAAGGCGCCCGCGAAGGGGGCGGCCCGGACGGGCCCCGGGGCCCGTCGTCGGGCCCCCGCCTGCCGGGCGGCGCGCCGCCGGCCCTGCGGCCGGGAGGTGCCCCCCGCCTCCGCTTCGGGACGCACGCACCCGGACGCCGCCCGGCCCGCCCTCCGGGCGGACGACGACGGGGGTGTGAGGACGAGCCCTCGGTCCGGAGAGCTCGGACCGGGCTCAGTACAGTGACGGCGTGGCTGAGCTGAGCGGAACGGGACAGACGGATCGGGTGGTCGTGGTCGGCGCCGGGCTGGCCGGGGCGCAGTGCGCCGCGGTGCTGCGGCGCGACGGCTTCCAGGGGCGGATCACGCTGGTCGGCGAGGAGCCGCACGCGCCGTACGACCGGCCGCCGCTCTCCAAGGACGTCCTGCTCGGCAAGGCCGACAGCACCGCCCTGGACCTCGACTTCGCCGGGCTCGACGTCGAACTGCTGACCGGCCGCCGGGCCACCGGCCTCACCCCCGGCGGCCCCGGCGGCGCGGGCGTGCTGCACACCGACGCCGGGAACGAGCCGTACGCCGCGCTGGTGATCGCCACCGGCGCCGAGCCGCGCGCCCTGCCCGGCGCCGAGCGCGCCCACCTGCTGCACAACCTGGACGACGCGCTCGCGCTGCGCGCCCTGCTCCGCCCCGGCCTGCGCCTGGTGCTGGTCGGCGCGGGCTGGATCGGCGCCGAGGTGGCCACCGCCGCCCGGACGGCCGGCTGCGAGGTGACCGTCGTCGAGGCCGGCCCGGCGCCCGTCCCCGGCGCGCTGCCCGCGGAGGTCGGCCGGGCGATGGCCGCCTGGTACGCCGAGGCCGGGGTGGACCTGCGCTGCGGCACCGGCGTCGCCGCCGTCGAGCCGGGCGCGGTGCTGCTCGCCGACGGCTCGCACCTGCCCGCCGACGAGGTGGTGGTCGGCATCGGCGCCCGCCCGGCCACCGGCTGGCTGTCCGGCACCGGGGTCGCCCTGGACGCGGCCGGCGCCGTCCTGGTCGACGAGCGGCTGCGCACCACCGTGCCCGGCGTCCTCGCGGCCGGCGACTGCGTCAGCTACCCCTCGGCGCGCTCCGGCACCCGGCTCACCGTCCAGCACTGGGACCACGCGCTGCAGTCCGGCGAGGCGGTCGCCGCCACCCTGCTCGGCGCGGACGCGCCGCCGTACGACCCGGTGCAGTACTTCTGGTCCGAGCAGTTCGGGCGGATGGTCCAGTACGCCGGGCGGCACGGCGCGGACGACGAGCTGCTGTGGCGCGGTTCGCCGCAGGACCCGGACTGGTCGGTGCTGTGGCTGCGCGACGGCGTCCTGCGGGCGCTGCTCGCGGTGGACCGGCCGCGCGACCTCACCCAGGGCCGTCGGCTGGTCGAGCGCGGAGCCGTGCTCGACCCGGCCCGCGCCGCCGATCCGGCGGTCCCGCTGAAGGCGGCCCTGGCCGCCGGGTAGCGCGGGGCGGCGGACCCGTTGGTGCGCGGCGGGCCGCCGAGGTGGCAGTCTGGTGCTTGTGAGTGAGATCGAAGCCAAGATTGAAGCCCTGGTCCCCGCGTGGCTGTACCTCCCCGACATCTCCGAGAAGTGGGGTGTGGTGGTCACCGAGGTCCGCAACATGGTCAAGAAGGGTGACCTGATCGCCGTCCGGCGCGGCCCCAACAAGTCGCTGCAGGTCCCGGCGGCGTTCATCGACGAGACCGGCCCGGTCAAGCACCTGGTCGGCACGCTGACGGTGCTGCGCGACAGCGGGTTCAGCGACGAGGAGGCCCTCGTGTGGATGTTCACCGAGGACCCGTCGCTGCCCGGCACCCCCGTCCAGGCGCTCTGGGAGAACCGGGCCACCGAGGTCAAGCGCCGCGCCCAGGCGATGGCGCTGTGACCGACCCGGCCGCGACCGACCGCCGCGCCCGGCTCGCCGGCGCCCGGCTCTACCTGTGCACCGACGCCCGGCGCGAGCGCGGCGACCTCGCCGAGTTCCTGGACGCCGCGCTGGCGGGCGGCGTGGACATCGTCCAGCTCCGGGACAAGGGCCTGGAGGCCCGGCAGGAGCTGGCGGCGCTGGAGGTCTTCGCCGACGCCTGCCGCCGCCACGGCAAACTGCTCGCCGTCAACGACCGCGCCGACGTCGCCCACGCGGCCGGCCCGGACGTGCTGCACCTCGGGCAGGACGACCTGCCGGTGCCCGCCGCCCGGGCGATCATCGGCGAGGACGTGCTGATCGGACGGTCCTGCCACGCGGAGTCCGAGGTGGACGCGGCCGCCGCCGAGCCCGGCGTCGACTACTTCTGCACCGGGCCGGTCTGGCCGACCCCGACCAAGCCGGGCCGCCCCGCGCCGGGCCTCGGCCTGGTCGAGTACGCGGCGAAGCTGGGGACCGCGCGGCCGTGGTTCGCCATCGGCGGCATCGACCTCGGCAACCTGGACGAGGTGCTGGCCGCCGGCGCCCGCCGGGTGGTGGTGGTGCGGGCCATCACCGCCGCGGAGGACCCGGGGGCCGCGGCCGCCGAGTTCGCCCGCCGGCTGCGCGAGGTCTGACCGGCGGGGCCGCCGCCGTCCGTTCCGTACGCGCTGCCCCGGGGGCGCCCGGCGCCCTTCCCGGCTGCGTGTCAGTCCCGGCAGGTACCTGCCGGTATCTGTCAGTACCTGCCGGTACCTGTCAGTACTTGCGGACGGTGGCGGCCTCGGCCAGCGCCAGCAGCGTCGTGCGGGCCGCCGGGTCCGCCAGCGGGGCCGCCTCCAGTGCGGCCAGCGCCTGGCGCAGCAGCTCCTCGATCCGCTGCTCCACTCGCTCCGGCGCGCCGCTGCGGGCCACCAGCTCCCGCAGCCCGGCGACCTCCCCGGCGGTCAGGTCCGGCGCGCCCAGGCGCTCGTCCAGGTGCCGCGCCTCACCGGCCGGCAGCCCCCGCATGGCGTGCGCGACCAGCAGCGTCCGCTTGCCCTCGCGCAGGTCGTCGCCGGCCGGCTTGCCGGTGACCGCCGGGTCGCCGAACACGCCGAGCAGATCGTCCCGCAGCTGGAACGCCTCGCCCAGCGGCAGGCCGAACGCCCCGTACGCCTCCACCAGCCGGGACGGGGCGCCCGCCAGCAGCGCGCCGACCTGCAGCGGTCGCTCGATCGTGTACTTGGCCGACTTGTAGTGCAGGACGGTCTGCGCCCGCTCCAGGGCGCCCTCGTCGGCGGAGTCCCCGGCGACCGGCTCCAGGACGTCCAGGTACTGGCCGACCATGACCTCGGTGCGCATCAGGTCGAACACCGGCTTGGCGGCCAACACCGCGGCCGGCTCCAGGCCGCAGTTCAGGAACAGCTCGTCGCACCAGATCAGCAGCAGGTCGCCGAGCAGCACCGCCGCCGAGGCGCCGTACTGCTCGCGGTCGCCGCGCCAGCCGCGCTCGCGGTGCATCCCCTCGAAGCGGCGGTGCACCGAGGGCAGGCCGCGGCGGGTGTCGCTGCGGTCCATGAGGTCGTCGTGGACGAGCGCGCTGGCCTGCAGCAGCTCCAGGGCCGCCGCCGCCCGGGCGATCCCCTCGCCGGCCGCCGGGCCGCCGGCACCGCGCCAGCCCCAGTAGCAGAACGCCGGGCGCAGCCGCTTGCCGCCGTCCAGCAGGAAGTCGCGCAGCGCCTCGGTGACCGGCTCCAGCTGCGGGGAGACCTTGCCGAGCAGGGCCGACTGGCCGTCCATGAACCCGGCGAGGGCGGCGTTGACGCGCTCGCGCACGTCCTCCACGTCGATCGGATTGGCCGGCCGCTGGCTGGACGAGGTCACGATGGGGCTCCGGAGGTAGCTGGGGTGCAGCGCAAGCGTATCCGGGGTGGAGGGGAACAGCCGTACGCACGAGGTCAGGCCCCCGCGCGCCGGGTGGTGTTCGTACGGACACCACCGCCGGGGGCGGCGTCGTCCATCCGGAGTCCACCCCTCGTCCATCCGGCGTCTCAAAGGCTGGAACCGAGTTGTCCGTGCCCTTCCGCCGACGGCTAACCTGCCATCATGGCACTCGGTATCGCTTCGACCAGACCGGACCGCGCACAGACGGTCCGCGACCTCCTGGCAGCCGGAAAGCGGTCCTTCTCCTTCGAGTTCATGCCGCCGCGCACCGAGGTCGGTGAGCAGAAGCTCTGGGACGCCATCCGGCGGCTCGAACCGCTCGACCCCAACTTCGTCTGCATGACGTACGGCGCCGGCGGCTCCTCGCGCGAGCGCACCGTGAACATGGTCGGCCGGATCGCCACCGAGACCACGCTCACCCCGGTCGCCCACCTGACCGCCGTCGACCACTCGGTCGCCGAGCTGCGCAACATCATCGGCCAGTACGCCGACCAGGGCGTGCGCAACGTCCTCGCGGTGCGCGGCGACCCGCCCGGCGACCCGATGGGCGAGTGGATCAGCCACCCGCAGGGCGTCACCTACGCGTACGAGCTGGTCGAGCTGATCAAGGGCATCGGCGACTTCTGCGTCGGCGTGGCGGCCTCGCCCAACATGCACCCGCGCTCGACCAACTGGGACGACGACATCCGGCACTTCGTGGCGAAGATCCGCTCCGGGGCCGACTACGCCATCACCCAGATGTTCTTCGAGGTCGACGACTACCTGCGGCTGCGCGACCGGGTCTCGGCCGCCGGCTGCGACACGCCGATCATCCCGGAGATCATGCCGGTCACCAACGCCAAGCAGCTGGAGCGGTTCCCGCAGCTCAGCGGCTCGGCGTTCCCGCCGGATCTCGAAGCCCGGCTGCGCGCCGTCGTCGACGACCCGGCGGCGCTGCGCGCGATCGGCATGGAGCACGCCACCGCGATGTCCGAGCGGCTGCTCGCGGAGGGCGTCCCCGGGCTGCACTTCATCACGCTGAACCACTCGACGGCGACCCTGGAGATCTACCAGAACCTCGGTCTGCACCGGCGCTGAGCTGCGCCGCATCGCGTTCCCGCGGAGGTCGGGAACGCGATGCGGTACCCGGGCCGTTGAACCGGTACAGTCGCCGCACACGCGCGGCGGGCGCGGGCACGCGACTGGAGGTAGCGGGCGGGATGGGCATCGGATACCTGCTGCTGTACGCCGCGTTGGCGGTGGTGGCGCTCTGGCTGGTCGCCGAGCTGCTGTTCCAGAACCGGGCTCCGCTGCACTGGCGCGGACTCGCCCTCGGCGGCTTCCTCGCGGTGGCCGGCGGGATGGCCGTCGGCTCGGTCCCGGTGATCGGCGCGGGCGCCGCGATGTTCGCGGTCGGGCAGACCTTCGTGACGCTCTCGGTGAAGCGCGGGTACGCGGCCGGGTGGTCGCTGCGCGCGGCGGACGGGAGCCTGCCCGGGCCGCTCGCCAGGGTGCCGTTCCTCGGTGCGCTCACCGGTGGGGGCGCGGCGGTCGCGGCGGCGGCGGTCGCGGTGGAGCAGGTCGGCGAGGTCGGCGCGGTCGAGGAGGCCCCGGCCGCGGCGCCGGTCGCGGAGGAGACGGCCGTCGAGCAGACCGCCGCCTTCGAGATGCAGGAGCTGGCCGCCGACGGCGTGTACGCACCGGCGTACTACGAGCAGCAGCCCCAGCCCGACCCCTACGCCGCCTACCAGCAGCAGCCGCAGCCGCAGCATCAGCAGTACGGCTACGAGCAGCAGCAGTGGCAGCAGCCCGTCGGCTACGACCAGGGCTACGGCGGCTACCCCCAGCAGCAGCAGCCGCAGTACGGCTACGAGCAGCAGCCCCAGCCCGACCCCTACGCGGCCTACCAGCAGCAGCCGCAGCAGCATCAGCAGCAGTACAGCTACGAGCAGCAGCAGTGGCAGCCCACCGAGCCCCAGCCGCACCCCGACCAGCCCATCACCGGCATCCCCCAGCAACCCCAGCCGCCGCACTACGACCAGTACGGCTACCAGCAGCAGCACCCCACCTCCTGGCAGCAGCAGCCCTGACCCCCCGACTCCTGCGCGAGAAGTCGATCTACCCGACTTCCCACTCCCACGAGAGAATCTACGCGCATAGATTCGCCCGCCCGGAGCAGAAAGTCGGCCCGCCCGACTTCCCACTCCGGGCGCTCCGCCGCCGGCCGCCCGCCCCAAAAGTCGGCGAGCCCGACTTCCTACTCCGGGGTGTGGCCGCTGGCGGCCCTGACCTCGGCCAAAAAGTCGGTCCGCCTGAATCCCTGTCCCCGCAGGGCTATCTACGCGCATAGATCTGCGGCGCCCGGAGTGGAAAGTCGGCCGGACCGACTTTCTGTGCAGGGTGCCCCGCCACTGGCCGCCCGCCCCAAAAGTCGGCGGGCCCGACTTCCTGCTCCCGCAGGTGCATTTATGCGCGTAGATTCATCCGGCCCGGAGCGGAAAGTCGGCCGAACCGACTTCCTGCTCCGGGTGCCCCGCCACTGGCCGCCCGCACCAAAAGTCGGCGGGTCCGACTTCCTGCTCCGGGGCGTGGCCGCTGGCGGCCCTGGCCTCGGGCAAAATGCCCGTCCGCCTGGATCCCCGCCCCTGCAGGGCAGTCTACGCGCATAGACTTGCGTTGCCTGGAGTGGGAAGTCGGTCGGCCCGACTTTCTGTGCCAGGTGCCCTGCCGCTAACCGCCTGTGCGAAAAGTCGGCGAGGCCGACTTCCTGCTCCGGGGTGCGCTTGCCGCGGCCGGCCTGACCTTGCGTGAGAAGTCGGCCTGCCCGACTTCCTGTTCCCGCGGGCTCGTCTATGCGCGTAGATTCATCCGACCTGGAGCGGAAAGTCGGCCGGCCCGACTTTCTGTGTCGAGTGCCTGCGCCGCTGGCCGCCCGCGCGAGAAGTCGGCGAGCCTGACTTCCTGCTCCGGGGTGCGCCTGTCGGTGGCCGGCTTGGCCTCGCGCGAGAAGTCGGCCCGCCCGACGTCCTGCTCCCGTGGGGCAATCTGCGCGCGTAGATTTGCGGTGTTTGGAGTGGGAGGTCGGCGGGGTCGACTTTCTGTGTCGGGGTGCATGCCTGCTGGGGTCTGGCCTCGGGCGGGGGTTTCTATGCGCGCAGATTCGGGCGGGCGGGCGGGCTTCAGGCGGGGCCGATGAGGTTGGCGACGATGCAGGCGGACATGCCCACGCGGGCGAGGCCGCCGCCGGGGTGGGCGGCGCCGCCGGTGAGGTAGAGGCCGGGGTGGTCCTCGTTGGGGGCCTGGAGGAGGTTGCCGTCGAGGCCGGCCAGGGCGGGGGGCGGGACGGAGCCGAAGAAGGAGCCGGCCTCGCGCTCGGTGTGCTCGGGGGTCCGGACCGCCCGCCAGAGCAGCCGCTCGCGCAGGTTCAGGCCGGCCGCGTCGACGTGGTCGAGCATCCGGTCGGCGAAGGCGTCCGCCACTCCCGGCGCGCCCCAGTCGAGGTCCAGCGACGGGGTGGTCGCGGTCAGCACCACGGCCTCGTGCCCCTCCGGGTGCAGCGACGGGTCGTCCGGCCGCAGCACCTGCACGGTCGGCCGGTCGGCGAGCGGCGCGCCCGGGTCGAAGACGCCCGCCAGCTCGGCCGCAGGGTCACCGGCGTGCACCACCGTGCGGTGCGCCGTGCCCTCCGGGCGGGCGCCGCGCAGCGCGAGCAGCACGCTCACCCGGCCCGGCACCCCGTGCAGCCGGCCGGCGGCGGCGGGCCACTCGTCGGAGCTCTCCGCCGGGCCCATCCACTGGGTGTGCAGCACCCGGGCGTCGATCGAGGAGACCACCAGGTCGGCGTCGATCCGGTCGCCCTTGGTCTGCACGCCGCACACCCGGCCGTCGCGGACGACCACCTTCGCCACCGGCGTCTGGAAGCGGAACTCCACCCCGCGCTGCTCGCAGCGGCGGTGGACGGCGTCGGCCAGCGCGCGCAGGCCGCCCTTGACGTACCAGACGCCGAAGGACTGCTCCATGTACGGCAGCACGGTCGCCCCGGCGGGCGCGGTGCGCGGGTCGAGGCCGAACCGCAGGGCGTGCTCGTGCAGCAGGGCGGTCAGTCCCGGGTGCCCGCCGAGCTGTTCGGCGGCGACGTCGGCGAGCGTCCACTGGCGCGGTGCGCGCCGCCGGCCGAACAGGCCGCGCCGTGCCGGGGCGGGCACGGGGTACGGATCGGTGTGCAGCGGCGCCGGGTCGGCGGGCAGCGGCTCCTCCAGCAGCGGACGGCGGGTGGCCTCCCAGACCGTGCGGCCGTGGTTGAGCACACCGGCCCACTGCTCGCCCGCGCCCGGGCCGAAGGCCTGGTCGAGGGCCTGGACCACGCCGCCCCGGGAGGCGTTGGGCAGGGACACGGCCGTCCCGTCGGGGAACAGGTGCCGGCTCTCCGGGTCGACCGGGCCGAGTTCGACCAGCTCTTCCAGCGGCTCCCGCCCGGTCTTCAGCGCGAGGTCGCGGTAGACGGCCGGCAGGGTGAGCAGCCCGGGGCCGGTGTCGAAGGCGAAACCGTCGCGCTCGTAGCGGCCGACCATGCCCCCGTAGGTGCCACGCGCCTCGCAGACCGTCACCTTGTGCCCGAGGGTCGCCAGCCGGGAAGCCGCCGCGAGCCCGCTCATACCTGCGCCGATGATGACGATCCGTGCCATGGTTCCGATCCTAGGACCGCCGGATGCCTCCCCCGGCCACCGGCTGCCCGGCGGCGGACCCGTCGGCCCCGCCGGACCCGGCGGTACGGGCGGCTCGGGCGGCGCGGCGCTCGCGGCGGCGGGCACGGAAGGCACGGATCCGGTTGATCGCGAACCACACCAGCAGGACGCCGGCCACCAGCAGGACGGCGGCGATCGAGGCGGCCAGCCACGGGTGGAAGATCGCCAGCGTGACCAGTCCGGCCACCGAGAGGTCCTCGGCGAGCGAGACCACGATGTTGCTGGCCGGCTCGGGGGAGGTGTTGACCGCCATCCGCAGCGAGGCCTTCACCAGATGGCTGACCAGCGCCGTGGTGCCGCCCATCGCACCCGCCGCGACCTCGCCCAGCGACCCCGGGTCGGCGGAGGCGAGCAGCGCGCCGACGGTCGCGCCCGCGACCGGCCGGATCACCGTGTGGGCGACGTCCCAGACGCTGTCCACGTACGGGATCTTGTCGGCCACCGCCTCCAGCAGGAACAGCGCCGCGGCCGCCAGCAGCACATCGGTGCGCTCCAGGGCGGCCGGCACCGACTCGGCCCCGGCGAACCGGCCCAGCAGACCGAGCAGCAGCACCACCGCGTAGGCGTTGATCCCGCTCGCCAGTCCGCTGGTGAAGATCAGCGGGACGATCGTCATCCGTTTCCCCGTCCGTTCCTGCTCGCAGTGCCCGCCGGGGTCGGCCCGGCTCGCCGTACCGTACCGGGACGCCGCCGGCGGGGCCGGTGGTTCCCGTCCGGACCGTCTGAGTACGGATACTCAGACGGTCGATTGAGTACCTGCGCGGATGCCCTCCGACCTGCGCGGACGCCACAGTGGTCACACCGGGTCGGCGGCGCGTCGGGCGCCCCGCCCCGGAGGAGCGGACGGCCGGCGCAACGCCGCGGGCCCGTCCGCACCGGAGCCGGCCGGAGGCTGCGCACCGCCGGCACGGGGCGGCGGAGCGGGCCACGGGGGAGCCGGCGCCCGGGGGGACCGGGACGTTCCGAAGCGCCGTCCGTGGGGGACGGCGCTTCGGGGACCGGCCGGGCGGGAGCACCGCGGGGCCCGATTGTCAGTGGTGCCGTTCACGATGGAGGGGCACGGGCCACCCGGCCCGCGCGCTGCCTCGGAACGGGGGAGACCATGACCATCAGCCACCCTGAGCCCGTCACCGCCCGCCTCCACTCCGCCGCCTACCGACCGGGGAGCGCCGCGCGCCCCTCCGCCCACCGGCCGTCCGCCGGTGCCGACGTGCACCCGGTGCTGCGCCGGAGCGCCGCCCCGCCCGCCGCGCTCGACCTGCTCGCCGAGGCCCACCGCACCCTGGCCCGGGCCCGCACCCTGGAGGACCCGCTGGAGCGGTACGCCGCCGCGCACCTCGCGGCGCTGCGCACCGTCGCGGCGGTGCTGGCCGTGCGCGGGCGTCCGGAGAAGAGCGAGCGGCGGCGCCGGGCAATCCGCAGCGCCTGGGAGGTCCTGCCCGAGGTGGCCCCCGAACTCGCCGAGTGGGCGCCGTACTTCGCGGCGGGCGCGCGCCGCCGGGCGGCCGCCGAGGCGGGCATCCGGGGTTCGGCCTCGGCCCGGGACGCGGACGACCTGGTCCGCAACTCGGCGCTGTTCCTGCGCCTGGTCGAGCGCCTGCTCGGTCTGCACGTCGCCCCGCCCGCCCCGCGGCTGCCGCTGGACGGCGTGGACGGCGTGGACGGCGTCGACGGAGCGGACGGCGTGGACGAGGCCGGCGGCCGGCCGTCGGACGCTCCGCCGGGGGAGGTGCGCGAGGCCGGGTGAGGGAAGCGGCGGCCGAACGGCGGCCGGGGCGGACCGTGCCTGGTGGCCTAAGGTGGAGGCAACCTGATCGACACTGCACGTGCCAAGGAGCCCCGCCTTGTACCCGACGCGTCCCCGCAGCGCCCTGCGTACCGCCGTGGTGTGGGAGGTGGTGCGCGCCGCCCTGGAGAAGCGGGTGGCCGAGCTGGACCAGCCGGTGCTCGACGTCGTGGACACCGGCGGCGGCACCGGCAACTTCGCCGTGCCGGTGGCCCGGCTGGGCCACCGGGTGACCGTGGTCGACCCGAGCCCGGACGCGCTGTTCGCGCTGGAGCGCCGGGCCGCCGAGGCCGGCGTGACCGATCTGGTGCGCGCCGTGCAGGGCGACACCCAGACCCTCCCCGAGCTGGTCGCGCCCGGCAGCGTCGACGCGGTGCTCTGCCACGGCGTGCTGGAGGTCGTCGACGACCCGGCCGAGGCGCTCGGCAGCCTGGCCGGCACCCTGCGCCGGGGCGGTTTCGTGAGCCTGCTGGCCGCCAACCGCAACGGCGCCGTGCTCGCCCGGGCGCTCGGCGGCCACTTCGACGACGCCCGCGCGGTGCTGGCCGCCGCCGACGGCCGCTGGGGCGCGAACGACCCGATGCCGCGCCGCTTCACCGCCGACGAGCTGGACCGGCTGACGGCCGGCGCCGGGCTGCGGGTGGAGTCGGTGCACGGCGTGCGGGTCTTCGCCGACCTGGTGCCGGGCGTCCTGGTGGACACCGAGCCGGGCGCGCTCGACGCGCTGCTCAAGCTGGAGGAGGCCGCCGCCGGGCAGCCCGCCTTCCACGCGGTGGCGACCCAGCTCCACCTGCTGGCCACCCTGGGCTGACCGGACGGCCGACCGCCGTTCGCCGACGGACTTCCTTCCGTTCGCCGACGGACTTCCTTCCGTTCGCCGACGGATCTCCGGCGCGCCCCCCGCCCGTCTCCCCGCCTTCTCCCCGGGATCTCCCCAGGTCCGGGCCGATTCCAACGGATCGGGCACTTGTCCGGCGTCCTCCGCGTTGGGGAGAGTGCGGCGAGGAGCCGCCGAAGTGGCCGGGTCCACGCGTGGTCGACCGCTCCGCGAAGGGCCCGTGGACCGTATGATCTGGGTAAAGCCGGAAAGCATGACCGCCGGATGCTCGGGGCATATGGACGACACGGGCCCGGGCCCCCGCACAGGCGTCCGACCGCGTGTTCTGAAGGCTGATTGGACTTGCCACCCCGACCGGGGCGGCGGACCGGTCGCACCCGCGACCGACGAGTAGGAGGACTCCGTGCCGCTCTCGGAGCACGAGCAGCGACTGCTCGACCAGATGGAGCGAGCGCTGTATGCCGAAGATCCCAAATTCGCGTCTGCGCTTGAGGGAAGCGGTCTGCGCACCTACACCCGCCGACGGGTCTACCTGGCCGTCGGCGGCTTCGTGGTCGGCATCGGCCTGCTGATGGGCGGCATGGTCGTCGACCAGATCTGGGTCAGCGTGGTGGGCTTCCTGGTGATGCTCGGATGCGCCGTCTTCGCGGTGACGGGCTGGCGCCGTGCCCCCGCCGGCCAGGCGCAGCGCTCCGGCGGCCAGGCCGCCGCGCCCCGCCGCAAGGCCGGGATGATGGACCGGGTCGAGCAGCGCTGGCAGCGTCGGCGGGACGAGCAGACCGGCGGGTTCTGAGGCCCGCGGCCACCCCGCGGCCATCCGGCGAACCATCCCACGGAGACCATCCCCCGGAGACCTCACGGCCCGTACCGCCGGACGGTACGGGCACCGGTACGCACAGCGGAACGGACACCTGAACGGACACCGGAACGCACACCGCGAGGGCGGGCAGTCGCTCGACTGCCCGCCCTCGCGGTGCGTCCGGGTCCGTCAGGACTCCCCGCCGCCCGGGCCGCGGCGCCGGCGCCGGGTCAGGACCCGGCGGACCGGTCCGGTGACCGCCCCGGCCGCCCGCGCGACCAGCGCGCCGGTCCGCAGCCGGACGGTCAGCACTGCGTCCGAGATCCGCCACCGCAGCTGGGCGGAGGACGGCGGCAGCAGCAGCGCCCTGATCCGGCCCCGTCGTCCGACCCGCGCCCGCAGTCCGGCCCGGGCGGTCCGGACGTCGGCCGCCAGCGGTTCGCCGACCTGCGCGGAGCGGGCGTAGAGCACCCGCTCGGTGGCCAGCGCCACCCGGCCGGCGGCCGCCGCCGAGGCCTCGTCCAGCTCGCCGGTCTCGACGATCCGGCGGGCGGCGGCGCGCGGGGTGCGCGATTCGTCCGGCGGGATGCCGAGGTCCCAGGCGGAGTCGATCAGCTCGTCCCAGGCGGCCAGCACCTGGGCGTCGGTGAGCCCGTCCGGTCCCGGCCCGCCCGGCCCGCCCGGCCCGCCGAGGCCGCGCCGCCCGCCCGTGCCGAGCCGGCGCCGCCGCAGCAGGGCGCGCCAGACCATCGGGGTGAGCAGGAGCACCAGCCCGAGCAGGGCGACGGCCAGCGCGGCCAGGGTCTTGCCGGAGGGCAGGGCGAACCCCTGGTCGGTGCCGGCCGCGGTGTCGCGCCGGTCGCCGCAGTCGCCGGTGCGGCGCAGCTTGGCGTCGCAGTCGGGGTTGGCGGACGGCGTGTCGACCGGCGCGGTGGCCTGCGGCTGCGGGGCCGGGGCGGTGGTCGGCTGGGTGGCCGGGGCGGAGACCGGGTCGGAGTAGTCGGGCTGGACGCCGCGGGTCGGGGTGGGCTCGAAGCGCAGCCAGCCGTAGCCCTCGAAGTACAGCTCGGGCCAGGCGTGGTACATCGCGTCGGTCACCGAGTAGACGTTGCCGCCCTTGGTGTCGCCGGGGGTGAAGCCGAGCGCGACGCGGGAGGGGACGCCGAGGTAGCGGGCCATCACCGCCATGGTGGAGGCGAAGTGGACGCAGAACCCGCGGCGGCGGGCGAGGAAGTCCGCCATCGCGTCGCCGCCGCTGTCGGTCCTGGTGGTGGCGTCGTAGGTGAACTCCGGGCCGGTGAACCAGGCACGCAGCGCGTCCATCTTGTCGTACTGGGTCGGTGCGTTCTTGGTGATGTCGAGCGCCGTCTGCTTGACCACGGGGGGCAGCTCGGGGACGTTGAGGTACTGCCGGGAGATCCGCTCGGCCGGCTTGGGCGCGCTGCGCAGGCTGGTGGCGGTGGGCTGCACCTCCAGGCCGGTGGCCGTGTACTTGAGGCCCTTGATCGCCTTGTCCTTGGCGGGGAGCACGCTGGCGGTGGCCGGGTCGAGCTGCCAGGCGGAGTTGTCGCGCAGGTTGACCGTCCGCGCCGGGTAGGGCAGCGGCAGCCAGGCGTCGTCCAGCCGGTTGCCGATCATGACCTCGGTCTTGGCCTCCGGCACGTCGACCGGCCCCAGGCCCTCGGGGGCGGGCAGGGCACCGGTGAACGGCACGGTGTTCGACGAGCCGCGCTTCCAGGTCTCGCCGTCGAAGACGTCCAGCGCCCCGGTGCGCAGGTAGGTGGAGCCGGCTGACTTGCTCTCCGACCAGTAGGTGAACAGCTCGATGTGACGGGGGTTGGGCAGCGCCCCGGTCAGCGCGACCAGCGGGTCGAGGCTGCTGGCGCCCGCGCCGCCGTGCCGGCCGGCGGCCGTGCCGGAGCCGCTGTGCAGCAGACCCGAGCCCCAGCGCGGCAGGAAGGCCGGCAGCAGCAGGGCGAGCACGAGCGCCACCACGCCGACCTGCCGGCCGCCCTGGCCGAGGGCGGCGAGGCCGCCGCCCTCACCGCGTTCGGCGCCGCGGAAGATCCGGCCCCAGCGGGAGACCCGGTCCTGGCCCTCGGCGAAGAGCAGCAGCAGGTAGCCGGCGGCGGCGGTGGCGAACCAGAGCCAGCTGCTCTGGTCGCCGGCCAGGCCGTTGCCGACCGAGTAGAGGGCGAGCAGCGGCAGCCCGGCCAGCGCCGAGCGGCGGTAGGTGACCGCGACGGTGTCCACCGCGACGGCGATCAGGCCGACCGAGCCGACCAGGATCATCCGCAGGCCGGGGTTGGGCGGGGCGGGGATGGCGTAGTCACGGACGTCGGTGAACCCCTGGCCGAGGACCCGGCCGAGGGTGCGGACCGATTCGGTGCCGGGCACCACGCCGCCGAAGACCGCGGAGGAGGAGGCGAAGCCGAGCAGCAGCAGGACGAACAGCACCAGCAGCTGGCCGAGCGGCACGGTCCACCGGTAGAACGGCGTGCGCCGCAGTCCGGCGCCCACCAGCGCGAGGACCGCCACCACCAGGTAGGCGTGGACGATCCAGCCCCTGGAGGTCAGCAGCGGGGTCAGGCAGAGCGCGGCCAGGGCGGTCGCCAGCGCCGAGTACACGGTCAGTTTGGCCCGGGTGGTCACGCGCCGGCCTCCTCTCGGTAGGGGGCGGACGACTCGGCCCGGTCGGCGGCCCGCCACAGCTCGGGGACGGAGTCGCCGGCGCGGACGGTGAGCACCGTCCAGCCGGCCTCGCGCAGCCGGCGGGCCCGGTCGCGGAACTCCTCGCCGCCGGTGTCGGGGGCGAGCAGGCGCAGCCCGGCCCAGGTGCCGGTGTCGAGCAGGAAGGCGACGGCGCCGCCGGTGCGGTTGCGCAGCCGGGCGAGCCGGGCGGTCTGCTCCTCGTCGAGTTCGCCGAGGACGGCCACCAGCAGGCCCTCGCCGCCGGAGCGCAGCGGCTCCTCGGCGCGGGAGAGCCCGGCGCCGTCGGAGAGGTCGACGACGGCGAGCGCGTCCAGGATGACGCCGGAGGTGACGGCGGCGCCGTGCCCGCCGTCGCCCTCGATGCCGGGCACGGCGTGGCCGGTGTCGGTGAGCAGCCGGGTCTGGTAGCCGCGCTCCAGCAGGTGCACGGCGACGGAGGCGGCGCAGCCGACGGCCCATTCGAAGGATGAGGCCGGGCCGCTGCCGCGGTGGCCGGTCTCGCGGGTGTCCAGCAGGACGGTGGCGCGGGCCCGGCGGGGCTGCTCCTCGCGCCGGACCATCAGCTCGCCGTAGCGGGCGGTGGACTTCCAGTGCACCCGGCGCAGGTCGTCGCCGGCCCGGTACTCGCGCAGGATGACGTCGTCGTCGCCGGCCAGCGCGAGGGAGCGGGTGTGGCTCTCGCCCTGCCCGGCCCACTCGCCGCTGAGCCGCACGTGCGGCAGCGCCAGCACCTGCGGGACGACGGTGAGCACGTCGGAGGCGGAGAACGAGCGGTTCAGCTCGCACATCCCGAACGGGTCGGAGAGCCGCAGCTGGAGCGGGCCGAGCGGGTAGCGGCCGCGCAGGTCGGAGCGGACCCGGTAGGAGACCTCGCGGTGGCCGCGCGGCTCGACCCGGTCCAGCACGAACCGCGGGCGCGGCCCGAGCACGTACGGGACCTTGTCCTCCAGCAGCAGCAGGCCGGTGGGGACCCGCGAGACGTTGTCCACCCGCAGGTGCACCCGGGCCTCCTGGCCGGCCACCGCGCGGTGCGGGGTGAGCCGGCGTCCGCTGGCGACCCGGTAGCGGGTGTTGGCCAGCAGCATCGCGGCGGCCAGCGGCAGCACGGCGAGCAGGACGCCGACGCGCAGCAGCGCGTCCTGGCCGAGCAGGTACGCGCAGACCACGGCGGTCAGCCCGGCGGCGAGGAAGGATCGGCCGCGGGTGGTGAGGCCGCGCAGGCCGGCGCGCAGGCCCGACGGTTCGTCGGACGGGCCCACCTCAGCCCCTCCGGACGGCGGTGCCGCCCTGCTGCGGGCGCGGCAGCGGCAGGCGGGCGACCAGGTCGGCGACGATCTGCTCGGCGGTGCGGCGGCTGAGCTGGGTCTCGGCGGTGGGCATCAGGCGGTGGGCGAGCACCGGGACGGCGAGGCGCTGGATGTCGTCCGGGGTGACGTAGTCGCGGCCGTCCAGGGCGGCGGCGGCGCGGGCCGCCCGGACCAGGTGCAGGGTGGCGCGCGGCGAGGCGCCGAGCCGCAGCTCGTGGCTGTTGCGGGTGGCGGCGACCAGGTCGACGGCGTAGCGGCGGACCGGGTCGGCGACGTGCACGGTGCGGACCAGGTCGATCAGCTTGAGGATGTCGGCGGCGTGCGCGACCGGCTGCAGGTCGTCCAGCGGGCTGGCGCCGGCGTGCACGTCGAGCATCGCGAACTCGGCCTCGGGGCTGGGGTAGCCCATCGAGATCCGGGCCATGAAGCGGTCCCGCTGGGCCTCCGGGAGGGGGTAGGTGCCCTCCATCTCGACCGGGTTCTGGGTGGCGACGACCATGAACGGCGAGGGCAGTTCGTAGCTGGTGCCGTCGATGGTGACCTGGCGCTCCTCCATCGACTCCAGCAGCGCGGACTGGGTCTTGGGCGAGGCCCGGTTGATCTCGTCGCCGACCACGATCTGGGCGAAGATCGCACCGGGGCGGAACTCGAAGTCGCGCTGCTGCTGGTCGAAGATGTTGGTGCCGGTGACGTCCGAGGGCAGCAGGTCCGGGGTGAACTGGATGCGTCGCACGGTGCAGTCGACGGACCGGGCGAGGGCCTTGGCGAGCATGGTCTTGCCGACGCCGGGCACGTCCTCCAGCAGCAGGTGGCCCTCGGCGAGCAGGACGGTCAGGGCGATCCGCACGGCCTCCGGCTTGCCCTCGATCACGCTCTCGATGTTGCCGCGGACGCGGTCGACGACGGCGGCGAGTTCCGGCAGGCCGACCGGAGCGTACCCCGCGGCCTCCTGGTCGCCCCCCGCACGACCGTTGAGACCGGCCTGATCGCTGTAGCTCGTCACCCGTTCGCTCCCTGGCACACCACGACCGGCTCCGTCCGAGCCCGGCCCCACCCCATGCTGGACGCGGCCCCTCCGGGCGCGGTTCCGCGTGCGGGAGCCGGGTGCCGGAGTACGGCCTGCGGCTGGCCGCCCCAGGTGGTTCGAGGTCAGACCGGCAGGCGCATTCTCCCCCCTGCGGAGGCCAGAAGTCACCACTTGGAAGGGCCGCGCAGCTCGGCCGGGGGCCCGGCGGGCCCGGACGGGCCGCTCGGACGGGCCGGTCGGGCAGGGATCGGTCGGGCAGGGATCGGTCGGGCCGGGATCAGTCGATCTCGCGCAGCAGGCCGGTGTGGACGTCGAACACGAAGCCGCGCACGTCGTCGGTGTGGAGCAGGAAGGGGGAGGTGCGCACCCGCTGCATCGACTGGCGGACGTCGCCGTCCAGGTCGACGAAGGCCTCGACCGCCCACTGCGGGCGCTGGCCGACCTCCAGCTCCAGCTCGCGCCGGAAGTCCTCGGTCAGGCCGAGCAGGCCGCAGCCGGTGTGGTGGATCAGGGCGATCGAGCGGGTGCCCAGGGCCCGCTGGCTGATGGTGAGGGAGCGGATGGTGTCGTCGGTGACCACACCGCCCGCGTTGCGGATGACGTGGGCGTCGCCGAGTTCGAGGCCGAGTGCGGCGAACAGGTCGAGACGGGCGTCCATGCAGGCCACCACGGCGATCCGCTGGACCGGGCGGGCGTCCATGCCGCCGTCGCGGAAGGTCACCGCGTACGCGCGGTTGGCGGCGACGAAACGGTCGATGACGGTCGGTGGGGCGGGGTCGGCAGCGGCGGTCGGCCCGGGCCGGTCGGGAGTCACTGTCATGGGGGAGACGTTAGTGCGATTTCCCGGTGTGCGGTGGGGCTGATTGCTACAGAGCGGGCGCCTGTTGCCGAGGGCATCCCGACAACGGCCGGACGGGGTCCGTGTGCGCCACCCGGGTGGTGCACCGGGCCCCTGGCATGTGCCACGAGCACCCCCGCGACCTGCGGTGATCCGTACCGCCGCCCGGGTGGTGCGCCGGAGCGGGCCATTGACTGACGGGGCGTGCGCGATAGAGTTGCGGCGCAGTGGAGCACACCCGCCGAGGCCCGTCAACCGGGCCTTTCCGGCCGTGCGGTGACCGACGCGGCCCGTGGCCTCCACCCGCTCTCCGTGCCACCTGGCGCACCTTCCCCGGCGCCGGGCGGTCACGACCTTCCCCTCGGAGCGGGCGGGGACCACGGGCCGCGCGGCCCGGCCCGAGCGACGGCTCCACCTCCCGGTGGGACAGAATGGTCGGAGCTCCCCGGACGTCGGGCGGCTTTCGCACCGAGGAAGGGCGCCACAGCGCATGACCACCAACGAGCCGGCACCCAAGCACGTCCCGGTGATGCTGCAGCGGTGCATGGACGCGCTGGCCCCGGCGATCTCCCGGCCCGGCGCGGTGGTGGTGGACGCCACCCTCGGCCTCGGCGGTCACAGCGAGGCGCTGCTCACCCAGTTCCCGGAGGTCCGGCTGATCGCGGTGGACCGCGACCCGGCGGCGCTGAAGCTCTCCGGCGAGCGGCTGGCCCGCTTCGGCGACCGGGCGACCCTGGTGCACGCCGTCTACGACGAGATCCCCGAGGTGCTGGACCGGCTGGACGTCCCCGCGATCGACGGCATCCTCTTCGACCTCGGTGTCTCCTCGATGCAGCTGGACGAGGCCGACCGCGGCTTCGCCTACTCCCAGGACGCGCCGCTGGACATGCGGATGGACCAGACCCGGGGGATCAGCGCGGCCGAGGTGCTGAACACCTACAGCCACGGCGAGCTGGCCCGGATCCTCAAGTTCTACGGCGAGGAGCGGTTCGCCGGCAAGATCGCCTCGGTCATCGTCCGGGAGCGCGAGAAGGAACCGTTCACCACCAGCGCGCGTCTGGTCGAGTTGGTGCGCAGTGCCATCCCGGCCGCCACCCGCCGCACCGGCGGGAACCCGGCCAAGCGGACCTTCCAGGCGCTGCGGATCGAGGTCAACGGCGAGCTGGAGGTCCTGGACCGGGCGATCCCCGGGGCGCTGGACGTCCTGGCGCTCGGCGGGCGGATCGTCGTGATGTCGTACCAGTCGCTGGAGGACCGCCTGGTCAAGCAGTACTTCGCGGCCGGCGCCACCAGCACCGCCCCGCCGGGGCTGCCGTTCGTCCCCGAGGAGCACCAGCCCTGGCTGAAGCTGATCACTCGCGGTGCCGAGTTGGCCACGGAGGAGGAGATCGAGGAGAACCGGCGCGCCGCGCCCGTGCGGCTGCGGGTGGCGGAGAGGATCAGGGACCGAAGCACCCGGCGCTGACCGGCACCGGGGCGGTCCGAAGGGCGGAGGAAAGACAGTGGGGCCGGTGGCCGGAGGCGGGGCGGGGGGCCGTTTGCTCCCCGGGCAGAGCGGCAGGGCGCGGATCACCGTGCGTCCGGGACGGCAGGTGCGGGGACGTACGCCGTTCGCGGTCCTGGTGGTGCTGCTGCTCGGCGCCGGGCTGCTCGGGCTGCTCGCGCTGAACACCGCGCTCAACGAGGGCTCCTTCGAGCTGTCCCGGTTGCAGCGCCAGACCACCGTGCTGACCGACGAGCAGCAGGGGCTGCAGCACCAGATCGACCAGAACTCCGCGCCGGACGCGCTGGCCCGCCGGGCCGCCGAACTGGGCATGGTGCCGGCCGGCGGGATGGCCTTCCTCGACCTGCCGAACGGCGGCGCGGTGGTCGGCACGCCCAAGGCGGCCCAGGACAGCCCCCCGGTGAAACGGTCCACCGCGGAACCGTGGCCCGCCAAGCAGCCCGCGCCCGGCGCCCAGCCCAGTGCCCCGCCCGCGCCCGGCGCCCAGCCCAGTGCTCCGCCGAGCGGCCAGCCGGCCGCGGGGACGACGGCTCCGGCCGCCCCGCCGCCGCCCACCGCCGCCACCCCCGCCGCCTCGCCGACCGGCCCGGCGGCCGGTGGTGACGTCACCGTCCAGGTCAACCCGGGCCCGGCGCAGCCGTCGCCGCACGCGGGCGGAGGTGCCGGCCGATGAGCACCCCCCGCCAGCCCTCCGGCGGCGGCGCCGACGGGCGCCGCCCGGTCAGGGGCGCCGCGCCGCGTCCGGCCGCCCCGCGCGGGCAGTCCGCCGGCCGCGCCCAGAACCCCAAGCCGCAGAACCCGAAGCCGCAGAGCCCGAGGTCGCAGAGCCCGAAGGCACCCGACCCCAAGGCGCAGAACCCCAAGGCCCAGAACCCCCGCGCCCAGAACCCCCGGCCGCAGAGCGCCAAGCTGTCGGCGGCCAAGCCGTCGGCCGCCCGGGCCCAGGCCCCGAGGGACCCGGCCGCCCGGCCCCGCCCCCCGCGCGCCCCGGAGCAGCGCCGCTCCGACGGCCGCCCGCCGGTGCCCCGCCCGCGCCCGCAGCGCCGCCCGCCGGCCCGCCGCCCGCCGGCCCGCCGGCCGGTCTCCCGGGGGATCCGGCTGGCCGATCCGCGCCGCCGGCTGCGGGTGATCACCATCGCGCTCTCGGTGGTGTTCTCGATCTTCGCCGGACGCCTGGTCCAGCTCCAGCTGCTGGACTCCGACGCACTGGCCGCCGACGCCAACACCAACCGCTACCTGAACATCCCGATCACCGCCGAGCGCGGCTCGATAACGTCCTCCGACGGCGTGGCCCTGGCCACCACCGTCGACGCCTACGACATCACCGCCGACCCGGCGATGTTCACCCCCGAGGCGACCGGCCTGCCGGACGCGCCCGAGCAGGCCGCCGCCCTGCTGGCGCCGATCCTCGGTGTGCCCAAGGAGAAGATCGCCGCCGACCTGCACACCCCCAAGACCCGCTACAAGCGGCTCGCCGCCCAGCAGAGCCCGGACGTCAAGAACCAGATCAGCGACCTCAAGTCCGGCCTGGAGAAGCAGGCCGGCTCGCGCGCCTGCCAGGCCCAGAAGCGGTTGCTGAACAAGCCCGCCGAGGAGGGCGGCCGCACCCGGCTGGACAACGAGTGCGTCAACCCGCTGGCCGGCGTCTTCAACCGGGAGACCCAGAAGCGGGTCTACCCGTCCGACGGGCTGGCCGCCAACCTGGTCGGCTTCGTCAACGCCGAGGGCGAGGGGTCCGGCGGGCTGGAGCAGCAGTACCAGGAACTGCTGGCCGGCAAGGACGGCCACAGCAGCTACGCCCAGGCCGGCGGCCGCCTGGTGCCCACCGCGGGCGGCTCGCTGGAGCCCGCCGTGCCCGGCACCGACCTGCGGCTGACCATCAACCGGGACATCCAGTGGGCCGCCCAGCGGGCCATCACCGACCAGGTCTCCAACGCCGGGGCGGAGAAGGGCTACGTGATCGTCCAGGACGTGCGGAACGGCCAGGTGCTGGCGATGGCCACCTCGCCCGGCTTCAACCCCAACGACCTGAGCACCGCCAAGAACTCGCAGCTCGGCAACGCCGCCCTCCAGGACGCCTACGAGCCCGGCTCCACCGCCAAGCTGATGACCATGGCGGCCGTGCTGGACACCGGCAAGGCCACCTGGGACACCAAGGTCACCGTGCCGTACCCGCTGGTCCGCGGCGACGTGGCGTTCAAGGACGACGTGGAGCACGACACCTGGTACCTCACCCTGGCCGGCGTGCTCGCCAAGTCCTCCAACATCGGCACCATCGAGGCCGCCCAGACCCTCGGCGCCACCCAGCCCGAGGCCAACCAGGTGCTCTACGACTACCTGCGGAAGTTCGGCATCGGCCAGCAGACCGGCCTGGGCTTCCCCGGCGAGACCGCCGGACTGCTGGACAAGCCGGAGGACTGGAAGGCCTCCAAGCAGTACACGATCCCGTTCGGCCAGGGGCTCTCGGTCAACGCGCTGCAGGCGACCTCGGTGTTCTCGACCATCGCCAACGGCGGGGTCCGGGTGGCGCCCAGCGTCGTCCAGGGCACCACCGCGCCGGACGGCAAGTACTCCCCGGCCCCGGCGTCCGCGCAGTCCCGGGTGGTCGGCGAGCAGACCGCCAAGACCCTCACCGAGATGCTGGAGTCGGTCGTCTCCGACGAGCAGGGCACCGGCGGCAAGGCCGCGATCCCGGGCTACCGGGTCGCCGGCAAGACCGGGACCGCCAACCGGGTCGACCCCAAGGCCGGCGGCTACCGGGGCTACACCGCCTCCTTCATCGGCTTCGCCCCGGCCGACCAGCCGCGGGTCACCGTCTCCTGCGTGATCCAGGACCCGGTCAACGGCCACTTCGGCGGCCAGCTGTGCGGTCCGGTGTTCAAGCAGGTGATGGAGTTCACCCTCAAGACCCTCCAGGTCCCGCCGAGCGGCAGCGAGGCGCCCAACCTGCCCGTCGAGTGGAAGCCGTGATCGACCATGAGCAACGACCTGGCGGGTGCGGCCGCCGGTACGGAAAAGAGCCGGTTTGGCCCTGGACGCCCTTCGGCGGATAGCCTCTCCGCCGTGCCGAAACCCGATCAAATCACCGTGAGCCCGCCCCGCCCCGCCCGGACCGGCGCCCGGCCGCTCGCCGAGGTCGCCCGCCTGCTGGGCCTCGACCCCGTCGAGGGACCCGAGGTCACCGGCGTCACCCACAACGCCCGCGAGGTCCGCCCCGGCGACCTCTACGTGGCGTTCCCGGGGGCCAACCACCACGGCGCGTCGTTCGCCGGGCAGGCCGCCGCGGCCGGCGCGGTCGCGGTGCTCACCGACCCGGCCGGCGCCGAGCTGGCGGCCGGCAGCGGCCTGCCGCTGCTGGTGGTCGACCGGCCCCGGGCCCGGATGGGCGAGCTCGCGGCCGCCGTCTACGACCGGCCGTCCGAGCGGCTGCTGATGATCGGCCTCACCGGCACCAACGGCAAGACCACCACCTCGTACCTGGTCGAGGGCGGCCTGCGCGGCGCCGGCCGCCACCCCGGCGTGATCGGCACCGTCGAGATGCGGGTCGGCGACGAGCGGATCAAGAGCGAGCGGACCACCCCCGAGGCCACCGACCTGCACGCGATCCTCGCCGTGATGGGCGAGCGCGGCGCCGACGCGGTGACCATGGAGGTCTCCAGCCACGCCCTGGTCTACGGCCGCACCGACGGCGTGGCCTACGACGTCGCGCTGTTCAACAACCTCACCCCCGAGCACCTCGACTTCCACCCGGACATGGAGGACTACTTCCAGGCGAAGGCCCGGCTCTTCCAGCCGGGCAAGTCCCGCGCCGGCGTGGTCAACCTGGACGACGCCTACGGCCGCCGACTCGCCGCGGAGGCGAAGATCCCGGTCGCCACCTTCTCCGCCACCGGCGCCCCCGCGGCGGACTGGCGCGCGGTGGACGTCCAGCTCGGCCCGGTCGGCTCGACCTTCCGGGTGCTCGGCCCCGACGGCGCCGAGGCGGACGCCTCCGTCCCGCTGCCCGGCCCGTTCAACGTCGCCAACGCGCTGGCCGCGATCGTCCTGCTCGCCACCGCCGGGCTCCCGCTGGAGCGTGCGGTGGCCGGCGTCGCCGCCGTCCCCGGCGTGCCCGGCCGGCTGGAGCGGGTGGACGCCGGACAGCCCTACGTCGCGGTGGTCGACTACGCGCACAAGCCGGACGCCCTGGAGGCCGTCCTCGGCTCGCTGCGCGAGGTCACCAAGGGCCGGCTGCACGTGGTGGTCGGCTGCGGCGGCGACCGCGACCCCCACAAGCGCGCCCCGATGGGCGGCATCGCGGCCCGGCTCGCCGACACCGCCGTGCTGACCAGCGACAACCCGCGCAGCGAGGACCCGCTGGCGATCCTCGCCACCATGCTGAACGGCGCCGCCGCGGTGCCCGAGGCCGAGCGCGGCGCCGTCCTGGTCGTGCCCGACCGCGCCGAGGCGATCGAACTGGCGGTCGCCCGCGCCCAGGCCGGCGACACTGTGCTGGTGGCCGGCAAGGGCCACGAGCTCGGCCAGTACGTACGAGACGAGATCCGCCCCTTCGACGACCGGGAGGTGCTGCGCGAATCCATCGCGCGGACCACGGCCGCCCGGGGCACCGGAGGAGTAGAGCAGCCGTGATCGCACTGACCCTCGCCGAGGTGGCCGCCGCAGTCGGCGGAACCCTGGCCGGCGCCGACCCCGACGCCCTGGTGACCGCCCCGGTCGAGGTCGACTCCCGCAAGGTCCGCCCCGGTGGTCTGTTCGCGGCCTTCGTCGGCGAGCGCGTGGACGGCCACGACTACGCGGAGACCGCGGTCGCGGCCGGCGCCGTCGCGGTGCTGGCCTCCCGCCCGGTCGACGGGCCCGCCGTGCTGGTCGACAGCGTGGTGGACGCGCTCGGCAAGCTGGCCCGCGCCGTCGTGGGCCGCTCCGAGGCCGCCGTGGTCGCGCTGACCGGCTCGGCCGGCAAGACCAGCACCAAGGACCTCATCGCCCAGCTGCTGGAGCGCCTGGGCGACACGGTCTACCCGCCCGGCTCGCTCAACAACGAGATCGGCCACCCGATGACCGCCCTGCGGGTCGAGGGCACCACCCGGCACCTGGTGCTGGAGATGGGGGCCCGGCACAAGGGCGACATCGAGTACCTCACCTCGATCACCCCGCCCCGGATCGGCCTGGTGCTGAACGTCGGCACCGCGCACGTCGGCGAGTTCGGCTCCCAGGAGGCCATCGCCGAGGCCAAGGGCGAACTCGTCGAGGCGCTGCCCGCCGACGGCGCGGCGATCCTCAACGCGGACGACCGTCTGGTGCGCGCCATGGCCGCGCGCACCAGGGCCCGGGTGGTGTTCTTCGGGGAGTCCCCGGACGCCGACGTCCGGGCACGGGACGTTCGCCTGGACTCCACCGGACGGCCATCCTTCACGCTGAGCACCCCGGCCGGTTCCGCACCCGTGCAGCTGCGCCTGTACGGTGAGCACCACGTCTCGAACGCCCTCGCCGCCGCCGCGGTGGCGATGGAGCTCGGGATGACCGTCGACGACACCGCCGAAGCGCTGAGCCAGGCGGGTGCGCTGTCCCGCTGGCGCATGGAGGTCGTCGACCGGGCCGATGGTGTCACCGTCGTCAACGACGCCTACAACGCGAACCCCGACTCGATGCGGGCCGCGCTGCGGGCGCTGATCTCGATGGGGGGGCGCGGCCCGGAGCGCCGCCGCACCTGGGCGGTGCTCGGCGAGATGCGGGAGCTCGGCGAGGACAGCCTGGCCGAGCATGACGCCATCGGGCGGCTCGCCGTCCGGCTGGACGTCACCAAGCTGGTGGCGGTCGGCGGACGCGAGGCGGCCTGCATGGAACTGGGCGCGAGGAACGAAGGTTCGTGGGGTGAGGAGTCGGTGCTGGTGTCCGACGCGGACGCGGCGGTCGAGCTGCTGCGCAGTCAGCTGCGGCCGGGGGATGTGGTGCTGGTGAAGGCCTCCCGTTCGGTGGGGCTGGAGAAGGTGGCCGAGGCCCTCCTCGCGGACGGTGCGGCCGAGTAATGAAGCAGATCCTCTTCTCCGGCATGATCGGCCTGATCCTGTCGCTGGTCGGCACCCCCGCGCTGATCAAGCTGCTCGCCCGGCAGGGCTACGGCCAGTACATCCGCGACGACGGCCCCAAGGCGCACCACAGCAAGAAGGGCACGCCCACCATGGGCGGCATCGCCTTCATCCTGGCGACCCTGGTGGCCTACTTCGCGACCAAGGCGATAACGGGCGAGAGCCCGACCGCCTCCGGCCTGCTGGTGCTGTTCCTGACCACCGGTCTGGGCCTGGTGGGCTTCCTCGACGACTACATCAAGGTCGTCAAGCGGCGCTCGCTGGGCCTGCGGGCGAAGGCCAAGCTGGCCGGCCAGTCCATCGTCGGCCTGCTGTTCGCGGTCCTCGCCCTGCAGTTCCCCGACAACGCCGGCCGCCGCCCGGCCTCCGAGCACCTGTCCTTCGTCCGGGACTTCGAGTGGGCGATCGGCCCGGTGCTGTTCGTCATCTTCGCGTACTTCCTGATCGCCGCGACCTCCAACGGCGTCAACCTGACGGACGGTCTGGACGGCCTGGCCACCGGCGCCTCGGTGATGGCCTTCGGTGCCTACACCTTCATCGGCGTCTGGGAGTACGGCCAGAGCTGCGCCTACGTGGCCTCGGCCACCTCCAACTGCTACGACGTCCGCGACCCGCTGGACCTCGCGGTGGTCGCGGCCGCCCTGATGGGCTCCTGCTTCGGCTTCCTCTGGTGGAACACCTCGCCCGCCAAGATCTTCATGGGCGACACCGGCTCGCTGGCCCTCGGCGGCGCGCTGGCCGGTCTGGCGATCTGCTCGCGCACCGAGATCCTGCTCGTCCTGCTGGGCGGCCTCTTCGTGATCATCACCCTCTCGGTGATCATCCAGGTCGGCTCGTTCCGGATGACCGGCAAGCGCGTCTTCAAGATGGCCCCCCTGCAGCACCACTTCGAACTCAAGGGCTGGAGCGAGGTCCTGGTCGTGGTCCGGTTCTGGATCATCCAGGGTCTGTGCGTGGCCGTCGGCCTCGGCCTCTTCTACGCGGGATGGGTGACCGGATGACCGCCGCCGAACCGGCCACCCCGGACTGGGCCGGCCTGCCGGTCGCCGTCGCCGGGCTCGGTGTCTCCGGCATCAGCGCCGCCCGCGTCCTGCGCGGCCTCGGCGCGGAGGTCACCGTCGTGGACGGCGGCTCCGGCGAGGGCCTCGGGGCCCGCGCCGCCGAGCTGGAGGCGCGGGGCGTCACCGTCCGCCTCGGCGACGGCGCCACCCTGCCCGAGGGCACCCGGCTGGTCGTCACCTCGCCGGGCTGGCCGCCGAGCAGCCCGCTGTTCGCCGCGGCCGCCGAGGCCGGCGTCGAGGTCTGGGGCGACGTCGAGCTGGCCTGGCACCTGCGCCGGCCGCTGCCCGCCACCGGCGAGCCCGCCCCCTGGCTGGCCGTCACCGGTACCAACGGCAAGACCACCACCGTCCAGATGCTCGCCTCGATCCTCACCGCGGCCGGCCGGCGCACCGCCGCCGTCGGCAACGTCGGGGTCTCGGTGCTGGACGCGGTGCTCGCCGACGAGCCCTACGACGTGCTCGCCGTCGAGCTCTCCAGCTACCAGCTGCACTGGGCGCCCTCGCTGCGCCCCTACGCGGCGGCCGTGCTCAACCTGGCGCCCGACCACCTCGACTGGCACGGCTCGATGGAGGCGTACGCCGCCGACAAGGGCCGGATCTACGAGGGCAACGTCGTCGCCTGCGTGTACAACCTGGCCGACCCGGCCACCGAGGCGCTGGTCCGCGAGGCCGACGTCGAGGAGGGCTGCCGGGCGGTCGGCTTCGGCCTCGGCGCGCCCGGCCCGTCGAACCTCGGCGTGGTCGACGGCCTGCTGGTGGACCGCGCGTTCGTGCCCGACCGGGCGACCAGCGCCGCCGAACTGGGTTCGGTGGAGGACGTCAACCCCCCGGCGCCCCACAACATCACCAACGCCCTCGCGGCCGCCGCGCTGGCCCGCGCCTACGGCGTGGAGCCGAAGGCCGTGCGGGAGGGCCTGCGCGCCTTCCGGCCGGACGCGCACCGGATCGCCGAGGTCGCGGTGGCCGACGGCGTCACGTACGTCGACGACTCCAAGGCGACCAACACCCACGCCGCGGCGGCCTCGCTCGCCGCGTACCGGCCGATCGTCTGGATCGCCGGCGGCCTCGCCAAGGGCGCGACCTTCGACGACCTCGTCCAGGGCGCGGCCGAGCGGCTGCGGGGCGCCGTGCTGATGGGCGAGGACCGCGCGCTGATCCGCGAGGCACTGGCGCGACACGCCCCGGATGTCCCGGTGATCGAGGCGGCCGAGGGCCAGACTGGCGCGGTGGCGATGACCGAGGTGGTCCGCGCGGCCGCGTCACTCGCCCGAACGGGTGACACGGTGCTGCTGGCCCCGGCCTGCGCCTCGATGGACATGTTCACCAACTACGGCGAGCGCGGCGACCTCTTCGCCGCGGCCGTCCGGGAGCTGGCGGACGGGAACCGGTAGGCGACCCGTGCCTCGTGGCCTCCGGCCGGAGGCCACGAGGACGAGAAGGGGAGCTGTGGTGGGGCAGGGCGGCAGGGCGGGCGGTTCGAGCGCGCCGGAGAAGGGGCGCCCGGCCGGCTCCCTGCGGGTGATCTCGGCCACCACCACCGCCTACAAGTCGGCCGGTCCGCTCGCCCGGCTGCAGGCCTTCCGGGCCCGCGTGCGGTACGCCCTGGACCGGCCGCTCACCCCCTACCTGCTGGTCGCCGGCACCGCGCTGCTGCTGGTCGTGCTCGGGCTGATGATGGTCTTCTCGGCCTCGCAGATCCTCGCGCTGGGCCAGCACCGCTCGACCCAGTTCTACTTCTACAAGCAGCTGCTCGCGGTGGTGCTCGGCTTCACCCTGCTGCTCGGCTTCGCCCTGGTACCGGTGGCCGTGCTGCGGGTGATCGTCTACCCGGTGATGTTCGCGGTGATCGGCGCCATGGTGCTGGTCGCGATCCCGGGCATCGGCATGGAGGTCAACGGCAACCGGAACTGGCTGGATTTCGGCGTGTTCCAGTTCCAGCCGTCCGAGTTCGCCAAGCTCGCCCTGGTGCTCTGGGGCGCCGACCTGCTCGCCCGCAAGCAGAAGGCCGGCACCCTCGACCAGTGGAAGCACCTGCTGGTCCCGCTGGTGCCGGGCGCCCTGCTGCTGCTCGCGCTGATCATGCTCGGCGGCGACATGGGCACCTCGATGATCCTGGTGGCGATGCTCTTCGGCCTGCTCTGGATGGTCGGCGCGCCGCTGCGGCTGTTCGTCGCCACGCTCGGCGTGGCCGTCGTCGTCTGCACCGCCCTGGTGGTCACCGTCCCGCACCGCGCCGAGCGGCTCTCCTGCATCGGCGTGACCAAGCTCGACCCGGCCGGCGCCTGCTTCCAGGCCCTGCACGGCGTCTACTCGTTCGGCCTCGGCGGCCTGTTCGGCTCCGGACTCGGCGCCGGCGTGGAGAAGTGGGGCCAGCTCCCGGAGGCGCACACCGACTTCATCTTCGCCACCACGGGCGAGGAACTCGGTCTGGTGGGGACGCTGTCGGTGATCGGTCTCTTCGCGGCACTAGGCTACGCGGGTATCCGTGTGGCCATCGGCACGAAGGATCCCTTCGTCAGGTACGCCGCGGGAGCCGCCACCACCTGGATCATGGCGCAGGCCGTGATCAACCTGGGGTCGGCGCTGGGACTGCTGCCCATCGCGGGCGTCCCGCTCCCGCTGTTCTCCTACGGCGGTTCCGCCATGCTGTCGGCCATGTCCGCGATCGGGGTGCTGCTCTGCCTGGCACGCAGCAGCTCGGGCGCGAAGGCGGCCCTGGCCGCCCGGAGCAAGAACTCCCGGATCAGGAAGCAGCTGGCCCGGGTGCTGCCACGACGACGAACCACAGCGCGCCCGGCCAGCGGGCCGGCACGCAGGGAGCGGTGAATTTCGGTGCATGTCGTACTCGCCGGCGGGGGGACCGCCGGTCACATCGAGCCGGCCATGGCCCTCGCGGACGCCCTCCGCAGGCACGACCCGTCCATCGGGATCACCGCCCTCGGCACCGAGCGCGGCCTGGAGACCCGGCTGGTGCCCGAGCGCGGCTACCAGCTGGAGCTGATCCCGGCCGTCCCGCTGCCCCGCAAGCCCACCCCCGAGCTGATCACCGTCCCGGGCCGGCTGCGCGGCACCGTCCGGGCCGCCCAGGAGATCATCGAGCGGGTCAAGGCGGACGCCGTGGTCGGCTTCGGCGGCTACGTCGCGATGCCCGCCTACCTGGCCGCCAAGCGGGCCGGGGTGCCGATCGTGGTGCACGAGGCCAACGCCCGGCCCGGCCTGGCCAACAAGATCGGCGCCCGGTACAGCGACTTCGTCGCCGTCTCCACCCCGGACAGCAAGCTGCGCGACTCCCGGTACATCGGCATCCCGCTGCGCCGGACCATCGCGACCCTGGACCGGGGCGCCGTCCGCCCGGAGGCCCGGCACTACTTCGGCCTCGACCAGCGGCTGCCCACCCTGCTGGTGACCGGCGGCTCGCAGGGCGCCCGCCGGCTGAACGAGACGATCGCCGCGATCGCCCCCCGGCTCCAGCAGTACGGGGTGCAGATCCTGCACGCGGTCGGCCCGAAGAACGAGCTGCCGCAGGTCGACGAGATCCCCGGGATGCCGCCGTACCGCCCGGTGCCGTACCTGGACCGGATGGACCTCGCCTACGCGGCGGCCGACATGATGCTCTGCCGGGCCGGTGCCATGACGGTGGCCGAGCTGGCCGCGGTCGGCCTGCCCGCCGCGTTCGTGCCGCTGCCGATCGGCAACGGCGAGCAGCGGCTGAACGCCCAGCCGATGGTCAAGGCCGGTGGCGGCCTGCTGGTCGACGACGCCGAGCTGAGCCCCGACTGGGTGCTGCAGAACGTGCTGCCGGTGCTCACCGACCCGCAGCGGCTGTGGGACATGAGCCGGGCCGCCGCCGAGTTCGGCCGCCGGGACGCCGACGAGCTGCTGGTGGGCATGGTCTACGAGGCCATCGAGGCCGCCCGGGGCGGCCGCCGTCGTGGCTGACGCCCGGCTCGCCGATCCCCTCGACGAGGAGTTCGAGGCCGAGGAGTACGCTCCTCGGCTCCGGCTCTCCCGCCGGGGGGTGGTGGTGCTGGGCGCCGTGACCGCGGTGCTCCTCGGAGTGCTGTCCTGGCTGGTGTTCTTCTCCTCGGTGCTGGAGGTCCGTTCGGTCTCGGTGCAGGGGATGCGGGACGACCGGCTGACGGCCGACGAGGTCCGCTCGGCGGTCGGCGGGGCCGGTTCCGGCCCGCTGGCCCGGGTGGACCTCGACGAGACCCGCCGGCGGGTGGAGGCGATACCCCGGGTGGCGAAGGCGGAGGTGTGGCGCGGTTGGCCGAACACCCTGCGGGTGAAGGTCACCCAGCGCACGGCGGTCGCCGCGGTCAAGGGCGAGGACGGACTCTTCACCCAGGTGGACGCGGGCGGGGTGAGCTTCGCCACCGAGCCGGCCGCTCCGGAGGGGGTGCCGGTGGTGGAGCTGAAGCTCAGCCAGCAGGCCCTGGACGTCGAGTCGGTGATCGACCGTCCCCAGCTGGTGCGCGGCGCGGTGGCGGTGGCCGCCGGCCTGCCGGAGGACGTCCGGCAGCGGGCCGGCGCGGTCCTGGTGCACTCGTACGACGACATCCAGCTGCAGCTCGGCGGGGGTTTGACGGTGCGCTGGGGGAGTCCCGAGCAGACCGATCGAAAAGCCCGGGCGCTGGTGGCGCTGCTGAATCAGAAGGGTACGAACTTCGACGTCAGCGCCCCTGACTCGCCTGCGGTGTCCGGATGATCCGGTAGGTTTTCCGGGTACACAAGGGGTTCGCGCGGAGCGCGTCGCCGAAAGGGTGGCGGCGGGCTGCGGGTGGGCTTGACGCGGTTTCGTGTCGGCCCGACCCTTGGTGGTCACCCCGGTTTCATTCGCCGGTCGATGATCACATAGGCTCAAAAGAAAAAGGGAAGCTCGGCGTGTTCGTTGAAACACGTGGCCGGAGCCACCTAGTGTCCTGTGTCACCAGCCTCTGTTCCCTGGTGATGTGACAGAGGCGCAGCACTAACCCTAAAGGTCAAGTTTAGGGTTGGGGTCGGCGGTCGGCATTTCGGACATTACGTCAGAAACCAGGCTCCCTACCCATCGACATCCGTCGGTTCGGCCCTGACCGGGCATCGGGCCGACCCGGAAATTCGAGGCGAGAGGCCTTCGACGTGGCAGCACCGCAGAACTACCTCGCAGTCATCAAGGTCGTCGGTATCGGCGGCGGTGGTGTCAACGCCATCAACCGGATGATCGAGGTCGGTCTCAAGGGCGTCGAGTTCATCGCGATCAACACCGATGCGCAGGCCCTCCTCATGAGCGACGCCGACGTCAAGCTCGATGTGGGCCGTGAACTCACCCGGGGCCTCGGCGCCGGCGCCAACCCCGAGGTCGGCCGGAAGGCCGCCGAGGACCACCGCGAGGAGATCGAGGAGGTCCTCAAGGGGGCCGACATGGTCTTCGTCACCGCCGGCGAGGGCGGCGGCACCGGCACGGGCGGCGCGCCGGTCGTCGCCAACATCGCCCGCTCGCTGGGCGCGCTCACCATCGGCGTGGTCACCCGCCCGTTCACCTTCGAGGGACGGCGGCGCGCCAACCAGGCCGAGGACGGCATCGCCGCCCTGCGCGAAGAGGTCGACACCCTCATCGTGATCCCCAACGACCGGCTGCTGTCCATCTCGGACCGCCAGGTCAGCGTCCTGGACGCGTTCCGCTCGGCCGACCAGGTCCTGCTCTCCGGTGTCCAGGGCATCACCGACCTGATCACCACCCCCGGTCTGATCAACCTCGACTTCGCCGACGTCAAGTCGGTCATGTCGGACGCCGGCTCGGCGCTCATGGGCATCGGCTCGGCCCGCGGCGAGGACCGCGCCAAGGCCGCCGCCGTGATGGCGATCTCCTCGCCGCTGCTGGAGGCCTCGATCGACGGCGCCCGCGGCGTGCTGCTCTCCATCTCCGGCGGCTCCGACCTCGGCCTGTTCGAGATCAACGAGTCCGCCCAGCTGGTCAGCGAGGCGGCCCACCCCGAGGCCAACATCATCTTCGGCGCCGTCATCGACGACGCCCTCGGCGACGAGGTCCGGGTCACCGTCATCGCGGCCGGCTTCGACGGCGGGCAGCCGCCGGCCATCGTCCGCGAGCCGGTGGTCAAGGCGAGCGCGACCCCGGCCAACCCGCCGGCCTCCGCGTCCGGCGGCAGCGCCCCGGAGCGTCCGGCCGGCCGCCCCTCGTACGGCGGCATCGGCTCGGTGACCTCCCGTCCGGACGGCGAGGGCTCCGCCCCGGCCCGCCCGGCCGAGGCCCCGGCCACCGCGACCGCCGCCCCGGTGCCGCCGCAGGTGCAGCCGGCCCGCCAGCCGTACGTGGAGAGCCCGGCCGAGGAGCTCGACGTCCCGGATTTCCTTAAGTGATCGACCACGCGGTCCGCGACGGTGCTCACTTCGCCTTCACCTCCCGGTGGGGCGGGGTGAGCACTTCGCCGTACGGGGAGCTGAACCTCGGCGGGGCGGTGGGGGACGACCCGGCGGCCGTCCGGGAGAACCGGGCGATCGCGGCCCGCGCGCTCGGCCTCGACCCGGCCGACGTGGTCTGGATGAACCAGGTGCACGGCGCGGACGTGGCCGTGGTGACCGGGCGGCAGCCGGCCGGCGGGGCGCCGGCCGTCGACGCGGTGGTCACCGACCGCCCGCTGGCCCTGGCGGTGCTCACGGCCGACTGCACCCCGGTGCTGCTGGCCGACCCGGTCGCGGGTGTGGTCGGAGCAGCCCACGCCGGACGGCCCGGCCTCGCCGCCGGGGTGGTCCCGGCGGTGGTCCGGGCGATGACGGAACTCGGTGCCGAGCCCGGGCGGATCACCGCCGCCACCGGCCCGGCGGTCTGCGGCCGCTGTTACGAGGTGCCCGACGGGCTGCGCGCCGAGGTCGCGGACCGGGTGCCCGCCGCGTACGCCGAGACCTCCTGGGGGACCCCGGCGCTGGACGTGCCGCGGGGGGTCGAGGCCCAGCTGGCCGCCGCGGGGGTCACCGGGCTGGTGCGCTCACCGGTCTGCACCCTCGAATCCGCCGATCACTACTCCTACCGTCGCGAGCAGCGCACCGGCCGGCTCGCGAGCTATGTCTGGTTGGGCTCTGAACACTGATGACGAATGACATCTACGGACCGTTCCCGGCCGGTTCCGGTCGGTTTCCGGACAAGGACTGGCTGGACGCGCTGACGGAGGGTCAGCGGGCCCGCTACGAGGAACTGGGCACCAACCTGGAGGTCGTCGAGCGCCGGATCGCCGACGCCTGCGCCGCCGCCGGGCGGGCCCGCGACGAGGTCCGGCTGATCGTGGTCACCAAGACCTACCCCGCCGAGGACACCGCGCTGCTGGCCGGGCTGGGCGTCACCGACGTCGCGGAGAACCGCGACCAGGACGCCGCCCCCAAGGCGGAGCAGTGCAGAAACCTTCCTCTGGACTGGCACTTCGTCGGCCAGCTGCAGACCAACAAGGTCCGCTCGGTCGTCCGCTACGCCGACCACGTCCACTCGGTGGACCGGCCGCGGCTGGTGGAGTCGCTCGGCGCGGCGGTGCGCAAGGCCGGGCGCGCCGACCTCGGCTGCCTGGTGCAGATCGCGCTGGACAAGGAGCACGGCGAGGGCGAGCACCGCGCCGGGGTCGCCCCGGCCGACGTCGCGGCCCTGGCCGACGCGATCGCCGACACGCCCGGGCTGCGCCTGGACGGTGTGATGACGGTCGCTCCGCTCGCCGGACCGCTGGCCGGCGACCCGGCCGCGGCCTTCGATCGGCTGGCGGAAATCGCAACCGCCGTACGCACCGACCATCCGGCTGCCACCATGGTGTCGGCAGGGATGAGCGGTGACCTTGAGCAGGCCATTGCCGCCGGGGCGACACATGTGCGCGTCGGAACGGCGGTACTCGGAGTGCGGTCACCCCTCGGGTAACGTCACCGGGTAGTAGATCAGACTGCAGGACAAAATAGGACAGAAGCTAGCAGCTTATCTGAGCGCTAGCCAACCGTGGATCGCAGCTCCGCGGCCCTCATCCACGAACCCTGATCGGCCGTCGGGCTGATGAAGCGTCGTGGGCGGACCGCGGAATCCGCAGGCGGGGCCGCACGGCCCGGCCGCCGGGACGGAGCCGGTCCACCACAAGCGGAGGAGACAGGAGCATGGCCGGCGCGATGCGCAAGATGGCGGTCTACCTCGGCCTCGTGGAGGACGAGACGTACGACGGCCAGGGGTACGACCCCGACGACGACTACGACGCGGACCCCGAGCCGATCCGGACCGGACGGACCGAGGACATTCCGCGGCCGGCCGCCCCCGCGCCCGCGCCGGTCTCCTCGATCGCCCCGCAGCCGGTTCCGGCCGCCGTCCCGATCCGCCAGGAAACCCCGAGGATGGCCCCAGTGTCGTCCATCACACCCGAACGCCGCCACAACCTGGAGAAGAGCGCCCCGGTGATCATGCCCAAGGTCGTGAACGAACGAGAGCCCTACCGCATCACCACGCTGCACCCTAGGACCTACAACGAGGCCCGTACCATCGGCGAACAGTTCCGCGGCGGTACCCCCGTGATCATGAATCTCACGGAGATGGACGACACCGACGCGAAGCGGCTCGTAGACTTCGCCGCTGGACTCGTCTTCGGTCTGCACGGCAGTATCGAGCGCGTGACGCAGAAGGTGTTCCTGCTGTCGCCTGCTAACGTCGATGTCACGGCGGAGGACAAGGCTCGGATCGCCGAGGGTGGGTTCTTCAACCAGAGCTGACCCGGCCACGACTTTACGTGTGGATCTGATCGACAGTGAGTTAGCGACAGGAGAGCGGCCCTCGGGCCGAGAACAGGGGAGAGGGAAGCGCGATGGAGATCGTGTGGGCAGTGCTCTACTACGCACTGACCGTCTTCCTGGTGTTCCTGCTCGTGCGGTTGGTGATGGACTGGGTCTTCCAGTTCGCGCGTTCGTGGCGACCGGGCAAGGCCATGGTTCTGGTCCTGGAGGCCACGTACACTGTCACGGATCCGCCGCTCAAGCTTCTGCGGCGGTTCATTCCGCCGCTGCGTCTCGGGGGCGTGGCGCTCGACCTGTCCTTCTTCGTACTGATGATCATTGTGTATGTCCTGATCTCGCTTGTGCGGCCCTAGTCGTAGGTGAGCGATGCGACAGGATGCCGGTGTGCCGACGATCACGTTGAGGTGAAGAGATGCCATTGACCCCCGAGGACGTTCGGAACAAGCAGTTCACGACCGTCCGCCTGCGCGAAGGCTATGACGAGGACGAGGTCGATGCCTTCCTCGACGAGGTCGAGGCGGAGCTGACCCGTCTCCTCCGCGAGAACGAGGACCTGCGCGCCAAGCTGGCCGCCGCGACCCGGGCCGCCGCGCAGAACCAGGCCAACATGCGCAAGGAGCCGCCGCAGGACGCCCGACCCGGCGCCCCGGTGCCGGCGGCCATATCCGGCCCGCCGGTCCCCGGCCAGCAGGGCGGCCCGGGTGGCCCGCAGCAGCAGATGGGCCCGGGCGGTCCGCAGCAGCAGATGGGCCCCGGCCCTCAGCAGCAGCAGATGGGCAACCAGCCGCTCGGCCTGCCGTCCGGCGCCCCGCAGCTCCCCGCCGGCCAGGGCGGTCCGATGGGCGGCCCCGGCGGCCCGCAGCAGCAGATGGGTCAGACCATGGGCGGCCAGCAGCAGCTGGTCCAGCCGATGGGCGGTCAGATGCTGCAGCCGATGGGCGGCCCCGGCGGCCCGCAGGGCATGGGCAACCCCATGGGCCAGGGCATGGGCCAGCAGCAGATGCAGCAGATGGGCGGCCCCATGGGCGGCCCGCAGCAGATGGGCGGCCCGATGGGCGCCCCGATGCAGCAGCAGGGTCCCGGTGGCGACAGCGCCGCCCGGGTGCTGGCGCTCGCCCAGCAGACCGCCGACCAGGCGATCTCCGAGGCGCGTTCCGAGGCCAACAAGATCGTCGGCGAGGCCCGCAGCCGCGCCGAGGGCCTGGAGCGCGACGCCCGTGCCAAGGCCGACGCGCTGGAGCGGGACGCCCAGGAGAAGCACCGGGTCGCGATGGGCTCGCTGGAGTCCGCCCGCGCCACGCTGGAGCGCAAGGTCGAGGACCTGCGGGCGTTCGAGCGTGAGTACCGGACGCGCCTGAAGTCCTACCTGGAGACCCAGCTGCGCCAGCTGGAGTCGCAGGCGGACGACTCGCTCGCCCCGCCGCGGATCCCCGCCACCGCGTCGCTGCCGCCGGCCGCGTCGTCGATGGCCCCCGCCGGTGCCAGCGCGATGAGCAGCCCCTCGCCGAGCTTCGGCGGCAGCCAGCCGTCGTTCGGCGGGAGCCAGCCCTCCTTCGGCGGGCAGGGCTCCTTCGGCGGGAACTCCGGTGCGCCGGGCTTCGGCGGGCAGGCCTCGGGCGGCAACTCGGGTGCGCCGCAGATGCAGCCGGCCGGGATGACCCAGCCGATGGCGGCGGTCCGGCCGCAGCCGCCGCAGCCGATGCAGCAGGCTCCCGCGCCGATGCGGGGCTTCCTGATCGACGAGGACGGCGACAACTAGGCGCGCTGTTCACCGCGAGCGCCCCCTTCCTGACCCTTCGGGTCCGGGAGGGGGCGCTTTCGCGTGCACGGGCGCGCCGGGCCGGGCCGGGGCACGGCGAAGCCGCCGCCGGTCGTGCACCGGCGGCGGCTTCGGCGGGTTCGGTCAGGCCTTGCGGAGCTGGAAGGCGAGGCCGAGGGAGTCGTCGGAGAAGGTGTCGGACTGCCAGTCGGCGGCGCCGGCGGCGAAGTCGGTGGCGAGGACCTCCTCGGCGACGAGGGCGCCGTGCTCGGCGATGGCCTCCGCGGTCTCGTCACTGGTGGCCCGCCAGCGCAGGACGATCCGGTCGGCGACGTCCAGGCCGGAGTTCTTGCGGGCCTCCTGGATCTGGCGGATCGCGTCGCGGGCGATGCCGAGGCGCTTCAGCTCGGGGGTGATCGCCAGGTCGAGGGCGACGGTGGCACCGGACTCGTTGGCGACGGCCCAGCCCTCGCGCGGGGTCTCGGTGATGATCACCTCCTCGGGGGAGAGGGCGACGCTCTCGCCGTTCAGCTCGACGGAGGTGGCGCCCCCGGTGCGCAGTTCGGCGGCGAGCCGGGCGGCGTCCGCGGCGGCGACCGCCTTGGCAACGTCCTGCACGCCCTTGCCGAAACGCTTGCCCAGCGCGCGGAAGTTGGCCTTGGCGGTGGTGTCGACCAGCGAGCCGCCGACCTCGGCGAGCGACTCCAGGGCGGAGACGTTGAGCTCCTCGGCGATCTGCGCGCGCAGGTCGGCGGGCAGCTCGTCCCAGCCCTGGGCGGCGACCAGGGCCCGGGACAGCGGCTGACGGGTCTTCACGCCGGACTCGGCGCGGGTGGCCCGGCCCAGCTCGACCAGGCGGCGGACCAGCGCCATGTGGCGGGAGAGGTCGGCGTCGACCAGCGACTCGTCCGCCTGCGGCCAGGTGGCCAGGTGGACCGAGACCGGGGCGTCCGGGACGACCGGGACGACCAGGTCCTGCCAGACCCGCTCGGTGATGAACGGGGTGAGCGGGGCCATCAGCCGGGTGACCGTCTCCAGCGCCTCGTGCAGGGTGGCGAGCGCGGCGGCGTCGCCCTGCCAGAAGCGGCGGCGGCCGCGGCGCACGTACCAGTTGGAGAGGTCGTCGACGAAGCCGGAGAGCAGCTTGCCGGCGCGCTGGGTGTCGTACGCCTCGAACGCCGCGTCGACCTCGCGGACCAGGGTGTTCAGCTCGGAGAGCACCCAGCGGTCCAGCTGCGGGCGGTCGGCCGGGGCCGGGTCGTTCGCGGACGGGGCCCAGCCGGAGGTGCGGGCGTACAGCGCCTGGAAGGCGACGGTGTTCCAGTAGGTGAGGAGGGTCTTGCGGACCACCTCCTGGATCGTGCCGTGGCCGACCCGGCGGGCCGACCAGGGCGAGCCGCCGGCGGCCATGAACCAGCGGACGGCGTCGGCGCCGTGCTGGTCCATCAGCGGGATCGGCTGCAGGATGTTGCCCAGGTGCTTGGACATCTTGCGGCCGTCCTCGGCCAGGATGTGGCCCAGGCAGACGACGTTCTCGTACGAGCTCTTGTCGAAGACCAGGGTGCCGACGGCCATCAGCGTGTAGAACCAGCCGCGGGTCTGGTCGATCGCCTCGGAGATGAACTGCGCCGGGTAGCGCTTCTCGAACAGCTCCTTGTTCCGGTACGGGTAGCCGTACTGGGCGAAGGGCATCGAGCCCGAGTCGTACCAGGCGTCGATCACCTCGGGCACCCGGGTGGCGGTGCCGGAGCACTCGCGGCAGGCGAAGGTGACGTCGTCGATGTACGGGCGGTGCGGGTCGAGGCCGCTCTGGTCGGTGCCGGTCAGCTCGGTCAGCTCGGCCAGCGAGCCGACGCAGGTGAGGTGGCCCTCCTCGCAGCGCCAGATCGGCAGCGGGGTGCCCCAGTAGCGGTTGCGGCTGAGCGCCCAGTCGATGTTGTTGTTCAGCCAGTCGCCGAAGCGGCCGTGCTTGACGTTCTCGGGGAACCAGTTGGTGGCCTCGTTCTCCCGGACCATGGCGTCCTTGACCGCGGTGGTGCGGATGTACCAGGACGGCTGCGCGTAGTAGAGCAGCGCGGTGTGGCAGCGCCAGCAGTGCGGGTAGCTGTGCTCGTACGGCAGGTGGCGGAAGAGCAGGTCACGGGCCTGGAGGTCCTTGACCAGGGCCTCGTCGGCCTTCTTGAAGAACTGGCCGCCGACCAGCGGGACCTCGGGGGCGAAGGTGCCGTCGGCCAGCACCGGGTTGACCACCGGCAGGCCGTACTTGCGGCAGGTCGCGAGGTCGTCGGCGCCGAAGGCGGGGGACTGGTGGACGATGCCGGTGCCGTCCTCGGTGGTGACGTACTCGGCGTTGAGGACGTAGTGCGCGTCCTCGATCTCGACCAGGTCGAACGGGCGGCGGTAGGCCCAGCGCTCCATCTCGGCGCCGGTGAAGGACTCGCCGGTCGGCTCCCAGCCCTCGCCGAGGGCCTTGGCCAGCAGCGGCTCGGCGACCACCAACTGCTCGGTGCCGTCGGTGGCCACCACGTAGGTGACCTCGGGGTGCACGGCGGCGGCGGTGTTGGAGACCAGGGTCCACGGGGTGGTGGTCCACACCAGCAGGGCGGCCCGGCCGGCCAGCGGGCCGCTGGTCAGCGGGAAGCGGACGAAGACCGAGGGGTCGACGACGGTCTCGTAGCCCTGGGCCAGCTCGTGGTCGGAGAGGCCGGTGCCGCAGCGCGGGCACCAGGGGGCGACCCGGTGGTCCTGGACCAGCAGGCCCTTGTCGAAGATCTGCTTGAGCGACCACCAGACGGACTGCACGTAGGACGGGTCCATGGTGCGGTAGGCCTCGTCGAGGTCGACCCAGTAGCCCATCCGGGTGGTGAGCTCGGTGAACGCGTCGGTGTGGCGGGTCACCGACTCGCGGCACCTGGCGTTGAACTCGGCGATCCCGTACGCCTCGATGTCCTGCTTGCCGGAGAAGCCGAGCTCCTTCTCGACGGCCAGCTCGACCGGGAGGCCGTGACAGTCCCAGCCGGCCTTGCGGGCGACGTGGTAGCCCTTCATCGTCCGGTAGCGGGGGAAGACGTCCTTGAAGACGCGGGCCTCGATGTGGTGGGCGCCGGGCATGCCGTTGGCGGTCGGCGGGCCCTCGTAGAAGACCCACTCCGGGCGGCCCTCGGACTGCTCCAGGCTGCGCTGGAACACCTTGTTGTCCTGCCAGAAGGAGAGGATCTGGTGTTCGAGGGCGGGCAGGTCGACCTGCGCGGGGACGGGGTTGTAGGTGCTGGCCATCGCGGGCGTCTACCTCCGGCGGATGCGTGGACGGGATCCGACGGAGGGACGAGACGGCGAGCCGTCCCGCGGTACCACCCTCCTTGGCCGCGGTCCTGCGTGCGGCCCTCTTGTTTGGGCTTGCGACCGGGTCTACTGGGCCGGCGAGAGAGCTCGCGGACCGTTCTTCCGGCGGCTCCGGGGTGATCTTCGCGCGGTGCACACCCCCGGGCTCGCACCGTCCCCGGGTCGCTGGTGGCTGCGTACTGCGGTACTCGTCCCCATCTGCGCCTTGCAGGCCCAGTGTATCGGCCGTCGCAAGTCGGTTTCGGCGCGCCCGGCCCGGGGGCACAACTCTGTTCGGCGTGCTGGGCGTGGCGATTGGGACGTCTGCCCGGGTGGGATCATTGTGGGGCGTCGGTATGTCATGTTGTGACCGATTTTGATCGGGATTATCGTTCCGGCACTGGAGGCCGCCGGGAACCGGCGGCTCGATTCGTTCGTAGATGGGGTCGAAGCCATGGCTGAGAAGGCAACCGGCGCGGGTACCGCCACCAAGCGGGCACGCAAAGCCGTGGCAGGCGACCCAGGGGAGGGGACCGTGACCACTACCGCACGGCGCAAGAACACCACCGACACCACTCTCGTGGCCCCGGGCCGCACCCGTCCCCCGGCTCCGGCCGGGGCCGCCGCCCGGTCCGCCGGCGGCGCCGAGTCGGTCGACCCGGCCGAGCTGCCGGTCCGGCCCGGCGAGGACCCGTGGACCTCCGAGGAGGTGCACGAGCTGCACGCCGAGCTGATCAGCGACATCGACCGGCTCCAGCACGAGATCGGCGCGGCCGAGGCGGCCATCACCGGGCTGATGCGCGACTCCAACGACGGAGCCGGCGACGACCAGGTGGACGCCGGTACGAAGAACATCTCGCGGGAGAGCGAGCTGGCGCTGGCCAACAACGCCCGCGACAGCCTCGCCCAGACCGAGCACGCGCTGGCCCGGCTGGAGGGCGTGGGCTTCGGCACCTGCGAGTCCTGCGGCCAGGCCATCGGCAAGGCGCGGATGCAGGCGTTCCCCCGGGCGACGCTGTGCGTCCAGTGCAAGGCGAAGCAGGAACGCCGCTGACGGTTCGGGGCGACCGGCCGGGGCGGCGCGGGGGGTCGGGCGTGCCGTAGGCTCGACCCCGTAACGTCGCCCGACCCCTCGGCGGATCGGGTGTCCCACCGGCCCTCGGCCCCCCACGTCACGGCAGCGGAGCGGATCATCAGTACGCAAGGTTCCCCCCAGACCCGGGACGAGTCCGTCCCGACGCCCGCCGACGTCGCGGCCGGGGCCGTCCCGGTTGACGGGGAGGACTCCGCCGCGCCCGCCGCCCGGCCGCAGGCTCCCGCCGGGCCGGACGCCTCCGCGCCGCCGCAGGCCCCCGCCCCGGCGGAGGCCGCGGTGCGGACCGAGGAGCCGGCCCCGGCCGGGGAGGCCGTGCCGGCCGAGGAACCGAAGGGGCCCCGGCGGATCGGCGTGCTGCTGGTCATCGCCCTGCTCGCCTTCCTGATCGACCTCGGCAGCAAGCTGCTGGTCGTCGCCCGGCTGGAGAACCACGCGGCGATCAAGGTGATCGGCGACGTGGTGACCTTCCAGGTGATCCGCAACTCCGGCGCCGCCTTCGGCATGGGGCAGGCGCTGACCGTCGTCTTCACCATGATCGCCTCGGCGGTCATCGTGGTGATCTGGCGGATCGCCCGGCGGCTGTACAGCCTGCCCTGGGCGATCGCGCTGGGCCTGCTGCTCGGCGGGGCGCTCGGCAACCTCACCGACCGGCTGTTCCGCTCGCCCGGCGTCTTCCGGGGGCACGTGGTGGACTTCATCTCGGTCCAGCACTTCGCGGTCTTCAACCTCGCCGACTCGGCGATCGTCTGCGGCGGCATCCTGGTCGTCCTGCTCTCCTTCCGGGGCAGCAACCCGGACGGCACCGTGCACCAGCCGGCGGAGAAGGGCGAGAAGGCCGGCGGGGCCGAGTAGCATCGCGGCCCCGGCGCCGCCGGGGCGTCCGGCGGGGCCGCGCGCGTCCGGCATACTCGTACGGGTGAGTACCGCAGCGCAGATCCGCAGCCTCCCCGTTCCCGACGGCCTGGAGGGCGAGCGCCTCGACGCCGCCCTCGCCCGGATGTTCGGCTTCTCCCGGACCAAGGCCGCCGAGCTGGCCGCCGACGGCAAGGTGACGCTCGACGGCGCGGTCGCCGGCAAGTCGGACCGGGTCACCGCCGGCTCCTGGCTGGAGGTCGAGATCCCGGCGCCCGCCGCGCCGGTGCGGATCGTCGCCGAGCCGGTCGAGGGCATGCGCATCGTCCACGACGACGAGGACATCGTGCTCGTCGACAAGCCGGTCGGCGTTGCCGCGCACCCCAGCCCCGGCTGGACCGGCCCCACCGTGATCGGCGGGCTCGCCGCGGCCGGCTACCGGATCTCCACCTCGGGCGCCGCCGAGCGCCAGGGCATCGTGCACCGGCTGGACGTCGGCACCTCCGGGCTGATGGTGGTGGCCAAGTCGGAGCGCGCCTACACCGACCTCAAGCGGCAGTTCCACGACCGGGTGACCGCGAAGAAGTACCACACCCTGGTCCAGGGCCACCCGGACCCGCTCAGCGGCACCGTCGACGCCCCCATCGGGCGGCACCCCAGCTCCGACTGGAAGTGGGCCGTCACCCGCGAGGGCAAGCCGTCGATCACCCACTACGACCTCATCGAGGCCTACCGGGCCGCCTCGCTGCTGGACATCAAGCTGGAGACCGGCCGCACCCACCAGATCCGCGTCCACATGTCCGCGCTGCGCCACCCCTGCGTCGGCGACCTCACCTACGGGGCCGACCCGACGCTCGCCAAGCGGCTGGGCCTGACCCGGCAGTGGCTGCACGCCGTGTCGCTCGGGTTCGAGCACCCGGCGGACGGCGAGTGGGTGCAGTTCTCCAGCGAGTACCCCGCGGACCTGCGGAAGGCGCTGGACATCATCGCGTCGGAGAGCTGAGGGGGCCGGGAATGGACGGGACGATCCGGGTGGCGCGGGGGGAGGACGACCTCGCGCTGGTGCACGGTGTCCGCCGGGACGTCTTCATCGTCGAACAGGGGATCGCCGAGGAGGAGGAGTGGGACGACCTCGACCTCACCTCGGAGCACCTGCTGGCGTTCGGTGCGGACGGTGAGCCGGTCGGCACCGCGCGGCTGATCTTCGGGGAGCAGGCGCTGAGGATCACCGGCGGGATCGAGGGCCGGGTGCTGCTCGGCCGGCTCGCGGTGCTGCGGACGGCCCGGGGGACCGGGCTCGGCGCGCGGCTGGTGCGGGCGGTCGAGGCCGCGGGGCTGGCGCGCGGGGCGCGCGAAATGGAACTGCACGCGCAGGTGCAGGCGCTCGGGTTCTACGAGCGCCTGGGGTACGCGGCCGAGGGACCGGTCTACGACGACGCCGGCATCCCGCACCGGACGATGACCCGGGTGCTCTAGCTCGCCAGCCCGCAGGGCCGGTGATTTTATCGGACGCCTACTCCGGGGGCGGCTACGATCACCGCCATGGAGCTCGGAGGGGCGTGGCGCCGGTGGCGAGGCCGTGGGACGGCCGCCGGACGGAGACTGGTGGCCGGGGCGGTGGCCCTGGTGGCCGTCGCCGGGGCCGGCACGGCGGTGGCCGTCGCGGCCGGCGGCGAGCAGTCCGTCCGGCAGGAGGACCGCTTCCTCGCCATGCCCGAGACGCCCGGCAGCCCGCAGGTCGTCCAGCTGGACACGTCCTTCTTCACCACCGGTGACAGCCCGCGCCCGGCCGTCCTGCTCGGGCACGGCTTCGGCGGCTCCAAGGAGGGCGAGCGGGAACGCGCCCAGGAGCTCGCCCGGCAGGGGTACGCGGTGCTGACCTGGTCGGCGCGCGGCTTCGGGCGCTCCGGCGGGCGGATCGGGCTGAACGCGCCGGACCGCGAGGTCGAGGACGTCAAGCACCTGGTGGACTGGCTGGCGCAGCGCCCCGAGGTCCGACAGGACGGCCCCGGCGACCCCCGGGTGGGGATCACCGGTGCCTCGTACGGCGGTGCGGTGGCGCTGCTCGGCTCCGCGTACGACAGCCGGATCGACGCGGTGGCCAGTGCGATCACCTGGTGGAACCTGGCCGACGCGCTGTTCCCGCAGGGGGTGCGCGGCTCCGGCGCGATCGACGGCGTGTTCAAGAAGCTGTGGGCCGGGATCTTCTTCACCACCGGTTCGGTGGGCGAGCTCGGACCGTCCGGCGGCGCGGCGCGGCCGGCCCTGGCACCCGACCAGGGCGACGGGCAGGTGGGCTGCGGCCGGTTCCTGGACGAGCTGTGCCGGATGTACGACCGGGTGGCGGCCTCCGGGCACGCGGACCCGGAGGCCGTCGCGCTGCTCGACCGCTCCAGCCCGTCCTCGGTCGCCGAGCGGCTGAAGGCGCCCACGCTGGTGGTCCAGGGGCAGCAGGACTCGTTGTTCCCGCTCGACCAGGGCGACGCGATCGCCCGGGCGGTGGCCGCCAACGGCGCCCCGGTGGCGGTGGACTGGTTCGCCGGCGGGCACGACGGTGCGACCGACACCAGCGACCGGGTGGACACCCGGGTGGTGCAGTGGTTCGACCGCTACCTGAAGACCGGCGGCCCGAAGAGCGGCGACCCGAAGGGCGGCGGGTCGGAGGGCGGCGGCGGGGACACCGGCGCGGCGTTCCGGGTGACCCGGACCGGCGGGGTCGACTCGACGGGCTTCCAGACGGTGCTGCGCGGGGCGAGTGCGGACGCCTACCCGGGCCTCGGGGGCACCGGCTCGCGGCAGATCGAGCTGAAGTCCCCCTCCGGCGAGCCCGAGCAGGTCTTCGCCAACCCGCCCGGCGGCGCGCCGCCCAACATCTCCGCGCTGCCGGGATTCGGCGGCGCGCTCGGCCAGGCGTCCCAGCTGGGCGCCGGGCTGTCGCTGGACTTCCCCGGCCAGTACGCCGCCTTCGAGTCGGCGCCGCTGGACGGCTCGGTGCACCTGACCGGACAGCCGACCGTGAACGTCCGGGTGGCGGCGGACCGGCCGGACGCGGTGCTCTTCGCCAAGCTGTACGACGTCGCCCCGGACGGCAAGCAGAGCCTGCCGCAGCAGCTGTCCGCCCCGCTGCGGGTGACCGGCGCGGACGCGCCCGGGGGCAGGACCGTCACGGTGGCGCTGCCCACCGTCGACCACACCTTCGACGCCGGGCACCGGCTGCGGCTGGTGCTCGCCTCGACCGACCTCGCGTACGCCTCGCCCACCGAGCCCGCCACCTACCGGGCGGCCGTCACCGGACCGGTGACCCTGCCGACCGTCGACGAGCTGGTCACCGAGGCGGCGCCGCTGCCGTCCCGGACCTGGGTGCTGCCGCTGGTGGCGCTCGCGCTGGCCGCCGCGCTGGTGCTGGTGCCGAGGCTGCGCGCGGCCCGGTCCGCGCGCCGGGCGCACGGACCGGCGTACGATCCGGCGCTGGCCGGGGTGCCGCTGCAGATCACCGGCCTGAGCAAGCGCTACAAGGGCGCCGCCGACCGGTACGCCGTCCGCGACCTGGGGTTCCGGGTGGAGCAGGGCCAGGTGCTCGGCCTGCTCGGGCCCAACGGGGCGGGCAAGACCACCACGCTGCGGATGCTGATGGGCCTGATCAGGCCGGACGCCGGGGAGATCCGGGTCTTCGGCCACCTGGTGCGGCCCGGCGCCCCGGTGCTCTCCCGGGTCGGCGCGTTCGTCGAGGGCGCGGGCTTCCTGCCGCACCTCACCGGGCGGGCCAACCTGCGGCTGTACTGGCAGGCCACCGGCCGTCCGGAGGCGGACGCGCACCTGGAGGAGGCGCTGGCCATCGCCGGGCTCGGCGAGGCGCTGGACCGGGCGGTGCGCACCTACTCGCAGGGCATGCGGCAGCGGCTCGCGATCGCCCAGGCCATGCTCGGCCTGCCGGACCTGCTGATCCTCGACGAGCCGACCAACGGGCTCGACCCGCCGCAGATCCGTGAGATGCGCGAGGTGATGATCCGCTACGCGGCGGCCGGGCGGACCGTCATCGTCTCCAGCCACCTGCTGGCCGAGGTCGAGCAGAGCTGCAGCGACCTGGTGGTGATGGACCGGGGCCGGCTGGTCACCACCGGCGCGGTCGAGGAGATCGTCGGCGCGGGCGCGCAGCTGCTGATCGGCACCGACGCCTCGTTCGGGGCGATGGAGCTGGCGGCGGCGGCCGGCAAGGTGGCCGCGCTGGACGGGGTCGGCTCGGCGGAGGCCGTGGAGGGCGGACTGCTCGTCCGGCTGGACGGCATGGCGGGCAGCCGGCTGCTCGCCGAGCTGGTGCGGCTCGGGGTGCCGGTCGAGTCGGCCGGGCCGCAGCGCCGGCTGGAGGACGCGTTCCTGTCGCTGATCGGAGGTGCGGCGTGAGCGCCGTGGGTGCTGAGGTGTCGGCCGGTCAGGAGGCCGGTCGGGACGCCGGTCACGCGGCCGGCTACCGGGCCGGGCGGACGCTGCCGTTCCGGGTGGAGGTGGTCCGCCAGCTGCGGCGGCGCCGGACGCTGGTGATCGGCGGGGTGCTGGCCGCGATGCCGCTGGTCGTGCTGGCGGCGTTCGCGGTCGCGGGCACGCCCGGGCGGACCGGCCGGACCACGTTCATCGAGCTCGCCACCGCGTCCGGGCCGAACTTCGCGGCGACCATGCTCTTCATGGGCACCGGCTTCATGCTGGTGATCCCGGTCGCGCTGTTCTGCGGTGACACGGTGGCCTCGGAGGCCAGCTGGTCCTCGCTGCGCTACCTGCTGGCCGCGCCGGTGCCGCGGACCAGACTGCTGGTGCGCAAGTTCCTGGTGGGGCTGCTGTTCTCGGCGGCGGCCGTGACGCTGCTGCCGCTGGTCGGGCTGGCGGTCGGCACCGCGGCGTACGGCTGGGGGGACCTCCAGCTGCCCGTCGGGTCGAGCCTGACGGCGGGGGAGGCGCTGCCCCGGCTGGCGGTCGCGGTGGGGTACGTGTTCCTGAGCGAGATCGTGATCGCCGCGGCGGCGTTCTGGCTCTCCACCGCGACGGACGCGCCGCTGGGGGCGGTGGGCGGGGCGGTGTTCGCCTCGATCATCACCGGGGTGCTGGACGCCATCACGGCGCTCGGGGACCTGCGGGCCTGGCTGCCGGCGCACTGGCAGTACGCGTGGGCGGACGCCCTGCAGCCGCGGATGGAGTGGGGCGGGATGGTGCAGGGGGTGTCGCTCTCGCTGTCCTACGCGGTGGTGCTGCTGGCGCTCGCCTTCCGGGGGTTCGCCCGCAAGGACGTGGTGTCGTAGCGGTTCCGGTGACGGCCCCGCCCCCGGGCACCCCTCACGGGGCCGGGGGCGGGGCCGAGGCGGTTCGGTGGTCGTCCCGGTGGCCGTCCGGTGCGGGGTCGGTCCTCGTACGGCTCGGTGCGGTCGGCGGTCGGCGGCCGTCGTGCGGCGCCGGACCCGGTGGATCAGGATGCCGCCCGCGGTGACGAGCAGGCCGCCCGGCCGGAGCCCGGAAGCGGGGAGCCCCGCCCTCCGGGGGCGGCCGGAGGACGGGGCCGGTGCGGTGGTGGCTACTTGACGGGGGAGTAGACCCGCTCGATCTGCTGGGTGCCGGACTTGGTGCGGTAGGAGCGCGTCCACTTGCTGGTGGCGTCCTTGCGGGTCCGGTCGGAGAGCACGTAGTAGTCCATCTGCGTCTGGGCGGGGGTGACCTCCAGGACGCCGTAGCCGTGCGAGTCCAGGTCGACCCACTTGATGTGCGGGTTGGCGGCCTTGACCGCGGCGGCGGCGACCAGCGAGAGGGTCTGCGGCGCGACCTTGAGGATGTCGTCGATGTTGTCCGAGGTGACCGAGGTGACCACGAACTCGGTGGCGGCGCTGCCCGACAGCGGGTAGGTGGCGGCCTCGTTCGGGACGTCCGCGGCCCAGGCCGAGTGGATGTCACCGGTGAGGAAGACGGTGTTGGTGATGCCGTTCGCCCTGAGGTGGCCGAGCAGCTCCCGGCGGTCGTGGGTGTAGCCGTCCCACTGGTCGGTGTTGATCGCCAGGCCCTCGCCGGGCAGGCCGAGCAGCTTGGCCAGCGGGCGCAGCAGGTAGTCCGGCAGCGAGAAGAGCGCGACGGGGGAGATCATCACCTCGTTGCCGATCAGGCGCCAGGCCGTGTCGGAGGCGGAGAGGCCGGCCTTCAGCCAGTCCATCTGGGCGCGGCCGGTGATGGTGCGGTCGGCCGCGTCGACGTCGCCGTTGCCGACCTTGACCTGCTGGGAGCGGAACGAGCGCTGGTCCATCAGGTGCAGGTCGGCCAGCTTGCCGTAGCGCAGCCGGCGGTAGGTGGTGCCGGCCACCGACGGGCGGACCGGCATCCACTCGAAGTAGGCCTGCTTGGCGCCGGCCACCCGGGCCGCCCAGTCGCCCTCGGCGCCCGGGGTGTGGTTCTCGGCGCCGCCGGACCAGGCGTCGTTGGCGAACTCGTGGTCGTCCCAGATCGCGATGGCCGGGACCTGCGCGTGCAGGGCCTGGAGGTCCTCGTCCGTCTTGTACCGGCCGTGGCGGGTGCGGTAGTCGGCGAGGGTGAGGATCTCGTGGGCGGGGGCGTGCGGGCGGACCACGGAGCCGGCGGCGCAGAACTCGCCGGTCTTGTACTCGTAGATGTAGTCGCCGAGGAAGAGGAAGGCGTCGAGGTCGCCGCGGGCCGCCAGGTGGCGGTAGGCGGAGAAGTAGCCGGCCTCCCAGTTGGCGCAGGAGGCGACGCCGAAGCGGAGCCGGTCGAGGGCGGCGTCGGCGGCCGGGGTGGTGTGGGTGCGGCCGACCGGGGAGGTCGTGGCGCCGGCGGTGAAGCGGTACCAGTAGGCGGTGTCCGGGGTGAGGCCGCGGACGTCCGCCTTGACGGTGTGGTCGGTGGCGGCGGAGGTGGTCACGGTGCCGCTCGCCGCGATCCGGGTGAAGCCCTTGTCGGCGGCGATCTCCCAGCGGACCTCGGTGTCGGCTCCCAGGCCCGAGCCGGGGACGGCCTCGGGGGCCGGGGTGACCCGGGTCCAGAGCAGGATGCCGTCGGGCAGCGGGTCGCCGGAGGCGACGCCGTGCAGGAACTGCGGGGCGGTGGCGGCCCGGGCCGCGGCGCCGAGGGTGAGCGGCAGGGCGGTGGCGCCCGCGACGACGGCGGTGGCCTTGAGCACCTGGCGGCGGCGGGGGCGGGCGGGGGTCATGTCTTCGACAAGGTCGGTCACGGCGGACAGGCTACCGGCGGGTAACGAGCTGTTCCATAGGATGAACTGACTGTTTGTCGTCGATTCACCGGTCCTTGACGTCGCGCCACCGCGCCGGGTGGGCGCGGCCACCTGGCGGCCATGCGCGATGATGGGAGGGTTCCCGTCCGCTGCAAGGAAGTCCCTCCCCGTGGCCCAGATCCTGCTCCTGCACTCCGCCTTCGGCCTGCGCCCCGCCGTCCACGCCGCCGCCGACCGGCTGCGCGCCGCCGGGCACACCGTGCACACCCCCGACCTCTACGAGGGACGGACCTTCGACGACGTCGAGGAGGGCATGGCGTACAAGGAGGAGGTCGGCAGCGAGGAACTCCTGCGCCGGGCGGTCGGCGCGGCCGCCCCGCTGCTGACCCCCGGCACCGCCCTCGTCTACGCCGGCTTCTCGCTCGGCGGCTCGCTCGCCCAGAACCTCGCGCTCGCCGACGAGAACGCGCGCGGCCTGCTCCTCCTGCACGGCACCTCCGACATCCGCGAGGACGCGTCCACCGCCGTCCCCGTCCAGCTCCACGTCGCCGAGCCCGACCCGTTCGAGCCGGAGGACTGGCTGAACGCCTGGTACCTCAACATGCGCAGGATCGGCGCCGACGTCGAGATCCACCGCTACCACGGTGCCGGCCACCTCTTCACCGACCCCGACCTGCCGGACTACGACGCCGAGGCCGCCGAGCGGACCTGGGCCGTGGCCCTGGACTTCCTGGCCGAGCTGGACGCGTAGCCCGCTCCTCCTCCCGGCGCAGGAAGTCGGCCCGGCCGACTTCCTGCCGCGGCGGGGCGGGGAGGATGGGGGCGTGACGAGGATGAGTGACGGGCGGTACGCGCCGGCGGGGTCGTTGATCGGGATGGTTCAGCGGGGGCGCGGGCTCGGTGCGCGGATGGTGGCGGAGGATCCGCGGGGCACCGCCGAGGTGGTGGCGGGGTGCGTGCGGTGGGACTGGCGCTGGGACGACGCCGATCAGCGGTCGGTGTACCTGGCGCGGCTGGTGCGGGACACCGGGGTACGGGCGGAGCCGGCGGGGGAGGCCGGGGCCGGGCGGCGGCACGACGGGCCGGCGGAGGACGTCGAGGGCGACGTCGGGACGCTGGTGGCGCGCCTGGAGCGGGACTGGGTGGAGAAGCGGTGGTGCGGGCCGGCGGACACCGCGCGGGGGCTGGCGCGGTTCGGGGCCGGGGCCGGCGGCGCGGCGTCGTTGCTCAGGAGGTTCTGGCTGTGGACGCCGCACTCGCACGAGCGGGTGGCGTACCTGGAGGCGCTGGCGGTGATCGAGCCGGCGGGGCTGGAGGGGATCTACGCGGAGTGCCTGTGGGACTGCGAGGACGCCGCGCGGCTGCTGGGCGTGGAGCGGGCGCCGGACGGGCCCGGGGTGAGGGAGCGGCTGGCCGGCCTCCGGGACGACGCGCTGGAGACGGCGGAGGTCAGGGCCGCCGCCTCGGCGCGGCTGGCCGCCCTGACCGGGCGGCACGGTCGGTGACGGCGGGCCGCGGGTGGGACGCGGGCGATCCTTCGGGGCGCGGCGAGTGGCGGGGGACAGCTGCGTCCGGAGGCTAGAGTAGGAGCGTGAACGTGTGAGTGCTGGTCCGGGCCCTGGTAGCGGCTCGGACCGTATCTGTTTCCGGGCACCCTTCGTGACCTGCGCGTTCGCCGGCCCACCTGCCTGCACCGAGCCTACGGAGGCCCCGCCTTGAGCGATCAGCCGTTCGCGCATCTGCACGTCCACACCGAGTACTCGATGCTGGACGGTGCCGCCCGGCTGAAGCAGATGTTCAAGGAGGTCGAGCGGCTGGGCCAGACCCATGTCGCGATGACCGACCACGGCAACATGTACGGCGCGGCGGAGTTCCACAAGCAGGCCACCGCCGCCGGCATCACCCCGGTGATCGGCATCGAGGCGTACGTCGCCCCGGAGTCCCGCTCGAACACCAAGCGCATCCTGTGGGGCCAGCCGCACCAGAAGAAGGACGACGTCTCGGCGTCCGGTGCCTACACCCACAAGACCATCTGGGCCCGGAACAAGGAGGGCCTGCACAACCTCTTCAAGCTGACCTCGCGCTCCTACTCCGAGGGCTGGCTGGTCAAGTGGCCCCGGATGGACAAGGAGCTGATCTCCGAGCTGTCCGGCGGCCTGATGGCCACCACCGGCTGCCCCTCCGGCGAGCTGCAGACCCGGCTGCGCCTCGGCCAGTTCGACGAGGCGCTGCGGTCGGCCGGCGAGTACCAGGAGATCTTCGGCAAGGAGAACTACTTCCTGGAGCTGATGGACCACGGCCTCGACATCGAGAAGCGGGTCCGCGACGGGCTGATCGAGATCGGCAGGAAGCTCGGCATCCCGCCGGTCGTCACCAACGACTCGCACTACACCACCGAGGCCGACGCCGGCGCCCACGACCTGCTGCTCTGCGTGCAGACCGGCAAGAACCTCTCCGACCCGGACCGCTTCCGGTTCGACGGCACCGGCTACTACATCAAGTCGGCCGCCGAGATGTACGCCCTGGACCAGTCGGACGCCTGGCAGGAGGGCTGCCGCAACAGCCAGCTGCTGGTGGCCGAGCGGGTCGACACCGAGGGCATGTTCCAGTTCCGCAACCTCATGCCGCGCTTCCCGATCCCGGAGGGCTTCGAGTCCGAGGCGGACTTCTTCAAGTCCAAGGTCTGGGAGGGCATGGACTGGCGCTTCCCGGACGGGTACGACGAGGAGCACAAGAAGCTCGCCGAGTACGAGATGGACACCATCATCCAGATGGGGTTCCCGGCGTACTTCCTCGTGGTCGCCGACTTCATCATGTGGGCGAAGGGCCAGGGCATCGCGGTGGGTCCGGGCCGTGGTTCGGCGGCCGGCTCGCTGGTCGCCTACGCCATGGGCATCACCGACCTCGACCCGATCCCGCACGGCCTCATTTTCGAGCGCTTCCTCAACCCCGAGCGCATCTCCATGCCCGATGTCGACATCGACTTCGACGAGCGCCGGCGCGGTGACGTGATCCGGTACGTGACGGAGAAGTGGGGATCCGACAAGGTCGCCATGATCGTCACGTACGGCACCATCAAGGCGAAGGCCGCCATCAAGGACTCCTCGCGCGTCCTCGGCTACCCGTACGCGATGGGTGACCGGATCACCAAGGCGATGCCGCCGGACGTCATGGGCAAGGGCATCCCGCTGTCCGGCATCACCGACAACAGCCACCCGCGCTACAGCGAGGCCGGCGAGATCCGCGGGCTGTACGAGACCGACCCCGACGTGCGCAAGGTGATCGACACCGCGCGCGGCATCGAGGGCCTGATCCGCCAGCCCGGCGTGCACGCGGCCGGCGTCATCATGTCCGCCGAGCCGCTGACCGACCACATCCCAGTCTGGACCCGGCACACCGACGGCGTCACCATCACGCAGTTCGACTACCCCACCTGTGAGGGCCTCGGCCTTCTCAAGATGGACTTCCTCGGCCTGCGCAACCTGACGATCATGGACGACGCCGTCAAGGCGATCGAGAAGAACAAGGGCATCAAGATCAACCTTCTTGATCTGCCCCTGGACGACAAGCCGACCTACGAACTGCTGGCACGCGGCGACACGCTCGGCGTCTTCCAGCTCGACGGCGGCCCCATGCGCTCGCTGCTGCGCCTGATGAAGCCCGACAACTTCGAGGACATCTCCGCGGTACTGGCGCTCTACCGGCCCGGCCCGATGGGCGTCAACTCGCACACCAACTACGCGCTGCGCAAGAACGGCCAGCAGGAGATCACCCCGATCCACCCGGAGCTGGAGAAGCCCCTGGAGGAGGTGCTCCGGCCCACCTACGGCCTGATCGTCTACCAGGAGCAGGTGCAGAAGGCCGCGCAGATCCTGGCCGGCTACTCGCTCGGCCAGGCCGACCTGCTGCGCCGCGCGATGGGCAAGAAGAAGAAGGAGATCCTGGAGGCCGAGTTCGTCCCGTTCCAGAAGGGCTGCCGGGAGCGCGGCTACTCGGACGCGGCGATCCAGGCGGTCTGGGACGTGCTGGTCCCCTTCTCCGGCTACGCGTTCAACAAGGCGCACACCGCGGGCTACGGGCTCGTCTCGTACTGGACGGCGTACCTCAAGGCCAACTACCCGGCCGAGTACATGTCCGGCCTGCTGACCTCGGTGAAGGACGACAAGGACAAGTCCGCCGTCTACCTCAACGAGTGCCGCAAGATGGGCATCAACGTCCTGCCGCCGGACGTCAACGAGTCGGACGCGGACTTCACCCCGCACGGTGACACCACCGTCCGCTTCGGCCTGACCGCCATCCGCAACGTCGGCGGTCCGGTCGTCGAGTCGATGATCCGGACCCGGAAGACCAAGGGGAAGTTCTCCTCCTTCCCGGACTTCCTGGAGAAGGTGGAGTCGGTGGTCTGCAACAAGCGGACCGTGGAATCGCTGATCAAGGCCGGTTCCTTCGACTCGCTCGGGCACACCCGCAAGGGCCTGACCGCGCAGTTCGAGCCGATGATCGACAACGTCGTCGGCATCAAGCGCAAGGAGGCCGAGGGACAGTTCGACCTGTTCGGCGGCGACACGTCGAGCGACGAGCCGAGCTTCGGGCTGGACGTCGTGTTCTCCGAGGAGGAGTGGGAGAAGTCCTTCCTGCTCACCCAGGAGCGGGAGATGCTCGGCCTGTACGTCTCCTCGCACCCGCTGCACGGCATCGAGCACGTGCTCGCCGACAAGGCGGACTGCGCGGTGGCGGACCTCGCCGAGCGGCCGGACGGGACGATCGTCACCATCGGCGGCATCATCTCGGGCCTCCAGCGCAAGATGACCAAGCAGGGCAACGCCTGGGCGATCGCGACGGTCGAGGACCTCGCGGGCTCGATCGACTGCATGTTCTTCCCGGCCAGCTACCAGCTGGTGTCCTCGCAGCTGGTCGAGGACGCGGTGGTGTTCGTGCGCGGCAAGCTGGACAAGCGCGAGGACGTGCCGCGGCTGATGGGGATGGAGCTCTCCGTCCCGGACCTGTCGAACGCGCACGCCGACGCGCCGATCATCATCAACATCCCGAGCGGGAAGGTGACGCCCCCGCTGGTGGCGCGGCTCGGCGAGGTGCTGAGCAGCCACCGGGGGACCACGGAGGTGCGGGTCCGGCTGGAGGCGCGCAGCAAGACGACGGTGCTGCGGCTCGACCGGCACCGGGTGAAGTCGGACCCGGCGCTGTTCGGGGACCTCAAGCAGCTGCTCGGCCCGAGCTGCCTGGCGGGCAACGGGGCGGGCTGACCCCCCGCCCGGCCCCGCCGCGTCCCGCCGCTAGGCGGAGTTGCGCAGCGGGGCCGGGACGGCGGTGTGCAGGGCGGAGACGAAGGCGGAGACCGCCGGGTGGGCGCCGGCGCCTGCGCGGAAGGCCGCGCGGGTGCGGCGGTACATCGGCAGCCGGGTGAGGACGACCCCCGGCGGGGGCCGGTCGGTGCCGAGGTGCGGGACCAGGGCGACCCCCTGGCCGGCCGCGACCAGGGCGAGCACGGTGGCGAAGTCGTCGATCTGGTGGCGGATCCGGGGCGCGAAGCCGGCGGCCTCGCAGGCCCGGACGGCCATGCTGTGGCACAGGGTGCCGGGCGGGGCCAGGATCCACGGCTCGGCGCGCTGGTCGGCGACGGCACCGGGGACGCGGGCCGCCAGGTACATCGGCTCGGTGAAGACCGGCCGGGTCACGGCCAGGCCGGGCTCCGGGTCGGCGGGCACCAGGTCGTACTCGTGCACCAGCGCCACGTCCAGCTCGCCCGCCCGCAGCGCCGCCGCCACCGCGGCCGGGTCGACCTCGGTCACCATCGGTTCCAGGCCCGGGTGCCAGCCGGCGAGTTCGGCGAGGACGGCGGGGATGATCGCGCGGGCCGCCGACGGGTAGGTGCCGATCCGCAGCGGGCCGGCCAGTCCCTCGCGGGCGTGCGCGAGTTCGGCGTCCGCCTGCTCCAGGCGTTCGAGCACGGCCTCGGCGTGCCGGACCAGGTTGCGCCCGGCCGGGGTGAGGGTGACGCGGCGGCCGGTGCGTTCCAGCAGCGGGACGCCGGCCTCCTTCTCCAGGACGGACAGCTGCTGGGAGACCGCCGAAGGGCTGAAGCTGAGCGCCTCGGCGACGGCGGCGATGGTGCCGAGGTGGGCGAGTTCGCGCAGCAGGCGCAGGCGTCGGACGTCGAGCATCGGCTCAGCTTACGAGAAGCTTCGGAAACATGAACTGGACCTGGGGGATCGGCGGCCCCGAGGATCGTGGGCATGGAACTCGAAGGCATTCTCATCCCGCTGGTCACCCCGTTCGCCGCCGACGGCTCGGTGGCGCTGGACGCGCTGGAGAAGCTGGCGGGACGGGTGCTGGACGACGGCGCGGCCGGGCTGGTCGCGCTCGGGACCACCGGCGAGCCGGCCGCGCTGAGCGCGGACGAGCGGCGCGCGGTCACCGAGGTCTGCGCGTCGGTCTGTGCGGCGCGCGGGGTGCCGCTGCTGGTCGGCGCGGGCGGGCCGGGCACCGCCGCGGCCGCCGAGGAGCTGGCCGCCCTGGCCGCGCGGGTGCCGGGGGCGGCGGGTGCCCTGGTGACGGTGCCGTCCTTCGTCCGGCCGGGCGAGGCCGGGACGGTCGCGCACTTCCGGGCGCTGGCCGAGGCCAGTTCGGTGCCGCTGGTGATCTACCACATCCCGTACCGGACCGGGCAGGCGCTGTCCGGCGCCGCGCTGCTGGAGCTGGCCGCGCTGCCGAACGTGGTGGGCGTCAAGTACGCGACCGGCGGGGTGGACCAGGCGGCGGTGGAGCTGCTGGCCGCCGCGCCGCAGGGGTTCTCGGTGCTGGGCGGCGACGACGCCGTCCTGGCGCCGCTGCTGGCGCTGGGCGCGGCCGGCGGCATCCTGGCCTCGGCGCACCTGGCCACCGCGCGCTTCGTGGAGCTGGCCGGGGCGTGGCGCTCCGGGGACGTGACCCGCGCCCGGGAGCTGGGCCACCGGCTGACCGCCCTGGCGGTGGCGGCCTTCGCCGCACCGAACCCGGCGGTGGTCAAGGGCGTGCTGCACGCGCAGGGACTGATCCCGACGCCGGACGTCCGGCTGCCGCTGCTGCCGGCCGGGCCGGACGAGGTCGCGCGGGCGCTGGAACTGGCGAGTGGTCTGGACCACTAGGGTCCGCAGGATGGAATGCAAGGCCGTCCGATCGCTGTGACAAGGCATGATGGGCGGAGTGCGGCTGTGAGTAGCAAGATCAATGAGGAGTAGTCGGATGAAGATCGGCATTGTCGGGGCCACCGGCCAGGTCGGCGGCGTGGTCCGCGAGATCCTGGCCCAGCGCGACCTCCCGGTGGAGCAGCTGCGGCTGTTCGCCTCGGCCCGCTCGGCCGGGCGCACGCTGCCCTGGAAGGGCACCGAGGTCACCGTCGAGGACGCGGCCACGGCCGACTACGCCGGCCTGGACATCGTGATCTTCTCGGCCGGCGGCGCCACCTCCAAGGCGCTCGCCCCCAAGGCCGCCGCCGCCGGCGCCGTCGTCATCGACAACTCCTCCGCCTGGCGCCGCGACCCCGAGGTCCCGCTGGTCGTCTCCGAGGTCAACCCCGAGGCGATCGCGAACCGCCCCAAGGGCATCATCGCCAACCCGAACTGCACCACGATGGCCGCCATGCCCGTGCTGCGCCCGCTGCACGAGGAGGCCGGCCTCGCCGCCCTCGTCGTCTCCACCTACCAGGCCGTCTCCGGCAGCGGCGTGGCCGGCGTGGCCGAGCTCCAGGACCAGGCCGCCAAGGTCGTGGACGGCGCCGCCGCGCTCGCCCACGACGGCTCCGCCGTGGACTTCCCCGAGCCCAAGGTCTACCGCCGCCCGATCGCCTTCAACGTCGTCCCGCTGGCCGGCTCGATCGTCGAGGACGGCTCCAACGAGACCGACGAGGAGCAGAAGCTGCGCCACGAGAGCCGCAAGATCCTCGGCATCCCCGAGCTCAAGGTGGCCGGCACCTGCGTGCGCGTCCCGGTCTTCTCCGGCCACTCGCTGCAGATCAACGCCCGCTTCGAGCGCCCGATCAGCCCCGAGCGCGCGGCCGAGCTGCTCACCGGCGCCCCGGGCGTCGAGCTGAGCGAGATCCCCACCCCGCTCCAGGCCGCCGGCCAGGACCCGAGCTACGTCGGCCGGATCCGCGTCGACGAGACGGTGGAGAACGGCCTGTCGCTGTTCGTCTCCAACGACAACCTGCGCAAGGGCGCCGCGCTCAACGCCGTCCAGCTGGCCGAGCTGGTCGCCGCCGAGCTCAAGGGCTGAGCGGCCGCACACGCACCGCGAGGGGCCCCGTCCGGGAGCGGACGGGGTCCCTCGTGCCGCGCGCGGGAAAGCCGGAGGCGGCCCGAGGTTCGGGGGGCTGATCGCGGGGAAAAAGGTGACGCAACGATCGGGCGGTTGCGGGCACCCCCTCACCCCACTCCGTCCGGGCCGGGCGCACCGCGCCCACCCCGGCACCGTCGGCCCCGGCGGAGCCCCACCCGAGGGCGAGCGGAAAGAGGTGCGCGATGGACCGCTGTGTCGTCCTGGTGGACGCCGGATACCTGCTGGGCGCCGCCGCGAGCCTGCTCGCCGGTGACCCCTCCCGCTCCAAGGTCACCGTCGACCACACCGCGCTGATCGCCGCCCTGCGCGAGCGCGCCGAGGCCGAGACCGGCCTGCCGCTGCTGCGGATCTACTGGTTCGACGCCGCGCCCGAACGGCGCCCGATGCCCGAGCACCGGCGGCTGCGGGTGCTGCCCCGGGTCACCGTCCGGCTCGGCGCGCTCACCCGGGCCGAGGGCCGCTGGGTGCAGAAGGGCGTCGACGCCGCGATGCACGCCGAACTCTCCGAACTCGCCCGCAACCGGGCCTGCGCCGAGGTCGTGCTGATCACCGGCGACGGCGATCTGCTGCCCGGCATGATGTCCGCCAAGGAGCACGGCGTCGTCGTCCACCTCTGGGCGCTGCAGGCCGCCGACGGCGACTTCAACCAGTCCGAGGACCTCGTCGGCGAGGCCGACGAGCGGCGGGTGCTGGACCGCGAGTGGATCGAGGGGTCGTTCAGCCTCCGCGACACCTCCAGCGTCTTCCCCGGCCCCGGGGCCCGGCACGACATCGCCAAGATCCTCGCCGCGCCGCCCGCGGCACCCCCCGGCGCCCTGCCCGGCCCGCTGCCCGCGGCCCAGGTGCCCGGCCGTCCCGCCGAGGACGAACCCGCCGTCGCCGTCACCGCCGCCACGGCCGTCCCCGCCGTCAACGGGGGCCCCCAGCCGGCCGCCGCCGGACTCAAGGTCGTCCCCACCCCCAAGGACCTCGCCGGGCGCAGCGCCGACCGCCAGGCCGCCGTCGCCCAGCACCAGAACGGCCAGCAGAACGGCCACCAGCAGAACGGCCCGGTGCTGCGCTGGTCCTCCGACCGGGGCTGGATCGACCGGCCGGCCACCGAGCCCGCCGGCACCGCCGGCGACGGCCTGCCCACCCTCGCCCAGCTCACCACCGCCGAGCAGCGCTGGGCCGACCGCGAGGAGGACATCACCTCCATCGGCGGCGACGCCCACGAGGTCGGCCAGGTCTTCGCCCGCCGCTGGACCAGCCGGGTCGGCGACGCCGAACGGCTCACCGTCCTGTGGCCCGGCTACCCGCGCATCCCGCACCGGGTCGACGGCGAGCTGCTGCGCTACGCCGCCCGCTTCGGGCTGCTCGCCCACAAGGACGACCAGATCGACGAGCACGACCGCTACGCGATCCGGGCGGGCTTCTGGAAGGAGCTCGCCGCCCGCGTCCCCGGCGGGGACGTGGTCGTCGACGACTGACCGGGCCGGGCGGCCGGGCGGGGCCCCGTTGTCCGGTTCGCCCGTTGCACCGCGTAGAGTCTTCGGTCGTGAGTGAGTCGGCAGGGCGGGCACCCCAGGAGACCTCGCCGTGCTGCGCCGTACGCGACCTGGTCCGGACGTACCGCGCCGGGCGCGGCGCCTCCGCCACCGGGATCCGGGCCAACGACGGCATCACCCTGACCGTCCGGCAGGGTGAGATCTTCGGCCTGCTCGGACCCAACGGCGCGGGCAAGTCCACCCTGGTCCGCCAGCTCACCGGACTGCTGCGCCCCGACTCCGGCAGCATCGAGATCCTCGGCCACGACGTGGTCCGGCACCCCGAACGCGCCGCCCGGCTGCTCGGCTACCTCGGCCAGGAGTCCACCGCGCTCGACGAGCTGACCGTCGCCCTCGCCGCCGAGACTACAGGGCGGCTGCGCGGCCTGAGCCGGGCGGCGGCCCGCGCCGCCGCCGACGAGGTGATCGCCGAGCTCGCCCTGGAACCGCTCGCCCACCGGCCGCTCGCCAAGCTCTCCGGCGGTCAGCGCCGGCTCGCCTGCTTCGCCGCCGCCCTGGTCGGCGACCGCCCGCTGCTCGTCCTGGACGAGCCCACCACCGGCATGGACCCGGTCGCCCGGCGCGCCGTCTGGTCGGCGGTCGAACGCCGCCGGGCCGAGCGCTCCACCACCGTGCTGCTGGTCACCCACAACGTGATCGAGGCGGAGACCGTGCTGGACCGGGTCGCCGTGATCGACGACGGCCGGGTGATCGCCTGCGACACTCCCGGCGGCCTGAAGGCGCTGGTCGACGGTGACGTCCGGCTCGACCTGGTCTGGCGGGACGAGGCCCCGCTGGCCGTCCCCGCGGTGGCGGCGCTCGCCGAACGGGCCGAGCGCACCGGCCGCCGCTGGACCGTGCGCACCACCCCCGAGCAGGCCCGCGAACTGGTCGCCGCCGTCACCACCGGCCCGGCCTTCGCCGCCCTGGACGACTTCACCCTGGCCACCCCGAGCCTTGAGGACGCCTACCTCAAGCTGGGCGGCCGCCACGGAGGACTGGCCAAGTGACGCTGCTCTCGGCACCGCCGCGGACCACCCCGGACGCGGCCGGCGGGCCCGCCCCGCTCGCCCCGGCCGCCCGGCTGCTGCCCGCCCTCGCCGCCGTCTACCGGGCGCAGCTCGCCCGCGCCCGGGTGGCGCGGATCCCGCTGCTGTTCGTGGCCACCTTCCAGTCGCTCGGCATCCTGGTGATGATGCGGGGCGTCGTCGACGCCGGGCAGACCTCGGCCGCCCGGTACGTGGTGTCCGGCTCCAGCGTGCTGGTGGTCGCCTTCGTGGCGCTCAACCTGCTCGCCCAGTACTTCGGCCGGCTGCGGGCCAGCGGCGGGCTGGACCACTACGCGACGCTGCCGGTGCCGGCCGCCTCCGTGGTGCTCGGCGCGGCCGCCGCGTTCGCCTCGTTCACCCTGCCCGGGACGCTGGTCACCGCGGGGGTCGGCGCGGTGATGTTCGGGCTGCCGCTCGGGCAGCTGTGGGTGCTGCTCGCGGTGGTGCCGCTGGCCGGGGCGGCGCTCTCCGGGCTCGGCGCGGCCTGCGGGCTGCTCGCGCCCAAGCAGGAGATCGCCACCATGCTCGGGCAGCTGGGCATGTCGGCGGCGCTGCTGCTCGGCGTCCTGCCGGTGGACCACCTGCCGCAGCCGGTGCTGTGGCTGCGCGACCTGCTGCCGTCCACCTACGCGGTGGAGGCGTTCGCCCGCACGTTCCGGCCGTCGCCGGACTGGGCGGCGGTGCTCGGGGACCTCGCGGTGTGCGCGGGGGTGGGCGTGGTGTCGCTGGCCGTCGCCACCTGGGCGTACCGGCGGGCGACCCGGCGGTAGCCGGACCGGGCCGGGCGTCCGGCCGCCCGGTCGGTGGGTGGCCGGGCCGCAGGGCCGCCGACCGTGAAACGATGGGGGCGTGACCGTACCGAACACACCTCCGGATCCCGCGGACGCCGCCCCGGCGGACGCCGTGCCCGCTCCGAACGCCCCACGTGATCCGTACGCACTGCCGCCGGGGCCGGACCTGCTGGGCGGGGCGCGGCCCGCGGAGCCGCCGGTGCAGCGGCTGCTGCCCGAGCTGAGGGTCGGGGCGGCCACGGTGCTGGCCTGCCTGGTGCTGGGGGTCGTGATGGGCGGGCTGTGGGCCTGGCTGGCGCCCAGGGTGCCGCTGGTGGTGGACGGCAACAAGATCCTCTACGGGGACCCGGAGGGGGAGCAGCGGGCCGGGGCCGACAGCGTGTTCGTGCTGATCGGGCTGGGGATGGGCCTGCTGACCGCGCTGGGCGCGTTCCTGGTCACCCGCAAGCGCGGCGGCGGGATCGCCGTGGCGGTCGGGCTGGCGGTCGGCGGGCTGCTCGCGTCGGTGGGGGCCTGGGGGCTGGGGCGGTGGCTCGGGCCGGGCAGCGACCTGGTCGCCGAGGCGCGGCGGGTCGGCAACGGCGGGCACTTCCAGGCGGACATCGACCTCGGGGCCTACGGGGCGGTGCTGGCGTGGCCGATGGCGGCGATGGTGGTGCTGCTGGCGCTGTCGGCGGCGTTCGGCAAACGCGAGGAGGACCCGCCGCCGTACTGGATGCCGGGGCCCGTGGCGGTGGACGCCGGGGCTGCGGCGGAGGAACGGCGGGAGGGCTGAGGACACCCGCCGGGCCGGACGGGGGCGGTGCGGCGCCGGATCCCGGGCCGCGCCCCGCGCCCCCGCCGCGTCCGCCCCGGGCGGTTCAGCGGGCGGTTCAGCGGGCGATGGGGGCGGTGCGGGCGTCGGTGAGGGCGACGAGGTGCGCGGGGGCGAGTTCGACTTCGAGGCCGCGGCGGCCGGCGGAGACGTAGACGGTGGGGTGGGTGAGGGCGCTGGCGTCGACGACGGTGCGCAGGGGGCGGCGCTGGCCCAGCGGGGAGATGCCGCCGAGGACGTAGCCGCTGCTGCGCTCGGCGGCGGCCGGGTCGGCCATCGCGGCGCGCTTGCCGCCGACCGCCGCGGCCAGGGCCTTGAGGTCGAGCTGCCCGGTGACCGGGACGACGCCGACGGTGAGGACGCCGTCGACGTCGGCGACCAGCGTCTTGAACACCCGCTCCGCCGGGACGCCGAGCGCCTCGGCGGCCTCGCCGCCGTAGGAGGCGGCGGCCGGGTCGTGCGCGTAGGAGTGGACGGTGAACGGCACGGCGGCGGTCTCCAGGGCGACCGTCGCGGGCGTGCCCTGACCGCCCTTCTTCGGCTTCTTGGCCACGGGGGGCTCCGTCGTCAGTTGGGGCTGAAGGACTGGCGGGTGAGGTGGACGGCGGGCAGCGACGGCAGCCAGCCGAGCACCGCCGTCTCGCGGCGCAGCAGGTCGAGCTCGGCGCGCAGCCGCTGGGCGTTGTCGGGGCAGGCGAGCAGCCGCTGCTTCAGCGGGACCTCCAGGACGGCGGCCGCGGCGACCAGGTAGGACAGCACCTGGGGGTCCTCGGGCAGCTCCTGGCGGCCGACGGTGCTGGCCTCCCGGGCGCCGGCGAGCCGGCGCTGGTAGGTGCGGAAGATCCGCTCGACCTCGGCGGCGAGCGCGCCGGAACCCTCGCCGGTGCGCTCCTCGACGGGTTCGGTCTCGCCGGTGAGGTACGGGCCGCCGACGTCGACGGACCGCAGCCGGAACCGGGTGGTACCGGTGACCAGCAGCTCGTACCGGCCGTCGGGCTGCGTCTGGACGGAGGTGATGTCGGCGACGCAGCCGATGTGGTGGAGCGCCTCCAGCGGGTCCCCGGTGGCGGTGCCGAGGCCGTCCAGCGGGCCGGCCGGGCCGTCCTCGGGGCGGACCGGGGCGACCTCGCGGCCGTCCTTGATGGCGAGCACGCCGAAGCGGCGCGGCCGGTCCTCGGGCTGCTCCAGCAGATCGGCGACCAGACGGCGGTAGCGCTCCTCGAAGACGTTCAGGGGCATCACCAGGCCCGGGAAGAGCACGGTGTTCAGCGGGAAGAGCGGAAGCCGTTCTGTCACGGCGGACAGCGTAGTTCCCCGGACCGGCCGGGCCTTCACGGCCCTGGCCGCGCGGGCCGCGCTAGCCGCGCTGGAGCATCCGGCTGGCGCCGGCGGCGACCGTGGTGGCGAGCACCCAGCCGACGATCACCAGGCCGGAGGAGACCCACTGGGCGGTGCCGCCGGGGTTCCAGCCGCTCTGGCCGAGGTCGACGACCGGCAGCAGCTGGCCGAGCGCGTACAGCACCGGGTTCCAGTGCGGGCGCTCGTCGGCCTTGAGCGGCTGGAGGGCGTGGGTGGCGAAGTAGAGGCTGCCGAGCGCCCAGGCGAGCAGCAGCCACAGCGCCGCCCGGCCGGGGCGGAAGCCGTAGCCGACGGTGGCGTCCTGGACCCGGCCCCAGATCCGGGCCGGCAGCGGCAGGGTGCGCCGGCGCCGGCGCTGCTTGGCGTAGAGCACCGTGCGGGCGTCGTCGTCCGCGCCGTCGCGGCGCAGCGCGGCGGCGAGCTGCTCGTAGGACTCGGGCTGGAAGTCCACCGAGGCGCTCTCCAGCCAGGCGATCCGCTGCTGGACGGTGAACGGCGCGGCCGGGCGCAGGCACTCGTAGGTGAAGCCGGTGAGGCCGAGGTGCCTGCCCTGCGGCCAGGCGTCGGGGGCGTCGACGAGGTTGCCGATCCGGGCGCGGGAGAGCGCCACGGTGCCGGTGGGCGGGGTGCGGCAGGTGAACCGCAGCTCGGGGGTCTGGATCCGGCGCAGGGCCAGTTCGTCGCCCTCGCCGAGGTGGAACTCGGCGCCGGAGATCAGGCAGGCGTTCTCGAACCGGCCGTCGGAGAGCCGGACCCGCCCGTACGCGCGGAACGGCGTGCTGGCGGCGGTCGGCGGGACCACCTGGCCGTAGCCGGAGCCGTAGTAGGACTGCGAGTCGGTCCAGCCGCGGTCGGCGGAGCTGCTGAGGTACAGCGTGTGGCCGACGGTGATCCGGGGGGCGTTGAGCGCGTTGGGGTTGTCCGGGACGGCCCGCAGCAGGGCGCCGCGCAGCGAGAGCCGGCCGCCGATCCGGGCGGTGCGCAGGCTGACCTCGCCGACCGACTCCAGCCGCTCGGCCTCGAAGTCCTGGCTGACGGCGAGGCCGTCGGCGGACAGCGCCCGGCCGAACCGGTCGCCGCCCAGGACGGCCTGGTTGAGCAGCAGGTCGGTGCCGATCCGGGCGTCGGTGAGCCGGACGCCCTGCGGGATGCGGCAGCGGGCCAGGTGGAGGTCCCCGGAGGTGACCAGCCGGGAGGCCTCCAGGCGGGGGACCAGGCAGCCGACCAGGCGCAGGGTGCCGGCCTCGGCCTCGGACATGAGGATCTTCTGCTCGAAGCGGCAGTCGTGCAGTTCGACGTAGTGCCCGATGGTCCCGCCGGCCAGCCGCAGCGGCCCGGTGACCAGCGCGCCGGTGAGCTTGAGCGAGGCGACCCGGCCGGGGACGGCGGCGGGCCCGTCCAGCAGCAGACGGGAGAGCACCTGGGCGCGGACCGTCCGCCCGCGGCCCCAGGCGGCCGCGCCGAACGGGTCGTCCTCGGCCGCGTCGCCGGTGCGCAGATCGTGGATCCGGCCGTGTCGGAACGCGTGCCAGAGCGCCTGCTCGGCCGCCGTCCAGTCGTCCGGTGCCCGATCCGTCACGGTTCCCCCCAGTCGTCCCCGGCCTCCCCCGGCCGTCTCGCCCTTCGTATCACGGACTGAAATGCGGGACCGCCGGTTCCGGCCACTCCTTACACTGGGTGGCGTGATCTCTCGAATCGATCTGCGCGGCTCGCTCGACGACCCGCGCGACCTGCTGCCCCGTGCCGACTTCGACGTCGCGGCCGCCCTGGAGAAGGTGCGTCCGATCGCCGAGGACGTGCATCATCGCGGGGTCGCGGCGCTGATCGAGATCACCGAACGCTTCGACGGCGTGCGGCTGGAGACCACCCGGGTGCCGGCCGGGCAGATCTCCGAGGCCCTGGAGGGGCTGGACCCGAAGGTGCGCGCCGCGCTGGAGGAGTCGATCCGCCGCGCCCGCATCGTGCACGGGGACCAGCGCCGCGAGGGGCACACCACCCAGGTGGTGCCGGGCGGCACGGTGACCCAGCGCTGGGTGCCGGTCGACCGGGTCGGGCTGTACGTGCCGGGCGGTCTGGCCGTCTACCCGTCCTCCGTTGTGATGAACGTGGTGCCGGCCCAGGAGGCGGGCGTGCGCGGCATCGCGGTGACCTCCCCGCCGCAGAAGGCCTTCGGCGGCCGGGTGCACCCGACCATTCTGGCGGCCTGCGCGCTGCTCGGCGTCACCGAGGTGTACGCGGTCGGCGGCGCCCAGGCGGTCGCCATGTTCGCGCTCGGCACCGAGGAGTGCGAGCCGGTGAACATGGTCACCGGCCCCGGCAACATCTACGTGGCCGCCGCCAAGCGCTACTTCGCCGGGCGGATCGGCATCGACTCGGAGGCCGGCCCGACCGAGATCGCCGTCCTCGCCGACGACAGCGCCGACCCGGTGGACGTCGCCGCCGACCTGATCAGCCAGGCCGAGCACGGCCCGACCTCCGGCTCGGTGCTGGTCACCGACTCGGTGGCGCTGGCCGACGCGGTCGAGGCCGAGCTGAAGGCGCAGGTCGCCCGCACCCGGCACAGCGAGCGGGTGGCCGAGGCGCTGGGCGGCCGGCAGTCCGGCATCATCCTGGTCGACGACCTGGAGCAGGGCCTGACCGTGGTCAACGCCTACGCGGCCGAGCACCTGGAGATTCAGACCCGGGACCCGCACGCCGTCGCCGCGAAGGTCCGCAACGCCGGCGCGATCTTCCTCGGCCGGTTCACCCCGGTCTCGCTCGGCGACTACGCGGCCGGCTCCAACCACGTGCTGCCCACCGGCGGCTGCGCCTGCCACTCCTCGGGGCTGTCCGTGCAGACCTTCCTGCGCGGCGTCCAGGTCGTCGAGTACGACCGCGAGGCCCTGGCCGGCATCGCCGAGCACGTCGTCAACCTGGCGGACGCCGAGGACCTGCCCGGTCACGGCGACGCGATCAAGGCCCGATTCGGATGGAGTGTGCCGGGCGCGTGACGAAGATCGACGACCTCCCCGTCCGGGACGAGCTGCGCGGCCAGTCGCCCTACGGCGCCCCGCAGCTCGACGTCCCGGTCCAGCTGAACACCAACGAGAACCCGTACCCGCTCCCCGAGGAGCTGGTCGCCCGGATCGCCGAGCGGGTCGCCGAGGCCGCCCGCGACCTCAACCGCTACCCCGACCGGGACGCGGTCGAGCTGCGCGACGGCCTGGCGGCGTACCTCACCCGCACCACCGGCCACGCCGTCGCCCGGGCGAACGTCTGGGCCGCCAACGGCTCCAACGAGGTGCTGCAGCAGCTGCTGCAGACCTTCGGCGGCCCCGGCCGCACCGCCCTCGGCTTCGAGCCCTCGTACTCGATGCATGCGCTGATCTCCCGCGGCACCGGCACCGGCTGGATCTCCGGCCCGCGCAACGCCGACTTCACCATCGACCTGGACGCGGCCGTCGCGGCGATCGCCGAGCACCGCCCGCACGTGGTGTTCGTCTGCTCGCCGAACAACCCGACCGGCACCGCCGTGGACGCCGGCACCGTGCTGCGGCTGTACGAGGCCGCGCAGGCCGCCCGGCCCAGCCTGGTGGTGGTCGACGAGGCCTACGTCGAGTTCTCGCACCGCGCCTCGCTCCTGTCGCTGATCGGGGGCCGCCCCAACCTGGTGGTCTCGCGCACCATGTCCAAGGCCTTCGGCGCGGCCGGGCTGCGCCTGGGCTACCTGGCCGCCGACCCGGCGGTGGTGGACGCGGTGCAGCTGGTCCGCCTGCCCTACCACCTGTCGGCCGTCACCCAGGCGACCGCACTGGCCTGCCTGGAGCACACCGACACCCTGCTCGGCTACGTCGGCCGGCTCAAGGACGAGCGCGACCGGCTGGTCGAGGCGCTGCGCGGGCTCGGCCTGGAGGTGACCGACTCGGACGCCAACTTCGTCCAGTTCGGCCGCTTCGCCGACACCCACGCCGTCTGGCAGGCCATCCTCGACCACGGCGTCCTGGTCCGTGACAACGGCGTTCCCGGATGGCTGCGCGTCACCGCCGGCACCCCCGCCGAGAACGACGCCTTCCTGGACGCCGTCGCCACCGTGATCAAGGAGCTGTAACCCCGAATGACCCGCATCGGACGCGTCGAGCGCACCACCAAGGAGACCTCCGTCCTGGTCGAGATAGACCTGGACGGCACCGGCAAGACCGACATCTCCACGGGGGTCGGCTTCTACGACCACATGCTCGACCAGCTCGGGCGCCACGGCCTCTTCGACCTCACCGTGAAGACCGACGGCGACCTGCACATCGACACCCACCACACCATCGAGGACACCGCCCTCGCGCTCGGCGCCGCCTTCAAGCAGGCGCTCGGCGACAAGGTCGGCATCTACCGGTTCGGCAACTGCACCGTGCCGCTGGACGAGTCGCTCGCCCAGGTGACCGTCGACCTCTCCGGCCGCCCCTACCTGGTGCACAGCGAGCCGGAGAAGATGGCGCCGATGATCGGCACCTACGACACCACCATGACCCGGCACATCCTGGAGTCCTTCGTGGCCCAGGCCCGGATCGCCCTGCACGTCCACGTGCCGTACGGGCGCAACGCGCACCACATCGTGGAGTGCCAGTTCAAGGCGCTGGCCCGGGCCCTGCGCTACGCCGCCGAGCGCGACCCGCGCGCGGCCGGCATCCTCCCGTCGACCAAGGGTGCGCTGTGAGCAAGGCCGCGATCGTCCTCATCTTCGCCGGGCTCTTCCTGACCGGCGGGGTCATCTCGTTCTGGAAGCAGAAGCAGTCCAAGGGCGTCATCCTCGTGCTCGCGCTGGGCGCGGTGATGTGCCTGGGCTCGGGCCTCATGCGCCTGTAACCGTCGAGCGAACGAAAGACTGGACACCTGAACATGGGCAAGAACGTCGTGGTGCTCGACTACGGCTCGGGCAACCTCCGTTCGGCGCAGCGCGCCCTGGAGCGGACCGGGGCGAACGTCACCGTCACCTCCGACTACCAGGCAGCGATGGACGCCGACGGTCTGCTCGTCCCCGGCGTCGGCGCCTTCGAGGCCTGCATGCGCGGTCTGAAGTCGGTCCGCGGGGACTGGATCATCGGGCGCCGGCTGGCCGGCGGCCGGCCGGTCATGGGCATCTGCGTCGGCATGCAGATCCTGTTCGAGAAGGGCGTCGAGCACGGCGTGGAGACCGCCGGCTGCGACGAGTGGCCGGGCACGGTGGAGCCGCTGGAGGCGCCGGTCGTGCCGCACATGGGCTGGAACACCGTCGACGCCCCCGAGGGCAGCCGGATGTTCGCCGGCCTGGACGCGGACACCCGCTTCTACTTCGTCCACTCCTACGGGGTGCGCAGCTGGGAGCTGGAGGCGCACAGCGCGCGGATCAACCCGCCGCTGGTCACCTGGGCCACCCACGGGCAGCCGTTCGTCGCGGCCGTCGAGAACGGTCCGCTGTGGGCCACCCAGTTCCACCCCGAGAAGTCCGGCGACGCCGGCGCCGCCCTGCTGACCAACTGGGTCAGCACCCTCTGACGACGGAAGAATTTCAGATCATGAGCCGCCTCGAACTGCTGCCCGCCGTCGACGTCCGGGACGGCCAGGCCGTCCGCCTGGTCAAGGGCGCCTCCGGCACCGAGACCTCCTTCGGCGAGCCGCTCGCCGCCGCCCTCGCCTGGCAGGACGCCGGCGCCGAGTGGCTGCACCTGGTCGACCTCGACGCCGCCTTCGGCACCGGCTCCAACCGGGACCTGGTGCGCGAGATCACCGAGACCCTGGACATCAAGGTCGAGCTGTCCGGCGGCATCCGCGACGACGCGTCGCTGGCCGCCGCCCTGGCCACCGGCTGCACCCGGGTCAACCTCGGCACCGCCGCCCTGGAGAGCCCCGAGTGGGTCGCCAAGGCCATCGCCGAGCACGGCGAGCGGATCGCCGTCGGCCTGGACGTGGTCGGCACCACGCTGCGCGGCCGCGGCTGGACCAGCGAGGGCGGCCAGCTCTTCGACGTGCTGGCCCGCCTCGACGCCGAGGGCTGCGCCCGCTACGTGGTCACCGACGTCAACCGGGACGGCACCCTGACCGGCCCCAACCTGCAGCTGCTGCGGGACGTCTGCGCCGCCACCGACCGGCCGGTGGTGGCCTCCGGCGGCGTCTCCTCGCTGGACGACCTGCGGGCGATCGCCGGCCTGGTCGGCGAGGGAGTCGAGGGCGCCATCGTGGGCAAGGCACTCTACGAGCAGAAGTTCACCCTCGGAGAGGCGTTGGAGGCGGTTTCGGGATGACGGAACGTCGGATCGTACGCGGCCGGGTCGGCGGGTTCTCGCACTGGGAGGACCTCCTCGGCGCGTCGCAGGCGGTCGCCGCCGGGGACCACGTCCACGTGGCCGGTGCCCGGCCGCTGGTGGACGGGGTGCTGTCCGGCGAGGGCGACCCCTACGAGCAGGCGAAGGCCGCCTTCGGCAACGCGCTGGAGGCCCTGGCCGCGTACGGTCTGACGGCGGACGACGTGGTCCGCACCCGGATGTACCTCACCCACGCCCGTGACATCGACGCGGCGGGCCGCGCCCACCACGAGCTCTTCGGCGCGGTGCGCCCGGCGGCCGCCGTGGTGGTGGTCGAGAGCCTGGTCGACTCGCGGATGCTCGTCGAGACCGAACTCGACGCCCACCGCGCCGGACTCGCCGCAACCCTGGAAGCTCTGGAAGGCAATCAGCCGTGACCCTCGCAGTACGTGTCATCCCCTGCCTGGACGTCGACGCCGGCCGCGTGGTCAAGGGCGTCAACTTCCAGAACCTGCGCGACGCCGGGGACCCGGTCGAGATGGCCAAGCTCTACGACGCCGAGGGCGCCGACGAGCTGACCTTCCTCGACATCACCGCCTCCTCCGGCGACCGCGAGACCACCTACGACGTGGTGCGCCGCACCGCCGAGCAGGTCTTCATCCCGCTGACCGTCGGCGGCGGCATCCGCGCCGTCGAGGACGTCGACAAGCTGCTGCGGGCCGGCGCCGACAAGGTCGGCGTGAACACCGCCGCCATCGCCCGGCCCGAGCTGGTCCGGGAGATCGCCCAGCGGTTCGGCCGCCAGGTGCTGGTGCTCTCGGTGGACGCCCGCCGCTGCCCCGAGGGCACCGAAACCGCCTCCGGCTTCGAGGTCACCACGCACGGCGGCCGCAAGGGCACCGGCCTGGACGCCGTCGAGTGGGCCGGGCGCGCCGCCGAGCTGGGCGCGGGCGAGATCCTGCTCAACTCGATGGACGCCGACGGCACCAAGGACGGCTACGACCTGGAGCTGATCCGGGCCGTCCGCAAGAGCGTGTCGGTGCCGGTGATCGCCTCCGGCGGGGCCGGCAAGCTCGCCGACTTCGCCCCGGCGGTGGAGGCGGGCGCGGACGCGGTGCTGGCCGCCAGCGTCTTCCACTTCGGCGACCTGCGGATCGGCGAGGTCAAGGACGCGCTGCGGGAGGCCGGGCACCCGGTCCGCTAGCCGGCCGGGCGTCCTCGGCGAGCTCCAGCAGGCCGGGCAGCGAGAGCACGGTGGTGCTGCGCCGGCCCAGCCGGATCAGGCCCCGGCCGGCCAGCTCGTGCAGCGCGTGGTGGACCCGGCGCTCGCCGGCGCCGGTCAGGGCGGCCAGCTCGGCCTGGGTCAGCCGCGGGCGCACCGTGATGCCGGTGCCGTGCGGGCCGGCGGTGCCGTACCGCCGGGCCAGGTCCGCGAGCTGGCCGGCGAGCCGCTGCAGCACGGGCTCGGAGGCGAGGCCGACCAGCCGGCGGGTGGTGACCCGGCCGCGGTGCACCAGGCAGCGGCTCAGGGCGATGCCGGCCGGGGCGTGGGCGCCGAGCCAGTGCAGCCAGTCGGGCTGGGAGATCCGGCGCACGGTGACCGGTCCGGCCGCGGTCACGGTCGCCGAGCGGGGCCGGCCGTCGAGGGCGGCCGCCTCGCCGACCACGTCCCCGTACGCGCGGACGTCCAGCAGGGCGGTCGCGCCCGCGGTGTCCTCGACGGTGGCCTTGGCGAAGCCGGTCAGCAGCAGCAGGACGAAGCCGCCGAGGTCCCGGTCGAGGATCAGCGTCTCGCCGTGGGCGTGGGCGCGCCGGGTGCCCAGCCGCAGGACGGCCCGCTCGGCGGCGAGCGCGGCGGGCGAACCGTCGCGGCGCAGCTCGGCCAGCAGGGTGCCCTCGGGCCAGCCCCCGTCCGCTCCCGCGTGCCGCACGGCCCACCCCCTGCGCTGCTCGTCCGCGAAGATAGCGCAGGGGGCGGGGCCGTGGAAGCGGTCAGGAATCCTTCGGCGGCTCGCCCTTGATCAGCGCGAACGGGGCGCCGAACGGGTCGGCCAGCCAGGCGAGCCGGCCGACGTCCGGGACGTCCTCCGGGCCCATCAGCACAGTGCCGCCGGCGCCGGTGGCCCGGGAGACCACGCCGTCCACGTCGGAGGCACCGAAGTACGGCGTCCAGCTGGGCGGCTGGGCCTCGTCCATCACCGGGGCGATGCCGCCGAAAGAGGTGGCCCGCAGGTCGCCCCCGGCCGGGGAGACCACCTTGTACGTCATACCGGGCGCGGGGAAGTCCTCGGAGCGCCAGCCGAACACCGTCCGGTAGAAGGCGAAGCCCGCGTCCACCGGGCTGGTGTGCAGCTCGACCCAGATCAGCGCGCCGTCCTCGGAGACGACGTCCAGACCGGGCACCGCGGCGGGCTGCCAGACCGCGAACCGGGCGCCCTGCGGGTCGGTCAGCTGGGCCATCCGCCCGGCGTCCATCACGTCGAGGGCCGGGACCCGGACGGCGCCGCCGGCCCGCTCGACGGCCGTGCAGGTGGCCTCGGCGTCGGGTGCGTGGAAGTACGTCGTCCAGGCGGACCGCGCGCCCTCCTCGGTGAGCGGGCCCACGGCCGCGGCCGTCTTCCCGTCCAGCTGGAGGAAGCCGTAGCCACCGGCCTCCGGGCCGGCGGACCGGAAGGTCCAGCCGAAGACCGTGCCGTAGAAGGCGGCGTCGGCGGCCGGGTCCGGGCTGCCGAGGTCGATCCAGCAGGGGGAACCGGCGGGGAAGTCGGTGGTGAGCATGGTGTCGCGTCCCTTCGAGGCAGGCAGACGGGTACGACCGGCCGGGCGGGCGTACCCGCCCGGCCGCTGCCACCTGCGAGTCTGCACCCCGCCACCGACATCCGCAGCCGGGGCGGACGGCTACGGGAGCGGCAGCACGTGGCGCAGCGCCTCGACGGCGTCCGGGTCGCCGTCCACCGTCAGCTCGGCGCGGGCGCCGCGGCCGTAGACGAAGAGCAGCAGCTCGCCCGGCTCCCCGGTGATCCGCACCGTCGGCTGGCCGGCCGGGCCGATGGTCGGACCGGTGCCGTCCGGGCGGCTCAGCTCCAGCCGCACCGGGGAGCGGCGGCCCGCCTCCAGCCGGGCGATCAGCGGCAGCCGGCGCCAGAGCGCCTCGGCCCGGCCGGGCGGCACGGGCTGCGGCCCGGGGCCGTCACCGGCCCGGGCGACGTCCTCGGCGTGCACGTAGTACTCGACGGTGTTGGCCGCCTCGTCCGCGCCGGGCAGCGAGAACAGCGAGAGGACCGGCGGGCCGGAGCGGAACAGCCGGACCAGCTCCTCGTAGGGCCGCTCGGCGTACGACTCCTGCACCCGGCGGGTCCGGCCCGCCAGCGGCCCGATCCGGATGCCGGCGGCGGCGTCCGGCCGCCGCTCGCGGATCACCAGGTGGGCGGCGAGGTCCCGGGTGGACCACCCGGCGCAGAGGGTGGGCGCGTCCGGCCCGGCGGCGGCCAGCAGTTCGGCCAGACGGTGGCGCTCGGCGTGGGCGTGGTTCGACATGCCTCCACCCTAGGGGGCGCCGCGTTGATCGTTCCCGGCTCCGCGACGATCCGCCGCCCGCCATCGGCGGGCTGACGGCGGGTCAGCGCAGCTGGCCGGTCAGCTTGGTGGAGCCGGTGCGGTTGCTCGCCGTCAGGATGCAGGTGTAGTCCCGCCAGCCCTGCTGGTAGAAGGTGTAGCTCGGGCCCACCGGATAGCTGTAGTACGGCCCGCCGCCGCCCTGCCGGGCCTCGGCGGCGGCCTGGGCCTCCTTGCAGCCGTCCCGCATCGCGTTGGCGACCTGGTAGTCGCCGGACAGCCCCTCGGGCAGCAGCTGGTCGGCGATCGCCTCGCCGTCGTGCTTCTCCTCGCAGGGGCGGGGCTCCGGCTTGGTGACGGTCTTGCTCAGCTGCGGGTGGTCCAGGCAGCTGCCGACGGGGAAGAAGCTGTACGGCACCACCTTGGGCGGCGTCGGCGTGGGCGTCGGGGTGGGGGTCGGTGTGGGCGTGGGGGTCGGGGTGGCCGTGGTGGGGGAGGGCGGCGGCGGCTTGGGCGCCGGCGCGTCCTCGGGCCACAGCAGGACCGTCGCCACCACCGCGAGCAGGACCGCCAGCACCGCCACGACGGCGATCAGCAGGCCCCGGGACGGCCGGGTGTCGGAGGTGCCCCCCGGGCGGGGGCGGTCGTCGTCGCCGTCGTCCGGCGGCCCGGCCGGTCCGGAAGCGCGCTGCTCGGAGGTCATGACCACGAGAATGGCGCAGAGCGGGGCCGTGCGGCAGGCGGTTTCCACAACTCGTTCGATCGGATGGTCCGCCCGGCGCCCGGCGGGCCGGTCCGCCGCGGCCGGAGGGGCCCGGCCGTGATCCGGACGGCTGCCCGGCGGCCCGGACCGGGCTGACACAATGGCCCCATGTCCACCACACCCGCCGCCCCCGGTTCCACCGCCCTGGCCCCCGAGATCGCCGCCCGGCTCAAGCGCACCGAGGACGGCCTGCTCCCGGCCGTCGCGCAGCAGTACGACACCGGCGAGGTGCTGATGCTCGGCTGGATGGACGACGAGGCGCTGCACCGCACCCTCACCACCGGCCGCTGCACCTACTGGAGCCGCAGCCGCCGGGAGTACTGGGTGAAGGGCGACACCTCCGGCCACGTCCAGCAGGTCAAGTCGGTCGCGCTGGACTGCGACGGCGACACCCTGCTGGTCAAGGTGGACCAGACCGGCGCGGCCTGCCACACCGGCGACCGCACCTGCTTCGACGCCGACGTGCTCCCGCTCGGCTGACCGCCCGCCCGGCCGACCCACCCCTTCCGTCCCTCCGTCGTAAGGTGCCGCCCGCCATGGACCTCGAAGCCTTCCGCAAGCTCGCCGTCGACACCCGGGTCATCCCGGTCACCCGCAGGCTCCTCGCGGACGGCCTCACCCCGATCGGCCTGTACCGCAGCCTCGCCGCCGAGCGCCCCGGCACCTTCCTGCTGGAGTCCGCCGAGCAGGGCCGCAGCTGGTCGCGCTACTCCTTCGTCGGCGTGCGCAGCGCCGCCACCCTGACCGCGGGACCGGACGGCGAGGCCCGCTGGCTCGGCACCCCGCCGGTCGGCATCCCCACCACCGGCGACCCGCTGGAGGTGCTGCGCGCCGCGCTGCGGGCCCTGCACACCCCGCGCCACGCCGACGACGGCCTGCCCCCGCTCACCGGCGGTCTGGTCGGCTACCTCGGCTACGACGTGGTGCGCCGGCTGGAGAAGCTGCCCGACCTCAACCCCGACGACCTGAAGCTGCCCGAGCTGACCCTGCTGCTCGCCACCGACCTCGCGGTGCTCGACCACGCCGACGGCACCGTGCTGCTGATCGCCAACGCGGTCAACCACAACGACCTGGCGAGCGGCGTCGACGAGGCCCACGCGGACGCCGTGGCCCGGCTCGACGCGATGGAGGCCGACCTGCTCAAGCCGGTCGACCCGGGCCTGGCCACCTTCACCCCGAGCGGCCCCGGCGAGGTCCGCTCGCCGTTCGGCGGGGAGCCCTACCGGGCCGCGGTGGAGGAGATCAAGGAGCGGATCCGGGCCGGCGAGGCGTTCCAGGTGGTGCCCTCGCAGCGGTTCGAGGCGCCCTGCCCGGCCTCCGCGCTCGACGTCTACCGGGTGCTGCGCACCACCAACCCGAGCCCGTACATGTACCTGTTCCGCTTCCCGGGCCCGGACGGCGGCGCCGAGGGCGGTTTCGACGTGGTCGGCTCCAGCCCGGAGGCCCTGGTCAAGGTCACCGACGGTGCGGCGATGCTGCACCCGATCGCCGGCACCCGGCACCGCGGCGCCACCCCGCACGAGGACGCCGAGCTGGCCGCCGAACTGCTCGCCGACCCCAAGGAGCGCGCCGAGCACCTGATGCTGGTCGACCTCGGGCGCAACGACCTCGGCCGGGTCTGCGAGCCGGGCAGCGTCGAGGTCGTCGACTTCATGCAGATCGAGCGCTACAGCCACGTCATGCACATCGTCTCCACGGTGACCGGCAAGGTCGCCGAGGGACGGACCGCCTTCGACGTGCTGACCGCCTGCTTCCCGGCCGGCACCCTGTCCGGCGCGCCCAAGCCGCGGGCGATGCGGATCATCGAGGAGCTGGAGCCCACCCGCCGCGGCCTGTACGGCGGCTGCGTCGGCTACCTGGACTTCGCGGGGGACTCCGACACCGCGATCGCCATCCGCACCGCGGTGCTGCGCGACGGCACCGCGTACGTCCAGGCCGGCGCCGGTGTGGTGGCCGACTCCGACCCGCACGGCGAGGACACCGAATGCCGCAACAAGGCCGCCGCCGTCCTGCGCGCGGTCGCCACGGCGAATACGCTGCGTAGGCCGTAGGACACGCCCCAGGACGTGGGCCCCCGCGCGGCCCGCGGGGGCCGCCGCAGCGGAAGGGACAGCAGGATGCCGGACGTGCAGCGGCGGATCGTGACCGCCGCCAGGGAGCAGCTCGTGCGGCAGCCGGGCGGCCACGGCGGCGTCCTCGCGGACGTGCGCCTGGAGGGGCGGGCGGCCGCGCTGGTGCTGCTCGCACCCGGAGCGGTGCCGGACCCGGCCGGGCACTACCGGGCGGTGGACGCGCTGGTGGTGCTGGACGTGCTCCCGGCGCCGGAACGGGCCGAACGCCACCGCTTCCACGCCGCCGCGGGCGTCCCGCTGTACGTCGTGGTGGACCCGGCGGAGGGGGTCTGCACGGTGCACAGCCGTCCGCTGCCCGGCACCGGGTACCGGGAGGCGGAGCGGGTGCCCTTCGGCAACGACCTGTTCCTGCCGCTGGGGGAGCGGACACTGGTGCTGGAGACGGGCGACTTCCCCACCGAGCCGCCCACCCCGGGTGCGGCGGCGGGGTGAGGACGGGGGACACTGGAGCGGTGAGCGCCGAAGCCCCTGCCGACACCGTGACCGCCGACCCCGACCCCGCCGCCGCGACCGCGCCCGCCGCGCGGGCCGGGCGGCGCACCCTCGGGGTGATGCTGCTGCTCACCGTGCTGGGCGCGGTGCTGGTGCTGACCGCCGCAGGCCGGGTCTGGGCCGAGGGGACGGCGGGGACCCTGGAGGTCTCCGTCACCGGCGGGAAGATCTCCGAACTGCCCGCCGGGCTGGCGCTGGTGGCGCTGGCGGCGGCGGTGGCGGTGTTCGCGGTGCGCGGCGCCGGCCGGATCGCGGTGGGGGCGCTGACCGTACTGGCCGGGCTGGGCGCGGCGGCCGCCGCCGCGGCGGGCGCCGGGGACACCGGCGCGCTGGACGCCGAGGCGGCCCGCAAGCTCGCGCTCACCGGCTCGGCCGCGACCGGGGTCGGGCACACCGGCTGGCCGTGGGTGGCGCTGCTGGGCGGGTTGCTGCTGGCGCTGGCCGGGCTGCTGACCGCCCGGTACGGGCGCGGCTGGCCGGCCATGGGCAGCCGCTACGAGGCGCCCGCCGGCAAGGCGCCGGTGAAGCGGCGGCCGGCCGCCGCGGAGAGCCCGGCGGACCTGTGGAAGGCGCTGGACCGGGGCGAGGACCCGACGGCGCGCTGACCGGCGCGGACGCGGGCGGAGCACTGTGACGCGATAGACCCGCCACCCCCTTTGGGGCGCCGGTGTGTGGCCCGGCACAATGGAGACGTCCATGGGACACGTCAACCCGGGAGGGGCCGAGCAGGCCCGGCCGGGCCCCCGAGAGCGTAGGAGCACCATCCAATGGCAGCAGCAGCACACGGCCACACCACCGCCGCCTGGACCGGCGTGACCATCTCGTTCCTCGGCTTCTGCGTCGCGGGCGTCGCGATGATCCTGCCGTCGGTGCTGCTCACCTGGGCCGGCCTGGCGGTCGTCCTGCTCGGCGGCGTGGTCGGCAAGGCCATGTCGATGGCGGGCATGGGCAAGCAGCCCAGCACCAACGTGTACACCCACGAGGAGCAGGCCGCGCTGGCCGCCGCCTCCGCCTGACCGACCGGCGCTTCGCGTGAACGGCGGCCCACGGGCCGCCGTTCCGCGTGTCCCGGTGGGGCCGGAAACGGGCCGCGGCGGGGCACAATCATGGGCGTGAACGCCGCCCCCGCCCCCACCGCCTCCGCCCGGCCCTCCGCGCCGCGCCGGCTGGTGCCGCCGCTGGCCGCAGCGGCCGCCGTGGCCCTCCCCGCCGGGTACGTCGCCGCGGTGGACCCGAACGTCCCCGGGCACTACCCCGACTGCCCCTTCCTGGCGGCCACCGGCTGGTGGTGTCCCGGCTGCGGGGGGCTGCGCTGCGTGCACGCGCTGGCCCACGGGGACCTCAGCGGGGCGCTGCACGACAACGCCGTGGCGGTGCTGCTGTTCGCCGTGCTGGCGGTGCTCTGGGTGCGCTGGCTCTGGGCGGCGGTGCGCGCCCTGCCCGGCCCCCGGCCGGCGCTCGGGGCCCGGCGCTGGGTGCTGGTGGGGCTGCTCGTCCTCGTCTTCACGGTGGTCCGCAACCTGCCGATCGGGGCCGGCCTGGCCCCGCCGCCGGTCTGACCGCCGGGGTGGCGATGGTGTGAAGCCGCAGTTCGCGGGGGTGTCCGGGGGTCCGTACCGTGAGACGCGCGCCGGGCGGATGCGCTGTGCGCTCCCCCTTGCCGATACCATCGAAGGGCCGGAGGCCCGCTGGTCGTCCGGCTCCTCGCCAGCAGGACCAGGACTGGCAGACATGATGGGGGCGCCCGAGTGAGTGTGCTCGACTCGATCGTCGAAGGGGTCCGCGAGGACCTCGCCGAGCGGCAGGCCCGGGTCTCGCTGGACGAGCTCAAGGAGCTCGCCGCCAAGGCGCCGGACGCCAAGGACGGCGTGGCGGCGCTGCGCGGCGACGGTGTCCGGGTGATCTGCGAGGTCAAGCGCTCCAGCCCGTCGAAGGGCGCGCTGGCCGCGATCGCGGACCCGGCGTCGCTGGCGATCGACTACGCGGCCGGCGGTGCCGCCGCGATCAGCGTGCTGACCGAGCAGCGCCGCTTCGGCGGGTCGCTGGCCGACCTGGACGCCGTCCGGGCCGCGGTGGACACCCCGCTGCTCCGCAAGGACTTCATCGTCACCGCCTACCAGCTGTGGGAGGCCCGCGCGCACGGCGCCGACCTCGCGCTGCTGATCGTCGCGGCGCTCGACCAGCCGGCCCTGGTGTCGCTGATCGAGCGGGCCGAGTCGATCGGCCTCACCCCGCTGGTCGAGGTGCACGACGAGGAGGAGATCAAGCGCGCGGTGGACGCCGGCGCGCGGATCATCGGCGTCAACGCCCGCAACCTCAAGACCCTTGAGGTGGACCGCAACACCTTCGGCAACGTCGTCCACGCGATCCCGGACGGCGTCGTCAAGGTCGCCGAGTCCGGGGTGCGCGGCCCGCTGGACGTCATCTCCTACGCCAACCTGGGCGCGGACGCGGTGCTGGTCGGCGAGTCGCTGGTGACCGGCAAGGACCCGCGGGCCGCGGTGGCCGACCTGGTCGCGGCCGGCGCCCACCCGGCGATCCGGCACAAGGACTGATCCCGCCGCCATGAAGATCGCCACCCGTCTCGCCCCCGGCTGCCGCCCGCGCGGCTGCCGCGCGCCCGCGCGCCGGGTGCTGGGCCGGCGGGTGCGGTACGTCATCGGCTGCGAGCCCGGGCAGGTGCCGGGGCGGCGATGGCGCGTGACGTCCGGCTGATCGCAGCCGGCGGACGTCACCGTCAACCGTCGTCATCTTCCCGAGGGACTTCACCATGTCCGAACGGTCCGAGAAGGACTACCTGCCCGGCGCCGAGGTGCCGGACGCGCGCGGCTACTTCGGCGCGTACGGCGGCCGCTTCATCCCGGAGGCGCTGGTCGCCGCCGTGGAGCAGGTCGCCGAGGAGTACGAGAAGGCCAAGGCCGACCCGGCCTTCGCCGCCGAGCTCGACGCGCTGCTCAAGGACTACACCGGCCGGCCCAGCCCGCTGACCGATGTGCGGCGGTTCTCCGCCGAGGCCGGCGGCGCGCGCATCCTGCTCAAGCGCGAGGACCTCAACCACACCGGCTCGCACAAGATCAACAACGTGCTGGGCCAGGCCCTGCTCACCAAGCGGATGGGCAAGACCCGGATCATCGCCGAGACCGGCGCCGGCCAGCACGGCGTGGCCACCGCCACCGCCTGCGCCCTGTTCGGCTTCGACTGCACCATCTACATGGGCGAGGTCGACACCCGGCGCCAGGCGCTGAACGTCGCCCGGATGCGGATGCTCGGCGCCGAGGTGGTGGCCGTGACCTCCGGCAGCCGCACCCTCAAGGACGCCATCAACGAGGCGTTCCGCGACTGGGTCGCCAACGTGGACTCCACCCACTACCTGTTCGGCACCGTGGCCGGGCCGCACCCGTTCCCGATGATGGTCCGCGACTTCCACCGGGTCATCGGCGTGGAGGCGCGCGAGCAGGTCCTGGAGCGCACCGGGCGGCTGCCCGACGCGGTCGTCGCCTGCGTCGGCGGCGGCTCCAACGCGATGGGCATCTTCCACGAGTTCATCCCGGACGCCGGGGTGCGCCTGATCGGCTGCGAGGCGGCCGGCGAGGGCGCCGAGACCCCGCGGCACGCGGCCACCCTCACCAAGGGCGACCCGGGCGTGCTGCACGGCTCGCGCACCTACGTCCTGCAGGACGAGGACGGCCAGACCATCGAGTCGCACTCGATCTCGGCCGGCCTCGACTACCCGGGCGTCGGCCCGGAGCACGCCTGGCTGAAGGACACCGGCCGGGCCGAGTACCGCCCGGTCACCGACGACGCCGCCATGCAGGCGCTGCGGCTGCTGTCCCGCACCGAGGGCATCATCCCGGCGATCGAGAGCGCGCACGCGCTGGCCGGCGCCCTGGAGCTGGGCCGCGAGCTCGGGCCCGAGGCCACCGTCCTGGTCTCGCTCTCCGGGCGCGGCGACAAGGACATGCACACCGCCGCCGAGTACTTCGGCCTCTACGACGAGCCGGGCGCCGGCTCCGCCCACGGGGGTAAGTGACCATGGCTTCGAAGCTCAGTGGCGTCCTCGCCGCCGCCAAGGCGGAGGACCGCGCCGCGCTGATCGGCTACCTGCCGGCCGGCTTCCCGTCGGTGGACGGCGGGATCCGCGCGGTCGGCGCGCTGGTCGAGGGCGGCTGCGACGTCGTCGAGATCGGCCTGCCGCACTCCGACCCGGTGCTGGACGGCCCCACCATCCAGACCGCCGACGACATTGCGCTGCGGGCCGGCGTGCGGATCAAGGACGTGCTGCGCACCGTCCAGGAGGTCGCCGCCGCGCACCCCGCCGCGGCGGTGCTGGTGATGACCTACTGGAACCCGGTGGACCGGTACGGCGTCGCGCGGTTCGCCGCCGACCTCGCCGCGGCCGGCGGGGCGGGCTGCATCCTGCCGGACCTTCCGGTGGAGGAGTCCGAGGAGTGGCGCAAGGCGGCCGGGGAGCACGGTCTGGACACCGTGTTCGTGGTCGCGCCGAGCAGCAAGGACAAGCGGCTGGCCGAGGTCACGGCGGCCGGCAGCGGCTTCGTGTACGCGGCCGCGGTGATGGGCGTGACCGGCAGCCGGGCGCAGGTCGGCGAGCTGGCCGAGGACCTGGTCGCCCGGACCAGGGCCACCACCGAGCTGCCGGTCTGCGTCGGCCTCGGCGTGTCGACCCGGGAGCAGGCCGCCCAGGTGGCCGGGTTCGCGGACGGCGTGATCGTCGGCTCGGCGTTCGTGCAGCGGATCCTGGACGCCGACGGGGACGAGCCGGCCGCGCTGGCGGCGGTGCGCGAACTGGCCGGCGAACTGGCGCAGGGCGTCCGCCGGCGGTAGACCACCCCTCCCGCGCGGTGCCCGACGGCCCGCCACCCCGCCCGGGGTGGCGGGCCGTCGGCGTTCCCGGACCCGTTCGGTCACCCCCTCGACCCGAACGGGTGAACAGTGGCGGGCACGCGCACCAGCCCGCGGTTGGGCGGCGTTGAGTGGAGGGACGAGTGCACGAGCGACGTGCCCGGGGGCCAAGCGAGCGGAAGGGGTCGGCCGATGCCCGGTCTTCAGCGAGCCGTGCTGCTGCGGGCGGCCGCGGCCGCGCTGGCGCTCGGCGCCGCGCTCGGGGCGCAGTGCGCGGTCGGGCCGGCGCTGGCCAGGCGGGGGGTGGAGCGCGCCGAGCGGGACGCCTACGTCTGCGCGGAGGCGGTCCGGATGGAGGCGGCGGCCGCGCGGGCGGGCCGCCCGGCCCCCGCCGGATCCGGCGGCTCCGGGCGCACCGACCGGCACGACGTCGACCGGTACGACCTGGGATGGCCGTTCGGCTGCGACCCTGACCACTCGTTAGGGTGAAACCACCTCAGAACATCTCAACCTTCACTCTTTTGGCTTAACTCCGAAAACCGGAGGAACCCGGCGTCCCCGGGAGCGGTTCATAGGGGCGTGACGGTGTTTCCCGAGGGGGTTGTCCGGATGGCCGGGCCGGCGACGGAGTGGATCGGCACGGCCGCCCGGCTGGGCCTGGCCGTGGTCTGGGGCTGGGCCGGGCTGGCGAAGATCGCCGACCCGGCGGAGGCCGCCCAGGCGGTGCGCGCGTACGAGATCCTGCCCGAGTCCCTGGTCAAACCGGTGGGCCACGGGCTGCCCTTCCTGGAGCTGGCGCTCGCCCTGCTGCTGCTGGCCGGCCTGGGTACCCGGGTGGCCGCGGCGGTCTCCGCGGTGCTGCTGCTCGCCTTCATCGGGGGCATCGCCTCCGCCTGGGCGCGCGGCATCTCGATCGACTGCGGCTGCTTCGGCGGCGGCGGGGCGGTCGACGCCTCGCAGACCGAGTACCTGCAGGAGATCCTGCGCGACACCGGGTTCCTGGTGCCGGCCGGCTGGCTGCTCCGGTGGCCCCGCACCAAGTTCTCGGTGGACGGCCTGCTGGCGGGCTGAGCGCCCGCCCCACCCTCCCCGGACCCCGCCACCCGCACCCCCACCCCCGAACCTGGAATTCCAAGGCTGATGAGCGAGAAGAACCGAGAAGGCAAGCGCACCGCCCGTGAGCGGATGCTGGCGGAACGCGCCGAGGAGGAGGTCCGCGGCCGGCGGAAGCGCAAGCTGGTCATCGGCGGAGTGGCGCTCGCGGTGATCGCCGCCGCGGTGGTCACCGGCGTCGTGGTGCAGGACCAGCGCTCCACGCCGGAGACCCCCACCGCCGTACCGGCCGGCACGATCGGGGACAAGAACCTGGTCGTCCCGGTCGGCTCGGACAACGCGCCGTCCGTCCTCACCGTCTACGAGGACCCGCGCTGCCCCGCCTGCGGCGTCTTCGAGCGGGATTTCTCGCCCACCATCAGCCAGCTGGAGGACGCGGGCAAGATCTTCACCAACTACCACATCGTCTCGTTCATCGACCGGGCCGTGCCGGGCAAGGGCTCCAAGTACGCCGCCAACGCGCTCGGCTGCGCCCAGGACGCCGGGCACTTCCGCGACTACCACGACGTCCTCTACCGCAACCAGCCGGACGAGACCAACGACGCGTTCGGGAACAAGGCGACCCTGATCAACCTCGCCAAGCAGGTCGACGGCCTGGTCACGCCGGCCTTCGAGTCCTGCGTCAACGACCTGAAGTTCAGCGACTGGGTGTCCGCGGTGCAGCAGGACTTCGACAAGTCCAACTTCAAGTCCACGCCGACCGTGCTGCTCAACGGCCAGCCGATCTACCCCAAGTTCAACAACGAGGAGATCACCCCGGCCAACCTGGTCGCGTGGGTGGACGCCGCCAACCAGGGCAAGCAGCTGGGCACCCCGGGCAGCCACGGCCAGTCGCCCGCGCCCACCAGCACCGCCTCGGAGGCCAACAACCCCTCGCCCAACGCCGGCTGAACCGGGCGCGTACGCTGCGGGGTGGCCGCCGCCCCCTCCCCGTCCGGAGGGGGCGGCGCCGGGCCGTGCTCCGGGCCCGCGCGCCGATCTGTGCCCGACTGTGACCCGCCGGGGTGTCCTGGACGGGCCGCCGACCCTGTAGCGTCGGAGCTGCCATGGATATCGCCTACATTCCCAGCCCGTCGCGGGGTGTCCTGTACCTCGGACCGATCCCGCTGCGCGCCTACGCCTTCTGCATCATCCTCGGTGTCGTCGTGGCCGTCTGGCTCGGCAGCAAGCGCTGGGTCGCCCGGGGCGGCGGCCGCCACACCGTCGGCGACATCGCGGTCTGGGCCGTGCCGTTCGGCCTGGTCGGCGGCCGGCTGTACCACGTGATCACCGACCACCAGCTGTACTTCGGCGAGGGGAAGAACCCCTGGAACGCCTTCAAGATCTGGGAGGGCGGCCTCGGCATCTGGGGCGCGATCGCGCTGGGCGCGGTCGGCGCCTGGATCGGCGCCCGCCGCCGCGGTGTCCCGCTGCCCGCCTACGCCGACGCGATCGCCCCGGGCATCGCGCTCGCCCAGGCGCTCGGCCGCTGGGGCAACTGGTTCAACCAGGAGCTGTACGGGCGGGAGACCACCCTGCCGTGGGGCCTGGAGATCACCAAGACGCTCCCCGGCGGTGAGGTGGTCACCACGATCCACCACCCCACCTTCCTCTACGAGTCGCTCTGGTGCGTGGGCGTCGCCGCCCTGGTGATCTGGGCGGACAAGCGGTTCACCCTGGGCCACGGGCGGGCCTTCGCGCTGTACGTGGCCGGGTACACGGCGGGCCGGTTCTGGACCGAGTGGCTGCGGGTCGACGAGGCGCACCACATCCTCGGCCTGCGGCTGAACGACTGGGTGGCGATCCTCGTCTTCCTCGGCGCGGTGGCGTACTTCGTGGTCGTCGGGAAGAAGCGGCCCGGCCGGGAGGACCCGGCGAGCATCGACCCGATGGCGCGGGCCGAGGCGGAGGCCGCGGCGCCGGCCGACGAGCCCGGGAACGACCGGCCGGAGGGCGACCGGCCGACGGACGACCGGCCGCAGGACGGCCGGGCCGAGAAGTCCGACCCGCTGGAGAAGGGTGCCAAGCACCCGGCCTGACCTGCACCGACCCCCGCTCCCGGCCGCCCCGCACCCCGTGCGCAGGGCGGCCGGAGCCATGTTCGGAAAGCCTTACTTTGCTGGAAATGCCCAGCTCAACAGGGCTACGGTCGACGGGTAAGGCGATCGGACCGATGGACGGAGGGGAACGGCCGTGACTGCGACCGCCCTGGAACACGAGAGCGGACACCACCCCCGGATACCCGCTGCCGGGCACCACCGGGACGTCAACGGCGGCTGGCTGCGCCCGGCGGTGTTCGGCGCGATGGACGGCCTGGTCTCCAACTTCGCGCTGATGACCGGTGTGGTCGGCGGCGCCGTCTCCAGCAGCACCGTCGTGCTCACCGGCCTCGCCGGGCTGGCGGCCGGCGCCTGCTCGATGGCGGCGGGCGAGTACACCTCGGTGGCCTCCCAGCGGGAGCTGGTGCAGGCCGAGATCGAGGTCGAGCGGCTGGAGCTGCGCCGCAACCCGCACGGCGAGCTGGCCGAGCTGACCCAGCTGTACGTCGAGCGCGGGGTCGACCCGGACCTCGCCCACGAGGTGGCGCGGCAGCTGTCCGCCGACCCGGAGCAGACGCTGGCGATCCACGCCCGGGAGGAGCTGGGCGTCGACCCCGACGACCTGCCCTCGCCGTGGGTGGCGGCCGGTTCCTCGTTCGTCTGCTTCGCGGTGGGCGCGCTGCTGCCGCTGCTGCCGTACCTGCTGGGCGCGACCTCGCTGCTGCCGGCGCTGCTGGTCGCGGCGGCCGGGCTGTTCGCCTGCGGGGCGGTGGTGGCCCGGGTGACGGCGCGCAGCTGGTGGTACAGCGGCGTGCGGCAGCTGGCGCTGGGCGGGATCGCGGCCGGGGTGACCTACCTGCTGGGCGCGCTGATCGGCGGGCAGGTCGGCTGACGGCCGGACGGGCCGCCGCAGGGGACGGCCGGGCACTGTGCCGTTGCATTGTTATGCAGCCGAACGGGTGAGGTTGCACACACGGTCGCCCGGCCGCGCCTGGCCTTGTCTCGCCATGTGGGCCCATAGGCCGAAGAATCGCATCCCCCGGTCACGTTCCGGGATGGAATCGCAGGCCGCTCGGACGGGCCACCGGAATCGCGGGATTTCGGCCCTGTTTCAGGCCCTGGAGGGCCGGGCACAATCGTCGGGACGTGCGGTGTGGCACGTCCCCTCACCCACCCGGTGACCTGCGGATCAGTCCGCGATGTGGACGCAATACTCCGCTTCCCGGGACCTTCGGCATCATGTAACGTGCGTGCCTCAATCGCATCAGGGCCAACGTCGTCCCTACTGCACCAGTTTCGAAAGACGACGACGGGAGAGCCGATGCTGTCTGCATCCATGCACTCCGCCAACGAGCCCCAGGCCGGCGCCGCCCGCCCGCCGTACGCGCTCGTTCCGGATGCGCGACCTGCTGCTCAGGGCCTGTACGACCCGCGTAACGAGCACGACGCCTGTGGCGTCGGATTCGTCGCCACGCTGACCGGCACCGCCGACCACACCGTCGTCGAGCAGGCGCTGACCGTCCTGCGCAACCTGGAGCACCGCGGCGCCACCGGCGCCGAGCCGGACTCCGGCGACGGCGCGGGCATCCTCACCCAGATCCCGGACGCCTTCCTGCGCGCCAAGGTCTCCTTCGACCTCCCGGAGGCCGGGTCCTACGCGGTCGGCATCGCCTTCCTGCCCGACGCCGACGACGAGGACGCCGCCGCCGTCGCCCGGATCGAGGCGATCGCGGCCGAGGAGGACCTCACCGTCCTCGGCTGGCGCGACGTCCCGGTCACCCCCGACCTGCTGGGCGCCACCGCGCGCGGCGTGATGCCGCGCTTCCGCCAGCTCTTCCTGGCCGGCGAGGGCAAGGCCGGCCTCGCGCTGGACCGGATCGCCTTCGTGGTCCGCAAGCGCTCAGAGCGCGAGGCCGGGGTCTACTTCCCCTCGCTGTCCGCGCGCACCATCGTCTACAAGGGCATGCTGACCACCGGCCAGCTGGAGCCCTTCTTCCCCGACCTGTCGGACCGGCTCTACGCCTCCGCGCTCGGCCTGGTGCACTCGCGCTTCTCCACCAACACCTTCCCCAGCTGGCCGCTCGCCCACCCGTACCGGTTCGTCGCGCACAACGGCGAGATCAACACCGTCAAGGGCAACCGGAACTGGATGACCGCCCGCGAGTCGCAGCTCGCCACCGACCTCATCCCGGCCAACCGCAACGGGCAGGGCCTGGAGCGGATCTTCCCGGTCTGCACCCCGGACCACTCCGACTCGGCCTCCTTCGACGAGGTCCTGGAGCTGCTCCACCTGGGCGGCCGCTCGCTGCCGCACGCCGTGCTGATGATGATCCCGGAGGCGTGGGAGAACCACGCCACCATGGACCCGGCCCGCCGCGCCTTCTACCAGTACCACTCCAACCTGATGGAGCCCTGGGACGGCCCGGCCTGCGTCACCTTCACCGACGGCACGCAGATCGGCGCCGTGCTGGACCGCAACGGCCTGCGCCCCGCCCGCTACTGGATCACCGAGGACGGCCTGGTCGTCCTCTCCTCCGAGGTCGGCGTGCTCGACATCGAGCAGACCCGGGTGGTCAAGAAGGGCCGGCTGCAGCCCGGCCGGATGTTCCTCGTCGACACCGCCGAGCACCGCATCGTCGAGGACGAGGAGATCAAGTCGGCGCTCGCCGCCGAGCACCCCTACGAGGAGTGGGTCGCGGGCGGCCAGATCCAGCTCGCCAAGCTCCCCGAGCGCGAGCACATCGCCCACACCCACGCCTCGGTCACCCGCCGCCAGCAGACCTTCGGCTACACCGAGGAGGAGCTGCGGGTCATCCTGGCGCCGATGGCCAAGACCGGCGCCGAGGCGCTCGGCTCGATGGGCACCGACTCGCCGATCGCCGCGCTGAGCGAGAAGCCGCGCCTGCTGTTCGACTACTTCGTGCAGCTCTTCGCGCAGGTCACCAACCCGCCGCTGGACGCCATCCGCGAGGAACTCGTCACCTCGCTGCTGTCCAACCTCGGCCCCGAGGGCAACCTGCTGGCCGCCGAGGCGGCGTCCTGCCGCTCCGTCGGCATCACCTTCCCGGTGATCGACAACGACGAGCTGGCCAAGCTGGTCCACATCAACGCGGACGGCGACCAGCCAGGCCTCAAGGCCGTCACGCTGTCCGGCCTCTACAAGGTCGCCGGCGGCGGCGGGGCACTGGCCGCCCGGCTCGCCGCGATCGCCGCCGAGGCCGACGCGGCCATCGCCGACGGCGCCCGGATCATCGTGCTCTCCGACCGGCACTCCGACGCCGAACACGCCCCGATCCCCTCGCTGCTGCTCACCTCGGCGATCCACCACCACCTGATCCGCACCAAGCAGCGCACCCAGGTGTCGCTGCTGGTCGAGGCGGGCGACGTCCGCGAGGTGCACCACGTCGCGCTGCTGATCGGCTACGGCGCCGGCGCGGTCAACCCGTACCTGGCCATGGAGTCGGTCGAGGACCTGGTCGCCCAGGGCGTGTTCATCCAGGGCGCGGAGCCCGAGAGGGCGATCAAGAACCTGATCAAGGCGCTCGGCAAGGGCGTGCTCAAGGTGATGTCCAAGATGGGCATCTCCACCGTCGCCTCCTACCGCGGCGCCCAGGTCTTCGAGGCGATCGGCCTCTCCCGGGAGCTGGTGGACGCCTACTTCGCCGGCACCACCACCAAGCTCGGCGGCATCGGCCTGGAGGAGATCGCCCAGGAGACCGCCGCCCGGCACGCCAAGGCCTACCCGGCCTCCGGCATCCCGGCCGCGCACCGCGCGCTGGAGATCGGCGGCGAGTACCAGTGGCGCCGCGAGGGCGAGCCGCACCTGTTCGACCCGGACACCGTCTTCCGGCTGCAGCACTCCACCCGCAACCGCCGCTACGACATCTTCAAGCAGTACACCGACCGGGTGAACGAGCAGTCCGAGCGGCTGATGACGCTGCGCGGCCTGTTCAAGCTCGACGCGCTCGGCCGCACCCCGGTGCCGGTCGAGGAGGTCGAGCCGGTCTCCGAGATCGTCAAGCGGTTCTCCACCGGCGCCATGTCCTACGGCTCGATCTCCCGCGAGGCGCACGAGACCCTGGCCATCGCGATGAACCGCCTCGGCGGCAAGTCCAACACCGGCGAGGGCGGCGAGGACCCGGAGCGCCTGCACGACCCGGAGCGCCGCTCGGCGATCAAGCAGGTCGCCTCCGGCCGCTTCGGCGTCACCTCCGAGTACCTGGTCAACGCCGACGACATCCAGATCAAGATGGCCCAGGGCGCCAAGCCCGGCGAGGGCGGCCAGCTGCCCGGCCACAAGGTGTACCCGTGGGTCGCCAGGACCCGGCACTCCACCCCGGGTGTCGGCCTGATCTCGCCGCCGCCCCACCACGACATCTACTCGATCGAGGACCTGGCGCAGCTGATCCACGACCTCAAGAACGCCAACCCCGAGGCCCGCATCCACGTGAAGCTGGTCTCCGAGGTCGGCGTCGGCACGGTCGCGGCCGGCGTGTCCAAGGCGCACGCCGACGTCGTGCTGGTCTCCGGCCACGACGGCGGCACCGGCGCCTCGCCGCTCACCTCGCTCAAGCACGCGGGCGGCCCCTGGGAGCTCGGCCTCGCCGAGACCCAGCAGACCCTGCTGCTCAACGGCCTGCGCGACCGGATCGTGGTGCAGACCGACGGCCAGCTGAAGACCGGCCGCGACGTCGTCATCGCCGCCCTGCTGGGCGCCGAGGAGTTCGGCTTCGCGACCGCCCCGCTGGTGGTCTCCGGCTGCATCATGATGCGCGTCTGCCACCTGGACACCTGCCCGGTCGGCGTCGCCACCCAGAACCCGGTGCTGCGCGAGCGGTTCTCCGGCAAGCCGGAGTTCGTGGTCAACTTCTTCGAGTTCATCGCCGAGGAGGTCCGGGAGATCCTGGCCTCGCTGGGCTTCCGCTCCGTCGAGGAGGCCGTCGGCCACGCCGAGCACATCGACGCCGAGGCCGCGGTCGGCCACTGGAAGGCCGCCGGGCTCGACCTGGCCCCGCTCTTCCACGTGCCCGAGCTGCCCGAGGGCGCGGCCCTGCACCGCACCACCACCCAGGACCACGCGCTGGACAAGGCCCTGGACAACCAGCTGGTCGACCTGGCCCAGGACGCCCTGGAGAACGGCGAGGCCGTCCGCATCCAGCTGCCGATCCGCAACGTCAACCGGACCGTCGGCACCATGCTCGGCCACCACGTGACCAAGCGGTATCGCGGCGAGGGCCTGCCGGAGGGGACCATCGACGTCACCTTCACCGGCTCGGCCGGCCAGTCCTTCGGCGCCTTCGTGCCGCGCGGCATCACGCTGCGCCTGGAGGGCGACGCCAACGACTACGTCGGCAAGGGCCTGTCCGGCGGCGTGATCGTGGTCCGTCCGGCCCGCGACGCGGCGGCGATCGGCAACGACGCGCAGAACCACGTCATCGCCGGCAACACCATCGGCTACGGCGCCACCGGCGGCCGGATCCACCTGCGCGGCAAGGCCGGTGAGCGCTTCGCCGTCCGCAACTCGGGTGCCACCCTGGTCGTCGAGGGCGTGGGCGACCACGGCCTGGAGTACATGACCGGCGGCCGGGTCGTCATCCTCGGCGAGACCGGACGCAACCTGGCGGCCGGCATGTCCGGCGGCATCGCCTACGTGCTGGACCTGCGCCCCGCGAACGTCAACAGCGGCATGGTGGGCATCGAGGCCCCGAGCGCCGCCGACCGCGAATGGCTGCGCGAGACCGTGCAGCAGCACTACGAGGAGACCGGCTCCACCGTCGCCGCCGAGCTCCTGGCGGACTGGGGCAGCGGGGTCTCCCGCTTCTCCACGATCATGCCGACCGACTACAAGGCAGTGCTCGCCGCCAAGGACGCCGCTGAGCGCGATGGCCTCTCCGAGGCCGAGACCACTCGCAAGATGATGGAGGCGGCACATGGCTGACCCCAAGGGCTTCCTGACCACGCCCAAGCAGCTGGCCGAGCGGCGTCCGGTGGACGTGCGCCTGCGCGACTGGAACGAGGTCTACGTCGAACGCAGCCTGCTGCCGATCATCACCAAGCAGGCCGGCCGTTGCATGGACTGCGGCATCCCGTTCTGCCACAACGGCTGCCCGCTCGGGAACCTCATCCCCGAGTGGAACGACCTCGCCTACCGGGACGACTGGAACGGCGCGATCGAGCGGCTGCACGCGACCAACAACTTCCCGGAGTTCACCGGGCGGCTCTGCCCGGCGCCCTGCGAGTCGGCCTGCGTGCTCGGCATCAACCAGGACGCGGTGACCATCAAGAACGTCGAGGTCACCATCATCGACAAGGCCTGGGACCGGGGCGGGGTCACCCCGCAGGTGCCCGAGCGGCTGTCCGGCAAGACGGTCGCCGTGATCGGCTCCGGGCCGGCCGGCCTGGCCGCCGCCCAGCAGCTCACCCGGGCCGGGCACACGGTGGTGGTGTACGAGCGGGCCGACCGGATCGGCGGCCTGCTGCGGTACGGCATCCCCGAGTTCAAGATGGAGAAGCGCCACATCAACCGCCGCATCGAGCAGATGCGCGCGGAGGGCACCCGCTTCCGCACCGGCGTGCACGTCGGCGAGGACCTCACCGGGCAGCAGCTGCGCGAGCGCTTCGACGCGGTGGTCGTCGCGGCCGGCGCCACCACCGCCCGCGACCTGCCGGTGCCCGGGCGCGAGCTCAAGGGCGTCCACCAGGCCATGGAGTACCTGCCGCTGGCCAACAAGGTGCAGGAGGGCGACTTCGTGGAGTCGCCGATCAGCGCCAAGGGCAAGCACGTCGTGGTCATCGGCGGCGGCGACACCGGCGCGGACTGCGTCGGCACCGCGCACCGGCAGGGGGCGGCCTCCGTCACCCAGCTGGAGATCATGCCGCGGCCCGGCGAGGAGCGGCCGGCCGGCCAGCCGTGGCCGACCATGCCGATGACCTACAAGGTCACCTCGGCGCACGAGGAGGGCGGCGAGCGGGTCTACTCCGTCTCCACCACCCACTTCACCGGCGACGAGGACGGCAACGTCCAGCAGCTGCACCTCGTCGAAGTGCAGTTCAAGGACGGGAAGTTCGAGCAGGTGCCGGGCAGCGAGCGGGCCATCCCGGCGCAGCTGGTCACCCTGGCGATGGGCTTCACCGGGACGGACGTGAAGAACGGTCTGGTCGAGCAGCTGGGCGTGGACCTCGACGCACGCGGTAATGTGGCCCGCGACGGCCGCTTCGCCACCAACGTCGATGGCGTCTACGTCTGCGGTGACGCCGGACGGGGCCAGTCGCTGATCGTCTGGGCCATCGCGGAGGGCCGCTCGGCCGCCGCGGCGGTCGACACCTACCTGGGCGGCAAGACCCCGCTGCCCGCACCGATCCGGCCGACGGACCGCCCCCTGGTGGTCTGATCCGGTCCAGGTAGCCCGGCGCCGCACTGCCGGGTCGTACCGAGCCGCACCCCGTCAGCGTCGCCGGGCCACCGCGGTCCATGGCGCCTGCCCACATCCCCGACCAGTTTGGGGGCAGGCGCCTTTCGCGTTTCCCGGGGCGGGCCGGTCCCCGGGACGGTCCCCGGGCCGGCCTGCGGGTCAGCCGGCGGGGAAGTAGACGGGGCGGCCGGCGAGGTTGAGGACCACCCGGTCGCCCAGGGGCTCGGCGGGCCGGAACCGGGCCTCCCGTGCGTCGCCGTTCGGTTCGCAGTCGGCCGGCCGGCCGTCGGTGCGGCCGATCAGCACCAGGACGCCGGCGGTCCCGTACGTCGCGCCCGGCAGCGGGGCGGCGCAGTTCTCGGGGGACAACAGGGCCCAGAAGTCGCTCTCGCCGGCGGTGCGATTGGCCCACCAGAGGTCCGTGACGCCCTCGGGAAGGTCCCCGTCCTCGACCTTGTGCGGGCCGGGCGGCTCCTGCGACTCCACGGCCGCGACCGCGTAGGGGTCGTCGACTCCGGCGAACCGGAACTCCCAGACCGGGACCGTCGCCGTCCCGCGGCTGGTGATCTGGGGCCGGGTCGCGGGCCGGACGGCGATGACGGTGAGCACGGTGTCGCAGGGCTCCCTGGTGCAGGGGGTGTCGCGGTAGCGCACGAGCTGCTCGTAGGCGGCGCGCGGGTCGGTCAGCGGCAGGGTCCGGGAGGTCCCGTCCGGGAAGGAGACCGTCCCCGGGCCGGAGAACGGGGGGAACTCGGCGTCCAGGTCGATCCGGTCGCCGAGGAACGCCGCGAAGGCGCGGTCGTCCTGGTGGAAGTCCCTCGGCAGCCAGTACTGCCCGTCCTGCTGGGGGTAGTAGCCGTCGCGCCAGATCCGTTCGGACTCCGAGCCGGGCCAGGACTGCGCCACCTGGCGGGCGCGTTCCAGCGCCCCGGCGGGGACCGGGGTGTCGCGGACGGCGGCCGGCGTGACGGCGGGTACGGGGGAGGTGTCACCGGGGACGGTGAGCACGGCCAGGACGGGGAGCAGGACCACGGCGGCGGTGCGAAGTCGTCTCAGCACATCGTCGGGGACGCCCGGCGGCGCGCTCGGGTTGCGTCAACCGTTGTCGATTCCGGCCGAGTTGTGGATCCCGGGGGGTCATCGGGGGGTTGGGGATGTCCATGGCGACGGTGGGGGACTAGAGTGCGTTCCGGGGAGCTACGGGTCGGCTACCGCGCGTATCCGGACGGTGGTCGTCCGGGCGGTCACGGCGGCGGCCGACGGCTCCGCGGAGGGTGTTCCGAGGACTGTTGTTTGTCGGTCCCTGATGGAAGACTGCGGCCGACGGCCGGGGGGCTGCGCGAGGTGCGGAGGGTTGAGGCGATGGGTGCGACTCAGGCGGGTGGTGGTGCCACGGTGCGGCGTCTGCTGCTGGGGTCGCAACTACGAAGGCTCCGGGAGGCCCGGGGCGTCAGCCGGGAGGAGGCCGGGTACTCGATCCGGGCCTCCGAGTCCAAGATCAGCCGGATGGAGCTCGGCCGGGTCGGCTTCAAGGAGCGCGACGTCGCCGACCTGCTGACGCTGTACGGGGTCGACGCGGAGCCGGAGCGGGCCTCGGTGCTGGGGCTGGTGCGGGCGGCCAACGCGACGTCCTGGTGGCACGGCTACGGGGACGTCCTGCCGGGCTGGTTCCAGAACTACCTGGGGCTGGAGGAGGCCGCCACCGAGATCCGCAGCTACGAGGTGCAGTTCGTCCACGGGTTGCTGCAGACCGCCGACTACGCGCGGTCGGTGATCACCCACGGCGGGCACGTCACCGAGGCGGCCGAGATCGAGCGGCGGGTGGAGGTGCGGCTCAAACGCCAGGAGGTGCTGACCGCCGACCGTGCGCCGCGGCTGGTCGCCGTGCTGGACGAGGCCGTGCTGCGCCGGCCCTGGGGCGGCCCGGAGCCGATGCGGGCGCAGGTCGACCGCCTGCTGGAGCTGACCGACCTGCCGAACGTCGAACTCCAGGTGATGCCGCTGGGTTTCGGCGGGCTGCGGGCGGAGGGCGGGGCGTTCTCGGTGCTGGCCTTCGACGAGCAGGAACTGCCGGACATCGTCTACCTGGAGCAGTTCACCACCGCCCTGTACCTGGACAAGCCGACGGAGGTCGCCGAGTACGCGGGCGCGATGGACGGTCTGGTGGCGGACAGCCTCTCCCCCGAGCGGACACGAGAACTTCTTCGCTCCGTACGCCAAGAACTCTGACGGATAAGTACGATGAGCCCCGATCAGATCTGATCGCGAACGACCGCGAGCGATGTTCGTGCGTTCCCGTAGGCATGAGAGGGATCAGATGTCGTACCTTTCCGAGTTGGCGCTGCAGTACATCGACGGTGAGTGGCGCGAGGGCAGCGGCTCCTGGGACATCGTCGACGTCGACCCCTTCACCGGCGACAAGATCGCCGCCATCACCGTCGCCACCGTCGAGGAGGTCGACCAGGCCTACCGGGCCGCCGCGCTGGCGCAGAAGGAGTGGGCGGCCACCAACCCCTACACCCGCCGGCTGGTGTTCGAGCGCGCGCTGCGGATCCTGGAGGACCGCGAGCAGGAGATCACCCGCGACATCATGACCGAGCTCGGCGGCACCGCCGTCAAGGCCTGGTTCGAGCTCTCGCTCACCAAGGACATGCTGCGCGAGGCGATGCAGCTGTCGCTGCGCGCCGAGGGCCGGCTGCTGCCCTCCCCGGTGGACGGCAAGGAGAACCGGCTCTACCGGCTGCCGGTCGGCGTCGTCGGGGTGATCAGCCCGTTCAACTTCCCGCTGTTCCTGTCGATGAAGGCGGTCGCCCCGGCGCTGGCGCTCGGCAACGGCGTGGTGCTCAAGCCGCACCAGGAGACGCCGGTGGTCGGCGGCACCCTGATCGCCAAGATCTTCGAGGAGGCGGGCCTGCCCGCCGGACTGCTGAACGTCGTGGTCACCGACATCGCCGAGATCGGCGACGCGTTCATCGAGCACCCGGTCCCCAAGGTGATCTCCTTCACCGGCTCCGACAAGGTCGGCCGGCACGTCGCCACCGTCGCCGCCGCGCACTTCAAGCGCACCGTCCTGGAGCTGGGCGGCAACAGCGCGCTGATCGTGCTGGACGACGCCGACCTCGACTACGCGGTGGACGCGGCCGTGTTCAGCCGCTTCGTGCACCAGGGGCAGGTCTGCATGGCCGCCAACCGGGTGCTGGTCGACCGCACGGTGGCCGAGGAGTTCACCCGCAGGTTCGTCGCCAAGGTCGCCACCCTGAAGGTCGGCGACCCGCGGGACCCGGCCACCCACATCGGCCCGCTGATCAACCCCGTCCAGGCCGACGCCCTCACCGCACAGGTCGACCAGGCGGTCGCCGCCGGCGCCACCGCGCTGCTGCGCGGCACCACTACCGGCAGCCTGATGGAGCCCGTGGTGCTCGGTGACCTGCCGGCCGACGCGCCGATCCTGCGCAACGAGCTGTTCGGCCCGGTCGTGCTGCTGGTGGCGTTCGACGGCGAGGACGAGGCGGTGCGGATCGCCAACGACACCCCGTTCGGGCTCAGCGGCGCGGTGCACACGGCCGACGTGGAGCGCGGCGTGCGGGTCGCCCAGCGGATCGAGACCGGCATGATCCACGTCAACGACGGGACCATCGCGGACGAGCCGGTGGTGCCCTTCGGCGGCGAGAAGAATTCGGGCGTGGGCCGGCTGAACGGCGACGCCACGGTCGACGCGTTCACCACCGTGAAGTGGATCTCGATCCAGCACGGGCGCAGCCGCTTCCCGTTCTGACGGCCGCGGCCGCTCCGGCCGTCCGCTCCGCCCGCTCCCGCGACGGAGGGGACGGCCGGGTTCCACTTGCCCGGCAGGGCTGCCCTATGCTGCGCCTGTCGGGTCGTGCGGGGACCAGTGGGGACTGTGTTCGACCGCATGCGACCGTGGGTGACCGGAACGGACCGAAGGGGTGGCAGGGGTGACCGGGTTTCAGGAGATCGGCCGGGAGTGGCTCGTCGGTGACGAGGGCGACGAGGTGCGGCCGCCCGCCGACCTGCGCCCCGAGATCCCGCACCCCGCCCGGATGTACGACTACTACATCGGCGGCAAGGACAACTTCCCGGCCGATCGCGAGGCCGCCGAGCGGGTGCTCGCCATCAGCCCGATGGTGCGGCTCAGCGCGCTCGCCAACCGGGCCTTCCTCGGCCGTGCGGTGCGCCACCTCGCCGGCGAGGGCATCCGGCAGTTCGTCGACATCGGCACCGGCATCCCCAGCGCCGGGAACACCCACGAGGTCGCCCAGCAGGTCCGGCCGGACGCCCGGGTGGTCTACCTCGACAACGACCCGATCGTGCTGGTGCACGGCCGCGCCCTGCTGAGCGGCGCCGCCCCGGGCAGCACCTCGGTGGTCCAGGCCGACCTGCGCGACCCGGCCGCGATCCTGGCCACCCCCGAGGTCCGCCGGGCACTGGACTCCGGCGAGCCGGTGGGACTGCTGCTCGTGGCCGTCCTGCACTTCATCGACGAGCAGGACGACCCGTACGGCATCGTGCGCACCCTGGTGGACGCCCTGCCGCCCGGCAGCCGCCTCGTGCTGTCGCACGGCACCCTCGACTTCACCCCGACCGCCGACGCCGGCCGCGGCCCCGCCGTCTACCGCAGCGCCTCCGCCCAGCTGACCATGCGCAGCCGCGAGCAGGTGCTCCGCTTCTTCGACGGCCTCACCCTCGCCGACCCCGGCCTGGTCACCGCCCCCCTCTGGCGCCCCGACACCCCCGAGCGGCCCACCGACTCCCAGATCGGCATCTGGGCCGCCGTCGGCGAGAAGTCCTAGGCGGGGCGGCGGAGCCGTCCGGCGGCCGCGGGATCGGGGGCCGAACCCCGTCGCGGTAGTTCGTGGTGCGAATTTCTGCTGTTAGGCTGGCCGGATGGTGAAGAGCGAGGGTGGCGGGATCGGGGTCGTCGGGGCGCTGGTGCGGGCGGCGTTCCTGGTGGACGCGGTGTACGCCGAGTCGGCGCGGGAGCACGGGCTGACGCCGCAGCAGGGGCAGTTGCTGTGCGTGCTGCTGGGGCGGTCGTACGTGATGGGGGAGCTGGGCGGCGTGCTGCGGCTGGCCAAGTCGAGCCTGTCCGGGCTGGTGGACCGGAGCGAGCGCAACGGGCTGGTGCGGCGGGAGAGTTGCGAGGGGGATGCGCGGTCGGTGCGGGTCGCGCTGACGGCGGAGGGGCTCGCGCTGGGGGAGCGGTTCCACGCGGAGACCTGCCGGCGGATCGACGAGCTGCCGGCCGGGCTGTCCGCCGGGGAGCGGGAGGTGCTCGCCGGGCTGCTCGGGCGGGTGGTGCTGGACAACGAGGTGCCGCCGGTGTTCGGCGGGTAGCCGGCGGCCGGGGGCCGGAAGGGGTTGCAGTTCGCGGAACGAACCAATAGGTTCGTGCTGCGAACTTCAGCTCTTTTTTGCTTTGGGGGAACGATGAGCATCGAGAACGCGGGCGTCGTCTTCGGGTTCGGAGCGCCGGGGGAGCTCGCCGGTACCGCGCAGCTGCTGGACGTCGTCCAGCAGGCCGACCGGGACGGGCTGGACCACTTCTCGCTGTCCGACCACCCGTACCTCGGCGCGCGGGTGGACGCCTACGCCGCGCTCGGCTTCCTGCTCGGGCGCACCGGGCGGATCAGCGGCTTCGCCAACGTCACCAACCTGCCGAGCCGGCCCGCCCCGCTGCTGGCGCGGACCGTCACCTCGCTCTCCGCGCTGTCCGGCGGGCGGGTGGTGCTGGGGATGGGCGCCGGCGGGATCTGGGACCGGATCGCCGACCTGGGCGTCGAGCGGCTCGCTCCGGGCGAGGCGGTGGAGGCCTTCGAGGAGGCGATCGTGCTGATCAAGCGGCTGTCCGGGGGCGGCCCGCCGCTCACCCACGAGGGCCGGCACTACCGCGTCCGGGACATCGAGCCGGCGCCGGTGGCCGCGCCGCCGGTGTGGACGGGCTCCAACGGGCGCAAGTCGCTGGCGGTCACCGGCCGGGTCGCCGACGGCTGGATCCCCGGCCACGCGGCGGACTGGCTCAGCGAGCGCTACCGCACCTCGCGACCGGTCGTCGACGAGGCGGCCGCCGCCGTCGGACGCGACCCGCGCGAGGTGCGCACCGTCTACAACCTGCCCGGCCGGATCACCGACCGGCCGCTCGCCGCGACCCGCGACGCCGAGGGCAGGTGGCTCGGCGGCTCGGTGGACCAGTGGGTGGCGGAGCTGACCGGCGCGGTGCTGGAGCACGGCGCGTCCGGCTTCACCCTCTTCGCCGCCGACCACGGCTCGCCCGACCCGGTCACCCTCCGCCGGTGGGCGCGGGAGGTCGCCCCGGCGGTCCGGGAGGCGGCCGGGAAGGGCTGAGCCGGACTCAGGCGGCCCGGGACTCGCGGCGGTAGCCGCCCGGCGCCAGGCCGAACTCCCGCTTGAAGGCCTTGGCGAAGGCGTACTCCGAGCCGTACCCGGTCTGCGCGGCCACGGCGGTGAGCGGGGCCTCCGACTCGCGCAGCAGCCGGGCCGCGGTGGTCATCCGCCAGCGGGTCAGGTACGCCATCGGCGGTTCGCCGACCAGGGTGGTGAAGCGGCGGGCGAACGCCGCCCGGGAGAGCCCGGCCCGGGTGGCCAGGGACTCCACCGTCCAGGCCGCGGACGGCGCCTCGTGGATCGCGGTCAGCGCCGGGGCCACCGCCGCGTCGCCGAGCGCCGCCGCCCAGCCGGCCGCGGTGGCGGGCGGCTGCTCCTCGAACCACGCCCGCAGGATGTACAGCAGCAGCGAGTCGATCAGCGCCGGGACGATGCCGGCCGAGCCGATCCGCGGGTTCTCCAGCTCGGCGCCGAGCAGCTGGACGGCCGCGCTCAGCTCGGGGTGGCGCCCGTGCCGGGTCTGCAGGTGGACGATCTCCGGCAGTTGCCGCACCAGCGGGTGCGGCCGCGCCTGGTCGAGGTGGTAGTTGCCGCACAGCAGGCTGGTGCGCGGCCCGTCCCCGCCCAGGCTGACGGTGCCGATCGGCAGGCCCGGCCGGAAGTGCGAGGGCTGCTCGGGGACGGCCGGGGTCCGCGGGTGGTCGGCGAGGACGTGGCCGCGGCCGTCCCGCAGGAAGACGACGTCCCCCGGGCTGAGCGCGATCGGCTCGGCCGCGTCGTCCTCCAGCGGCACCAGCCAGCAGGTGCCGTAGAGCACCACGTGGAACCCGGCGCCGGCGACCGGGGGCAGCCGCAGCCCCCACGGGGCCCGCCCCTCGGTGCGGACGGAGGCGGGCTGCCCGGTCCGCATCGAGCTCAGTGCCTCGGTCAGGATGTCCACCCGGTCTCCCCCGGTCGCAGTGTGTCCCCGAGCACCTTACGGCGCACCCCGCGGCTCAGCCGACGGTGAGGACGATCTTGCCCTGGGTGCGGCCGGTGGCGATCAGCTCGTGGGCCTTGCCGGCCTCCTCCAGCGGGAAGGTCCCGGCGATGTGCGGCCGGATCCGGCCCTCGTCGACCAGCGCGGCGATCGCCTCCAGCGAGGCGTAGTCCGGCTCCACCGAGACACCGGCGAACCGCCGCCCGGCGGCCTCGACCTCGGCGGCCAGCGCGGTGTTCCAGTGCTCCATGATCGAGACCAGCACGCCGCCCTCGCGCAGCACCTCCAGCGAGGCGGTGCCCTGCGAGGAGGAGTCGAACACCACGTCCACCTTCCCGACCCGGCCCAGGAAGCCCTCCTCGCGGTAGTCGATCACCTCGTCGGCGCCCAGCGAACGCACGAAGTCGTGCTTGGGCCCGCTCGCGAGGGCGATCACGTGCGCGCCGCGGGCCTTGGCGATCTGCACCGCGAGGTGGCCGACGCCGCCCGCCGCCCGGTGGATCAGCACCCGCTGTCCCCCGGCCAGCCCCGCCGCGTCCACCAGGCCCTGCCAGGCGGTCAGTGCGGCCAGCGGCAGCGCGGCGGCCCGCACGTGGTCCAGCGCGGCGGGCTTGCGGGCCACCTGGCGGGAGGGCACGGCCACGTACTCGGCGTAGCCGGTGGCGGCGCGCGGGAAGAACGGCATCCCGAACACCTCGTCGCCGGCCTTGAAACGGGCACCGGGGCCGGCCTCCTCGACCACGCCGGAGATGTCCCAGCCGACCCCGAACGGCGGCTCGCCGAGCAGCGGGAACGCGCCCGAACGGACCGCCGCGTCCACCGGGTTGACGCCGCTGGCGTGCACCCGGACCAGGACCTCGCCGCCGCGCGGGGCGGGCCGCTCGATCTCGACGAGCTCCAGGACCTCGGGACCGCCGAAGGACTTCTGGGTGACTGCGCGCATGGGACCGCTCCTTCTCGCAAGGATCGTGCTCTCGTTGACGTGATCAACGGTAGGCAGGGCCCGCGCGCGGCTGAATATCCCGCTGTCTCGGAAAGATGTCCCAGCGTCTCGCCCGCCGGCCGTCCGGTCCGGAGGGCGGGCGAAGTGGACCCTCCCACGGGGGGAGGGTCCACCATGGGCCCGTGCGAGACCAGGACGACTTCCTCACCATCGGGCGCTTCGCCCGCCTCTGCCGGCTGAGCGTCAAACAGCTCCGCCACTACGACGACACGGGCCTGCTGCCGCCGGCCCGGGTCGACCCCGCCACCGGCTACCGCTACTACGCCCCCGCCCAGGCCCGTGACGCTCTCACCGTCGCGCTGCTGCGCGAACTCGACCTGCCGCTCGCGGTGATCGCCGCGACCATGGCGGCCGGCGAGCCGGAACGGGCCCGGCTGCTGCGCGCCGAACGCGACCGGGTCGCCGAGCGGATCAGCCGCGACCGGGCCCGCCTGGAGCTGCTGGAACGCCTCGCGGACGGCGGCGGGCTGCCCGGCTACGAGATCACCCTCGGCCGCGAGCCGCGGCGCACGCTCGCCGTCGTGCGGGCGGTGGCCGGCCCGGGCGAGCTGGCGCAGCGGGTCGGCGGGTGCGTCGGGCTGCTGCTGGCGCACCTGGACGGCACGCCGTGGCGGCCGCCGCTGTGGGGGCTGTTCCCGCTGGACCTCGGGGAGGGCATGCGGATCGCCGTCGGCGCCGAGGTGGACGAGGCGCACGAGGCGGCCGGGCTGGAGCACGAGGTGCTGCCCGGCGGGCCGGTGGTGGAGACCGTCCACCACGGCCCGTACTCCCAACTGCCGCTCGCCTACCACGCCCTGCTGGCCGCCGTGCACGAGCGCGGACTGCGGCCGCTGGCGCCGGTGCGGGAGGCGTACCTGGTCGGACCGGGGGAGGCCCCGGCGGAGGAGTGGACGACCCGGCTGGTGGTCCGGGTCGAGGAGCGGACGGAGGAGGCGGCGTGAGCGGGTCGCGCGGCGGGGAGCACTGCGAGACGACGGCGCTGGGCGTGCTGCTGCGCCACGAGGGCGTCGACCTGTCCGAGCCGATGCTGTTCGGGCTCGGGGCGGGGTTGTCGTTCGTCTACTGGGACGGCAGGGGGATGGACTTCCCGTTCCTCGGCGGCCGGGTCAAGCCCTTCGAGCTGACCCGCGCGCTGGCCGCCCGGCTCGGGCTGGAGCTGGACGTCCGGGAGACCGCCTCCGCCCGCCGGGCCTGGCAGAACGTGGCCGGCGAGCTGGACGCCGGGCGCCCGGTCGGGCTCCAGCTGGACAGCTACCACCTGGAGTACTTCACCTCCAGGGTGCACTTCGGCGGGCACGTGGTCGCGATGGAGGGCTACGACGCGCACGACGCGCACCTGGTGGACACCGCCCAGCAGGGCGGCGCGGTCACCACCAGCCTGGCCTCGCTCGCCGCGGCGCGCGCCGAACGCGGCCCGATGACCGCCCGCCACCGCTCCTTCACGCTCACCCGCCCCGGCGGAGCACCGCACGTGCGGGGCCTGCTGGCCCCGGCGATGGCCGCGTGTGCGGCGGCGTTCCTGAACCCGCCGATCGCCAACCTCGGGCACCGCGGTATCGCGAAGGCCGCCGCGCTGGTGCCGGGCTGGCTGGCCCGCGCCGACCGGCCGCGGATCCAACTGCCGCAGGCCGCCCGGATGATGGAGAAGGCCGGGACGGGCGGCGCGCTGTTCCGCAACCTCTACCGGGACTTCCTCGGCGAGAGCGCCGACCTGCTCGGCGACCCCCGGGTGCGCGGCGCCCGCGACCGGTACGCCGAGGCCGCGGCGGGCTGGACCGAGGTGGCCGCCCTGGTCGGCGCGGCGGGGGAGTCCGGGGACGCGGCGCACCTGGAGCGGGCCGGGCGCCTGCTGGGGGAGCTGGCGCGGATCGAGCGCGAGGCGATGGGGCAGCTGGCACTGCTCGCCGCCTGAGCACGGGAGCGGCCCCGGGGCGAGCGCCCCGGGGCCGGTCCGGTGGTGGGGTCGAACCGGGTGGCGTCAGAAGACCGGCCGGCCGGCCCGCACCAGGCGCCAGGACTCGGTGAAGAAGTCCGCCGGGTCGATGACGCCCTTCTCCTTCACCCAGGCGATCATCGCGTTGCGGATCTCGTCCGAGTTGGCCCACAGCTTCTGGGCGGCCGCGACGTGCGGGAAGTTGCCGCCGCCGTTGGCGCGGTAGTTGTTGACCGCGAGGACGAACCGGGCGGTCGGGTCGATCGGCTTGCCCTCGAAGGAGAGGCCGACGATCCGCGAGCCGACCGGCTGGGAGATGTCGATGTCGTAGGAGACGCCGTACACCGCGTCGTAGTTGTAGTCCGGGGTGTTCTGCGCGTTGGTGAGCGTGGCCTTGTCGACCGGCGCGTCCGGGGCGAGCCGGGCGTAGTACTTCGCCGAGAACTCCAGGTAGTCCTTGATCTGGGCGCCCGTCAGGACGCGGGCCTCCAGGGTGTTCTCGTAGATGTACAGGCCGGCCGCGTCACGCAGCTTGACCTGGCCGGACGGGATGACCGCGGTGCGGTTGAACGGCGCGGCCTGGGCGAGGACCGGCAGCTCGGCGTACTGGCCGCCGGCCAGCGCGGCGCGCACCACGTCGGCCTGGACCCTGCCGATGAGGTCGATGATCGGGGTGTCCCGGAACGGCGCATCGGCGATGGACAGCTCGATCCTGGCGGTGCCGATGACCTGGTTGACGTACTCGACGACCTTCTTGTGCTGCTCGGTCATCAGGCCGACGATCTCCGGGTCCTCCGGGACGGTGTTGGAGTTCAGCACCCGGGAGGTGAGCGAGACGACCTTCCACGCGCCCTTGTCGAACTCGACCTCGAAGTCGAAGCAGGTCAGGCGCTGGCCCCAGCACAGCGGCTCGGAGAGCACGACCGTCCGGCCGGTCTCCTTGTTGACGACCAGGCGCTGGGCGATCTCCTTGTGGGCGTGGCCCACCAGGACGGCGTCGATGCCCGGCACCTGCTCGGCCAGCGCCACCGAGGCGTTCTCCGGCCAGGGCAGCTGGTCGCCGTAGGAGGTGGCCTCGTCCGTGCCGGAGTGGCAGGCGACCACGACGACGTCCGCGCCGGCCGCCCGCACCTTCGGCACCCAGGTCTTCGCGGTCTCGACGATGCCCGGGAAGGTCATCCTGCCGGCGACGTTGGCCTTGTCCCAGATCGCGATGCCCGGGTTGGTCAGGCCGACGATGCCGACCTTCAGGGCCGGGCCGTTGCCGAGCTTCAGCTTGCGGATCACGTACGGCGGGAAGGCCGGCTTGTCGTTGCGGGCGTTCAGCGCGTTGGCGCCCAGCAGCGGGAAGTCCAGCTGCTCCTCGTAGGCGCGCAGGGTGTCGATGCCGTAGTTGAACTCGTGGTTGCCGAGCGCGGCGGCGGTGTACTCCATGGTGTTCATGGCGAGCGCCATCGGGTGCTCGGGCGCGGTGTCGGCGTCGGTGGCGATCGGCTCGACCCGGGCGTAGTAGTACGTCAGCTGGGTGCCCTGGATGGTGTCACCGGCGTCGATGAGCAGGCAGCGGTCCCAGCCCTTCTCCTCGCGCACCTGCTTGGCGAGCGTGGAGATCTTGGCGAGGCCGACCTCGTTGTGCGCCTTGTCGGCGTAGACCGCGTCGGTGAAGTAGTCCCAGTTGAGCACCCGGCCGTGCAGGTCGGTGGTGCCCATCACGGTGAAGGCCTGGCGCTTGGTCCGGCCCTTGGCGCGGGCCTCGTCCGGTCCGGCCGCCGCGGCGGGGGTGGCGGCGGCGAGGGTGGCGCTGCTCGCGAGGGCGGCGCCGGCGGCGGTGGCGGCGGACCGGGTGACGAAGTCACGGCGGTTCAGGGACATTGGACGACTCTCCCGGTGGGACTACGGAACGGACCTCGGTGACGCGCGTAGAAGTACGCGCGTAGAAGTGTGCCGTGCGCCCGGGCCGGGGGGATAGCCCCCCGACCTGTCCGGCAGGTGAGATCTTGGCGACCCGTTCATGACGCGGGCGGGCAGGTGCGGTACTCCCCACCTGCCCGCCCGCGCCCGGTCGGGACCCGTCCTAGATGTAGCCCTCGCGGACCGCGTGGGCCACCGCGTGCGCCCGGTTGCGCAGCTGGAGACGGGTGGTCAGACCGTGCAGCACGTTCTTGACGGTCCGTTCCGAGTACGACAGCCGGGCCGCGATCTCCCCGGTGTCCCACCCCTCCGCGACCAGTCGCAGCACATCGGACTCACGCTCCGACAGACCCGTCGGAGCCTGCCCCGGCATGCCCTGCACGGACCGCTGCAACCGGCCCACCTGGGCGATCAGCCGCCCCTGCAGATCCGCCGGCAGATCACCGTCGCCCCGGGCCGCGGCCAGCACCGCCCGGCCCAGCCGGTCCGGCGTCGCCTCCCGGCGCCACAGGATCGCCGCCACCCCGCACTCGACGGCCTCCATCAACTCGGTCTCGCGCAGCCGCTCGACCACCAGCACCACCCGCTGCCCGGCACCGCGCACCAGCCGGCGCAACGCCGCCGTCGCGGCCGCGTCGGCCGACTCGGCGACCAGCACCGTCACCGTGCCCGGCGCGGGCGCACCCGTCGGGTCCACCACCGCGACCCCGGGAAAACGGCGCAGCTGCGCCTCGGCACCCGCGCGGGAGAGCGGATCGGCGGCCTGGACGGCGACCGGCACCGTCGAGGTGCGGGCCGCCTGGGCGACGGCCGGCCGCGTGGTGCCCGCGGCACCGCGCACCGCCTGGGCGGCGGACGTCTGGGCGTGCGCGGACGCCACGGCGGCCGTGCCCGGCACGGCCCCGGCGACGGCGACCGCACGGGGCGCCACCGGGCGCTGCGGCGGCACCGTGCGCGTGGCGGACGCCGAAGCCCGCACCGCCGTACCACGGCGGTCGTACTCGGTGTGCAGAACAGTCAAATCTGGCCCCCTCCTGGAGAAGCCGGCCCGGCCACCCGGTGGACCCCGAACCCTGGGGCATTGCGCCCCACCCGGGACGGCCGGCCGTTTCGACGGCGATCCGGGAGCGCTGCCCATGCCCCGGAAACTGCCTCCATGCTTCCCGCCCGGGCAGCCTCCCGGCCATCGTGGTCCACCACGAGATCGGGCCCGCCGGGCAGTCCCCGCCGATCGGCGGGGGCAACGGATCAGGCCCCGCGGGTGGTCAAAGGGGCGGGCGCACTGCCCCCGGGACAATCGGAGCGCGCCCTTCCGGGCCGATCCGCGACACCACCCGGGTTCGCCGGGACCCGTCGTGTCACGGGGAGAACCGGACTCACCGGTAACGCGTGGTTAGCACGTCAAGCCGATTTCCCGGTACAACGGCGGATACTGCCCTTTCGGACCAGGACAGGCGGCCGGGAAGGGCAGAAGGGGAGAGAGGGGAAACCGGGGATGCGCACCACCACGTCCACCCGGCTCGCGGAACGCGAACCACAGCTTCGGCAGATCGCGGACCGGGCCGCCGCGGCCCGCCGGGGCACCGGCCACGTCCTGCTGATCACCGGCGCCATCGGCACCGGCCGCACCGCGCTGCTCGCCGAGGCCGCCCGCCGCGCCGCCGCCGACGGCACCACCGTGCTGCGCGCCCGCTGCTCCGCCGAGGAGACCGCCACCCCCTACGCGGCCGCCCGCCAGCTCTTCGACACCGGCCCCACCCCCGCCGGCCCCTACGGCCACTGGGGCGCCGCGGCGGCCGCGGACCCCACCGCCGCCGCCGACCCCGGCACCTACGCCGGCACCGCCGAGGCCACCCTCTGGTCCCTGCTCCGCCTGCACAGCACCCACCACCCGCTGCTGCTCGCCGTCGACGACATCCACCTCGCCGACGAACCCTCCCGGCGCTGGCTGCGCCAGGTCGCCCGCCGCATCGACCGGCTGCCCGCCCTGCTGATCGCCACCGAACACCGCCAGGCCACCCTCGACACCCCGCCCGGCCGCTTCGCCCGCGACCTCACCCCCGACCTCGCCACCACCCTGCGGCTCGCCCCGGTCAGCACCCCCGCCGCCGTCCGGATCGCCCGGCAGCACCTCGGGCCCGGCACCCCCGCCGGCCTCGCCGCCGACTGCGCCCGCGCCAGCGGCGGCAACCCGCTGCTGCTCACCGCACTGCTCGCCGACCTCGCGACGGACCCGGCCGACGGCGACGGCCCGTACGGCGACGGCCCGTACGGCGACGGCCCCGACGGCGAGGGCCCGGACGGCGAGGGCCCCGGCGGACACCGGCCCGGCACGCCCGACCTGCCCGCCACCCTCCCCGAACGCTGCGGCGCCCTGCCCGGCGGCGCCTTCGCCGAAGCCGTCGACGCCTGGCTGCACGGCGCCGGCGACCACGCCGTCACCGTCGCCCGCGTCCTCGCCCGGATGCGCGAACACCCCGCCGCCGACACCACCCCCGCCCCCGGAACCCCGCCCCTCGACCCCGTCCCCCTGCTCGCCGACCTCACCGGCGCCGACCCCGGCCGGCTCACCGGCTGGCTCGCCCACCTCACCCTCCACCACCACGTCGACACCCCCGGCCCCGGCCACTGGCCCCGCTTCGCCCACCCCCTGCTCGCCGACGCCGTCCTCACCGGCCACGCCCCCGGCCACCGCGCCGAAGTCCACCTCGCCGCCGCCGAACACCTCCACCGCACCGGAGCCCCCGACGAGACCGTCGCCGGCCACCTCCTGCTCACCCCCGCCCCCACCCCCCGCTGGGCCGCCGACACCCTGCGCCGCGCCGCCCGCCAGGCCGCCGAGGCCGACCACCCCGCCGACGCCGCCACCCTGCTGCGCCGCGTCCTCGCCGAACCCCTCAGCGACCGCCAGCGCGGACTGCTGCTCACCGAACTCGGCAGCCTCGAAGTCACCCTCGGCCCCGCCGAACGCACCGTCGGCCTGCGCCACCTCGCCGAAGCCGTCCACCTCCAGCAGACCGACGAGGGCGTCTTCCGCGCCGCCAACACCCTCGGCGCCGTCCTCGCCACCCGCGGCGACACCACCGCCGCCATCGAGCTCATGGACGAACTCGCCCACCGCTTCGTCGACCAGGAGGACGTCCTCCACGCCGTCCAGGCCGCCACCGCCCAGATCGCCGCCCACGACGGCCGCAGCTGGCTCCAGGTCGTCGAAGGCGTCCAGCGCCTCGCCGCCCGCACCCCCCACCGCCTCGCCCCGCCCGCCTTCGCCCTGCTCACCGAATTCGACGCCACCAGCGGCCTGCTCTCCGCCACCGAGGTCACCGAACGCATCCGCGAACTCGACGACGCCCCCGTCGACCCGCTCTGCCGCTCCTACCTGCTGGTCTCCCTCGCCACCCTCTCCCAGTGGGCCGACCTCCTCGACCAGGCCGAGGAGATCGTCGCCCGCGGCTTCGCCTGCTACCGCGGCGGCCCCCTCGACCCCGGCTACCAGTGCCTGCTGAGCGTCCGCGCCGAAACCAGGATCATGCGCGGCGAGTACCAGGCCCTCCTCGACGACTACGCCCTCACCGCCCCCGGACCCGACCCCACCCCCGCACCCTCCGCCGCGCCACCCGCCCCCGCCCTCCTCCCGCCCACCCCCTGGGGACCCCCCGGCCTGCCCCGGCTGCACACCTGGGGCGCCCCCGGCCACCACGCCACCCCCGGCCCCTCCTGGTGGACCACCACCCCCGTCCCCCGCCCCCTCCCCGACGACACCGCCCCCGGCCGCTACGCCGAACTCCTCGGCCAGCAGAACGCCCACCTCGTCGCCCAGAGCGTCATCGCCCTCGTCGAGACCGGCCGCCTCTGGCAGGCCCACGGCCTCGCCCGCGCCGTCGCCGCCGACCGCGCCCAGGACTCCTGGGAGTGGAACGAGTACCTCTACGCCCGCGGCCTGCTCCGCCTCGCCTCCGGCGAACCCGCCGAAGCCCTCGCCGACCTCCTCGAATGCGGCCGCCGCCAGGGCGAACGCCAGGTCCGCAGCCCCATCGTCACCCCCTGGCGCTCCGTCGCCGCCGAATGCCACCTCCTCCTCGGCGAACCCGGACCCGCCGTCGCCCTCGCCGAGGAGGAACTGCGGCTCGCCCGCGTCTGGGGCACCCCCCGCACCGTCGGCCGCGCCCTGCGCGCCCTCGCCGCCGCCACCGGCGGACGCCACGGACTCGACCTCGCCGCCGAAGCCGTCCACCTGCTGCGCACCGCCGAGATCGACACCGAACTCATCCCCGCCCTCATCACCTACGGCCGGCTGCTCGCCGACGGCGGCCGCCGCGGCGCCGCCCGCCGCGCCCTGCGCGAAGCCGCCGGACGCGCCGAACGCCTCGGCGCCGTCCGCCACCGCGCCGCCGCGCTGGAATCGCTGCGCGCCTCCGGAGCCCGCATCGGCCGCGCCGACCACGCCGGGGCCGAAGCCCTCACCGACAGCGAACTGCGCATCTGCCGCCTCGCCGCGGCCGGGCACTCCAACGCCGAGATCGCCGCCATGCTCCACCTCGCGGTCCGCACGGTCGAGACCCACCTCACCAACAGCTTCCGCAAACTGGGCGTGCGCCGCCGCCTGGAACTGCCCGGCGCCCTCGACGCCTGACCCGCCCGACGCCGAAGCGGCCGGCACCCGGAGAACCCGGGCCCGGCCGCTCCGCCGTCCTCCCCCCACCACGGCACGACGGTCAGGACGCCGGCACCAGCGCCGCCATCTCGTCCACCGCCCGGGCCAGCTCCGCCGCCGGATCCGCCCCGTCCGACACCCACGGCTGCCACGTCAACGCGCGCAGGTACCCGTCCACCGCCAACGGCAGCCGACGGACCACGATCGGCTCCGTGGTCGGACCCGGCCCGGCCGAGCGCAACCGCACCAGCAACCCCGGCACGTTCGCCGACGGCGGCAGCGGCGCCGAACCCACGAACACCGCCAACTCCTCCAACTGCGGCCACACCCGCGGCGGCTCCGGCACCGGCACCGGCACCGGCACCGGAGGAGCCGGCACCTGGACCGGCACCGGAGGAGCCGGCACCTGGACCGGCGCGGGCTTCTCCCGCACCGACACCGGATCGGACTTCCCCGGAATCCCGGTCCCCTTGGGTGCCCCGGGCGGCCACAACAGCACCACCGCCCCGTACAGGGCGGCCACGATCCCCGGCCACCACGCCCCGCCGTAGCCCGCGAAGTGCAGCCCCAGCCCCACCGCACCGGCCCCGCACGCGGCGATGTTGCGGGCCGACCCCAGGTACCGCAGCAGCCGCCCTCCCCCCTCGCCGTCGCCGTCGCCGTTACTGGTAGCCACGGATCTCCTCGAACGCGCCGTCCAGCGAACCCGTCCCGTCGAACAGCTTGCCGCTCGTCAGATCCGCGATCCCCTGCAACTGCGCCTTCGCCGCGTCACCGAACAGGATCGGGAACACCCGCACCGACCTCAGCGCCGGCGACAACCCCGCACGGAACGTCTTGAAGTCCTGGTCCGACGCGCCCTCGTTGCTCTGCCCGTCCGTCATCACCACGATCGAGGTGAACCGGTCGTCCTTCGCCGCGGCCTGCTGCCGCTCGATCACCCGGTACGCCTCCTCCAGCGACGAGTACACCGCCGTACCGCCCTCCGCCGACAACGCCTGCACATCCGCGTTGATCGACGCCAGCTCCTGCTGCGCCGCCGCACCCGCCGGAACGGTGTGCGTCTTCGTGGACTTGACCTTCGAGGCGAACGAGATCAGCGTGACCTCCTCGCGGTCACGGAACCGCCGCACCCCCCGGGAGTCGTCCGACCCGGTCAGCCGGCCCATCGCCGACTTCAGCGCCGCCAGCCGCTCCCCGGTCATCGAACCCGAGGTGTCCAGCACGTACACCGTGCGCGAGGGCCGCCGCAGCTCGTTCTGGTACGAGGCCAGCAGCTGGTTCGCCACCGCCAGACTGCCCGGGAACGGCAGCTCCCGCCGCCGGTCCGTCGGCACCCCCACGGCCGGGGCCACGCCCGCCGTCACCGGGTGGCGCAGCGTCTGCTCCGAGATCCGCTTCTGGACGTCCTCCTTCAGCAGGTACTCGGTCAGCCGGCGGAACGACTCCTGCTCCCGGGGCTGCGCGGAACTCAGCAGCGTCAACGGGTAGCTGGCCGTCACCACGCCGTCCGCCGGACGCACCACCGTGAGCTGCTGGTCCGGCGGCAGCGTCTTGTTCAACGACATCAGCACCGACTCGTAGTTCACCAGCGCCCCGACCGAACCCGCCTCGGCCTGGGTGTACGCCTGGGTCAGCCAGCCGGACGACCCGGACGTCAGCTTCTGCCCGGCGAAGAACTGCTTCAGCTGCGGCGTCGCCTTCACCACGTCCGCCTCGGTCAGCGCCGCGTTCGCGGCCGAGAACGCCGAGGCCACCGCCACCAGCCCGGAGAAGCCCGAGTTCGACCGGGAGGGGTCCGCCATGCCGTAGGACAGCTTCCCGCCGGCCGCCGCCTCGGCGAGGTTGCCCCAGGTCACCGACGAGCCGTCCCCCCAGCCCAGCTCGCCCAGCACCGAGGAGCGGATCCCGAACGCCACCGGCGACGTCATGACCGGGCTCTCCGACAGCAGCTTCGGCCGGCTCTTCTCGTCCAGCCGCAGGTACTGGTTCGACGGGAACCAGAGCGCGTCGTACTTCCCGTCCGCCGCGCCGCCGGAGACCGCCTCCGCGCCGTCCAGCGAACCCGTCCAGGAGAACTGGACGGTCACCCCGGTCTCCTTCTGCGCCTCCGCCAGGATCGGTGCCATGTCCTGCAACTCGCTGCCGGCCAGGACCCGCAGCACCCCCGCCTGCGCGGTCGGGGCCGGAGGTCTGGTCGGGTCCGGCTTCGGCGCGGCGGACGACGTGCACGCCGTCACCATCGCCGCCAGCACCGCCAGTCCGGCGGTCAGCCCCCGGACCCCGCCCCGCTGCTTCCCCGCCATCGCGGCCTTCCCTGTCGCCATGTCTCCCGCTCAGTTCTTCGTCGCGACTTCGGTCAGCTTCTTCAGCACGTCGTACACCGGGACGGCGGCGTGGCCGATCCCCGACCGGTTCAGGTCCGGCGACAGGTGGAACGAGTCGGCCCGGCTCCTGAGCTGGGCGCCGAACGCCGTGACGTCCCCCTGGATGCGGAAGCCGTGCCGGGTCGCGGCCTCCCGCAGCTTGGTGTTGCTCTGCAGCAGCCCGGCCAGCTTCCGCCCGCCCGGGCTGAACCCGACCAGCGTGTGGTCCGAGAAGATCGTGGTGTCCGGGTAGAGCACCACCGTGTCGTCGGGAGCCTTGTTCTGCAGCACCAACTCGGCCGCCTCCGACTCGTACACCAGCGACAGCGGCCGGCCGACGCCCGAGGTGAAGCCCTTGAACAGCAGGTCGGTGGACTGCTGCTTCTCGCCCTGCTTGACGATCGCGGTGTGGAGCAGGTCCTTCACCTTCTCCACCTCCGCGTCGCTCGACACCGGGCCGTTGTTCTCCAGGGAGGAGAGCAGCGCCAGGTACATCGCCCCGGAGGAGGAGTCGTTGGGGTCGGTGGTGGCCATCATGATGCTCCCGCGCAGCTCGCCCTGCGACTTGCCGCCCGAGAGGTCCTCCCACGTCCTGCCCTTGCGCAGGGCGTCCAGGTAGACGTCCATCTTGAAGTTCCACACGTGGGTGGCGGGGTCCAGGACCGCCATCCCGCCGGCCTCCAGCGCCTTGGCGGTCGCCTCGTGGGCCACCACCACCAGCGGCGAGTAGAACGGTGCCGGGCTCAGCTCGGCGATGCCCTTCTTCTCCCGGATCTTGTCGGCCGGCGCCTTGCTCGCCGGGAACGCGAAGTCCTGCCCGTCCAGCTTGTCGACCATCTGCCAGGAACCGACGGGCAGGGTGTTCACGACGAGCCCCTGGGCCGCCAACTCGGCCTTGACGTCCTTGTCCTGGAAGAACTCCTGCTTCTCCGAGCCGATGAGACCGGTGATGGTCTCGGTCTTCTCGGTCTTATCCGACGGTCGCAGCAGCGCGAACGCCACCCCGCCGAGCAGCGCCAGTGCCAGCAGCACCCCGAACGCACGCTTCATGCCGGACGATTCCCCCTCGTCGCACGTTCTCCGTCACGCCGGGCACCTCACCCGGGTGACGAGCGTCCCGCCGTGCCACGAGCGCCGGCCGAAGTGACGGTGAACCAGGGGTGAACACCCCTTCACGGAATCGCATCAGGGGACGGGTGGCGGCGAACGCCGGGGAACCTCTCGCACGCCGGTCCGACGTTGTGTCAGATTGTTCAACTCTCCTTACGGCAACGGCCATCCCGTTGTCCGGACCCGCATCGACGTTACGCGTCGGTAATGCCTACTCTCAGCACTATGCGCCGAGCAAAAATCGTCTGTACCCTCGGGCCCGCCACCGACAGCTACGACCAGATCAAGTCCCTGGTCGACGCCGGGATGGACATCGCCCGATTCAATCTGAGCCACGGCTCCCACATCGAGCACGAGGAGCGCTACCGCCGGGTCCGCAAGGCCGCGGACGAGACCGGCCGCAGCGTCGGCGTGCTCGTCGACCTTCAAGGCCCGAAGATCCGCCTCGGGGCGTTCACCGAGGGCCCGGTACTTCTCGAACGCGGCGACGAGTTCACCATCTCCACCGACAACGGCGTCGAGGGAGACCAGAACGGCTGCGGCACCACCTACCCCGGCCTCGCCGGGGACGTCACCGCCGGCGAGCGGATCCTCGTCGACGACGGACGGGTCACCCTGGAGGTCGTCGAGGTGGCCGGACCGCGGGTCCGCTGCGTCGTCGTCGAGGGCGGCCTGGTCTCCGACCACAAGGGCCTCAACCTCCCCGGGGTCGCCGTCTCGGTGCCCGCGCTCAGCGAGAAGGACATCGCCGACCTGCGCTGGGCCCTGCGGGCCGGCGCCGACCTCGTCGCGCTCTCCTTCGTCCGCAGCGGGCAGGACGTCGAGGACGTCCACCGGGTGATGGACGAGGAGGGGCGCCGGGTCCCCGTCATCGCCAAGATCGAGAAGCCGCAGGCGGTGGAGAACCTCGACTCCATCGTCGACCGCTTCGACGGCGTCATGGTGGCCCGCGGCGACCTCGGCGTGGAGATGCCGCTGGAGGACGTGCCGATGGTCCAGAAGCGGGCGGTCGCCCTGGCCCGGCGCAACGCCAAGCCGGTCATCGTGGCGACCCAGATGCTCGACTCGATGATCAACTCCTCGCGGCCCACCCGTGCCGAGGCCTCCGACGTCGCCAACGCCGTCCTCGACGGCACCGACGCGGTGATGCTCTCCGGTGAGACCTCGGTCGGGAAGTACCCGTCCGAGACGGTCCGCACGATGGGCCGGATCATCGAGGCCGCCGAGCAGGACATCCTCTCCGCCGGACTGCCCCCGCTCACCCCCAGCAACAAGCCCCGCACCCAGGGCGGCGCCGTCGCCCGCGCGGCCGCGGAGATCGGCGACTTCCTGCACGCCAAGTACCTGATCGCCTTCACCCAGTCCGGCGACACCGCCCGCCGGCTGACCCGCTACCGCTCGCCGATCCCCGTCCTCGCCTTCACCTACGAACCGGCCGTCCGCAGCCAACTCGCCCTCACCTGGGGCGTGGAGACCTTCCTCGGCCCGTTCGCGCCCACCACCGACGAGATGGTCGAACAGGTCGACGCCGCCCTGCTCTCCCTCGGCCGCTGCCAGAAGGGCGACATCGTCGTCATCACCGCCGGCTCCCCGCCCGGCCTCGCCGGCTCCACCAACCTCGTCCGCGTCCACCACGTCGGCACCCTGGACGACTGACCCCGTTCCAGCGGCGCGGCGCCTCCTCGGGGCCGCGCCGCTGTCAGTGCTTGGGCCCGATGCGGGCGTCCATGAGGGCCACGGACTCCTTGCGGGCGACGGAGACGTTGACCTGGCCGGTCGGCCGGGGGATCGAGGCCTTCCACTGCACGCCGACGGTGTCGAGCGTGTCGGTGAAGAGGCGGACGATGTCGGCCGAGGTGTTGGTGAAGAAGTAGCGCGGGTACTCGTAGCGCTTCTGGACGCCGCCGACCGTGCGGGTCGTCCAGTTGGTGATGCGGCAGCCGTCGGAGTGGATCAGCCCGCGCAGGAACTCCCAGGGGTGGGCGTCGACGATCTCCTGCTGCCAGGGCTCCAGGGCTATGGTGCGCTCGTGCTTCTTGCCGGGGCCGTGCTGGGGGAAGTAGCAGGTCAGGTGTTTCGAGTACACCTTGATGTTGTGGCAGCCGGGTTTTCGCACGCGGCAGGGAGTGAGGGCGGGGAAGACCTGGCGTACGGCGGATTCGGCGGAGTCCATGATCCCGGGCCACTTGTCGTCGCACGTGATGAACAGGCTCGGGATCTTGTGCTGTGCGGGGTGGCTGATGTGGCCGTCGTCCAGGTAGAGCCCGAGCAGGTAGGAGTACGCCGATCTGTTCAGTGCGTCTCCGAAGCAGTGGAAGCAGGTGGACTGCTTGCGGCCGGGAAGCTGATCGTGCTTCGCGAGGTCCTGGTGCTTCCACCAGGAGACGGTGCCGCGCGGGGCACCCAGGCGGCGAGCGGTCTCCGCGGTCCCGACGCCGCTGCGCATGAGCTGGACGGCTTGCTCGCGCATCGATGGTTCGTGCATGTGCACGATCCTTGGGCGTTATCGGAAGAGTGTCGGGCAAATAGCTGACCGCTCACTCGAACGAGTGGGCGGCCACAACCGTTGCACTCAATCCGGCTACCTTCGATTCGAAGGAAAGTGCCCCGAGTGGGATTCGAACCCACACTTTATGGTGTTTGAGACCATTGCCTCATGCCAATTGGGCTATCGGGGCCTATGATTCGAAGGTGGTCGCCTTCGCGTCATGTCTCAAACATACCGTGTCTAGGTACCCTCGTGCATGCAGTACCCCGCCGGAACGAGGAGCCCCGTGAGCACCGCCGACGAGCAGGCCGAGCCGCTTGAGACCGATTCGCCCCAGATCACCCGGATTGTGATCGCCGAGGACGAGGCGCTGATCCGTCTCGATCTGAAGGAGATGCTGGAGGAGGAGGGGTACACCGTCGTCGGGGAGGCCGGGGACGGCGCGACGGCGGTCCGGCTGGTGCAGGAGCTGAAGCCGGATCTGGCGATCCTGGACGTGAAGATGCCGGTGCTGGACGGGCTGTCCGCGGCCGAGCAGATCCATGAGCAGCACCTCGCGCCGGTGCTGATGCTGACCGCGTTCTCGCAGCGGGAGCTGGTGGACCGGGCGCGCGACGCCGGGGCGATGGCGTACATCGTCAAGCCGTTCTCCAAGAGCGACCTGGTGCCCGCGATCGAGATGGCGGTGTCCCGGTACACGGAGATGCGGACGCTGGAGGAGGAGATCGCCGATCTCACCCAGCGGCTGGAGACCCGGAAGCTGGTGGACCGCGCGAAGAGCGTGCTGCAGACCAAGTTCGGGCTGAACGAGCCGGCCGCGTTCCGGTGGATCCAGAAGACGTCGATGGACCGCCGGATGACGATGGCGGCGGTGGCCGAGGCGGTCATCGAGGAGGGTGCCGCGCAGGACCGCAAGAAGGCCGAGGAGGCCGCGGGCGGCGCGGAGTAGTCGTACGAGGCGCAGGGGCCCGGCGCACCAGGTGCGCCGGGCCCCTGCGTGTGCGGGCGCCGGTCAGTCCTCGCCGAGGTAGGCCTTGCGCACCGACTCGTCGTGCAGGAGGTCGGCGCCGGTGCCCTTCAGGACGATGGAGCCGGTCTCCATGACGTAGCCGCGGTCGGAGAGCGAGAGCGCGGCCTGGGCGTTCTGCTCGACCAGCAGGATGGTGGTGCCGTCGGCCTTGAGCTCGACGATGGTCGCCATGATCTTCTGCATCATCAGCGGCGACAGGCCCATCGAGGGCTCGTCGAGCATCAGCAGCTTGGGCCGGGACATCAGGGCCCGTCCCATGGCGAGCATCTGCTGCTCGCCGCCGGAGAGCGTACCGGCGGCCTGCCGGCGCCGCTCGCCGAGGATGGGGAAGAGGCCGTAGGCCCGTTCGACGTCCTTGGCGATGCCGTCGGTGTCGCTGCGCAGGAAGGCGCCGAGGAGCAGGTTCTCCTCGATGGTCATCCGCGGGAAGATGTGCCGGCCCTCGGGGGAGTGGGCGAGGCCGAGGGCGACGATCCGGTGGGCGGGGACGGCGTCGAGCGGCTGCCCGTCGAAGGTGATGCGGCCGGCGGTGGGCTTGAGCAGGCCGGAGAGGGTGCGCAGGGTGGTGGTCTTGCCGGCGCCGTTGGTGCCGATCAGGGTGGTGACCTCGCCCTGGTTGACGGTGAAGCTGATGCCCTTGACGGCCTCGATCTTGCCGTAGGCGACGCGGAGGTCCTGGACTTCGAGGAGTGCGGTCACTGGTCGGTCTCCGTAGCGGGGGCGGTGCCTTCGAGCGGGGCGCCGAGGTAGGCGGTGATGACGCGTTCGTCGTTCTGGACGGTCTCGCGGTCGCCCTCGACGATCTTCTGCCCCTGGACGAGCACGGCGGTGCGGTCGCAGAGGTTGAAGATGAAGCGCATGTCGTGCTCGATGACGAGGACGGACACGCCCCGGTCGCGGATGGCGAAGACGAGTTCCTCGGCGGCGCGGGTCTCCTGCGGGTTCATGCCGGCGGTGGGCTCGTCGAGGAGCAGCAGGCCGGGGTCGGAGGCGAGCGCGCGGGCGATCTCCAGCTTGCGCTGCTCGCCGTAGGGGAGGTTGCGGGCGAGGTGGTCGGCCTTGCCGGCGAGGCCGGTGAACTCCAGGAGTTCCATGGCCCGGTCGCGGCTCTCGGCCTCGGAGCGGCGGAAGCCGGGGCCGCGCAGGACGGCGGAGAGCAGGCCCTGGCGCATCCGGCTGTGCCGGCCGACCTGGACGTTCTCCAGGACGGTCATGTTGGCGAAGAGCCGGATGTTCTGGAAGGTGCGGGCGATGCCGGCCTGGGTGACGAGGTGGGGCTTGGGCGGCAGGACGGTGCCCTGGTAGGTGACGGTGCCCTCGGTGGGGACGTAGAGGCCGGTGAGGCAGTTGAAGAAGGTGGTCTTGCCGGCGCCGTTGGGGCCGATGAGGCCGATGATCTCGCCGCGGCCGACGGTCAGGGAGACATTGTTGACGGCGGTGAGGCCGCCGAAGCGCATGGTGACGCCGGAGACGTCGAGCAGGGGTTCGGCGGAGCCGGGTGCGGCGCCGGCGGGGGCGGGGGCGTCGGTGGTCGTCATCGGGGGGTCACGCCCCTGCCTTGGTGAGGGCGACGCTGTCGCCGGTGGACTGGGCGGGGAGGGCGGCGGCCTCGTGGAACTCCAGCTGTTGGCGCCGGTTGGGGATGAGGCCTTCGGGGCGCACCCGCATGAGGACGATCAGGGCGATGCCGAAGGCGAGCAGCTGGTAGTCGGCGAGGAATTCCAGCTTCTTCGGGATGAGGAAGAGGAGGGTGGCGCCGGCGAGGGGTCCGCTGATGGTGCCCATGCCGCCGAGGATGACGGCGGCGAGCAGGAAGGCGGAGTTGGGCGGCAGGGCTTCGGCGAAGGTGTACTGGTCGGGCGTGACGGTGTAGCTGACGTGGGCCTGGACGGTGCCGGCGAGGCCGGCGAGGCAGGCGCCGAGGGCGAAGGCGAGGAGCTTGAGGCGGAAGCCGTTGATGCCCATGGCCTCGGCGGCGGTCTCGTCCTCGCGGATGGCGACCCAGGCGCGGCCGATGCGGGAGTTGCCGACGCGCGCGAAGACGAGCACGACGAGGGCGGTGACGAGCAGCATCAGCAGGTAGTAGTTGGAGAACCGGCCGAGTTCGACGCCGAAGACGGTGGTGGGCTTGCCGAGGTCCCAGCCGAGGATTTCGAGGTCGGGGATCCGCGGGATGCCGTTGGAGCCGTTGGTGACCTTGGGGCCGGTGGTGCCGTTGAGGTTGAGCATGGTGATGCGGAAGATCTCGCCGAAGCCGAGGGTGACGATGGCGAGGTAGTCGCCGCGCAGTCGCAGGGTGGGGGCGCCGATGACGACGCCGAAGACCATGGAGACGACGGCGCCGGTGAGCACGGCGGCCCAGAACGGGAACTGGACGTGGATCGGCGAGGCGGGGGAGCCGGAGACCAGGGCGGCGCTGTAGGCGCCGACGCCGAGGAAGGCGACGTAGCCGAGGTCGAGCAGGCCGGCGAGGCCGACGACGATGTTGAGGCCGAGGGCGACGGTGGCGAAGATCAGGATGTTGGTGGCGACCGAGGTGTACTGGTCGCTGGTCTGGGTGAAGGGGAAGCTGGCGGCGGCGGCGAAGGCGGCGCCGGTGGTGACGGCCTGGTACTTGACGGTCAGTGCGCGCAGCCGGGCGATCAGGCCGGAGCGGCCGAGTGCGGCGACCACGGCGGCGGCGAGCAGCAGGTAGCCGGTGAAGAGCTCGCCGTACTCGGTGTCGATGCCGAAGGTGATGGCGAACAGGCCGACGGCGAAGGCGACGACGATCAGGCCGACCTCGGCCCAGGAGGGCAGCTCGCGCGGGGCGGGCAGCGGGCGCTGGACGGTGCCGAGCCGCAGCCAGGTGTTGGCGAGGTGGCCGAGCTGGACGAGCAGGACGGCGCCGGTGGCGATGGCGAGGCCGCCAGCGAGGGCGGTGAGCACGGGGGCGACCGGCTTGTCGTCGGGGATCGCGTGGGTGGCGAACCAGACGGCCGGGGCGATCGGGACGAGCAGGAAGAGCCGCCGGTCGAGGAGGCGCAGCGGGACGGCGGTGCGCCGGTCGAGGGGCAGGCCGAGGGCGCCGGTGACGGCGAGCAGGGAGCCGACGGCGAGGACCCAGCCGCCGGGTTCGAGGTTGGCGAGGCCGCCGAGGTCGTTGGCGATGGAGACGGCGGAGAACCAGCCGACGGCGAGGGCGCCGGTGGCGGCGAACAGGACGGCGTTGTGGGTGTGCCGGGGGGCGGCCCAGCGCAGGCCGGGGACGCCCTGGGTGGCGAGGAGCAGGAGCAGGGTGACGAGGCCCGCGGTGAGGGCGAGCCACTGGAGGCCGGCGGGGGAGCCGTAGTAGGTGAGGTCGCCGGGGTAGTCGGAGGTCCAGGTCCAGGTCCAGGGCATCAGGGCGGAGCCGGTGACGGCGAGGGCGCCGGTGCCGGTGACCAGGGCGGCGGTGCGGCCGGGCAGCGGGATGACCGGGGTGGTTTCGGTGCCGGTGGTGGTCATGGTGCTCACGCCCTGTCCGCGACGCGCTCGCCGAGCAGCCCCTGGGGCCGGACGAGCAGGACGACGATGAGGAGTACGAAGGCCCAGACGTCCTTCCAGGCGCCGCCTCCGAAGAGGTGCATGCCGGGCAGGTGCTGGATGTAGCCGGTGGCGAGGGCTTCGGCGAGGCCGAGGGTGATGCCGCCGAGCATGGCGCCGTAGATGTTGCCGATGCCGCCGAGGACGGCGGCGGTGAAGGCCTTGAGGCCGAGCAGGAAGCCCATCCGGAAGTCGACCTGGCCGCTGCGCAGGCCGTAGGCGACGGCGGCGACGGCGGCGAAGGCGGCGCCGATGGCGAAGGCCATGACGATGATCCGGTCGGTGTCGATGCCCATGAGCTTGGCGGTGTCGGGGTCCTGGCTGGTGGCCTGCATGGCGCGGCCGGAGCGGGTGCGGGTGACGAACCAGCCGAGGGCGATCATGCAGAGCGGGGCGGCGATGATCAGGAAGAGGTCGCTGCGCTGGATGGCGACGGAGCCGAGCTCGAAGGGGTCGCCGGGGATCTTCGGGAAGACCCGGGCCTTCTTGGCGTCCGGGTAGAAGGCGAAGACCAGTTGCTGCAGGGCGATGGACAGGCCGATCGCGGTGATCAGCGGGGCGAGCCGGGGTGCCGTGCGCAGCGGCCGGTAGGCGAAGCGTTCGGCGGCGACGGCGGTGAGGGTGGAGACCAGGATGCCGGCGATCAGCATCAGCGGTAGGGCCAGCCACAGGGTGGTGCCGCCGGGGAGGGCGAGGTAGGCGGTCAGGGCGCCGAAGCCGCCGACCATGACGATCTCGCCGTGGGCGAAGTTGATGAGCTGGACGATGCCGTAGACCATCGTGTAGCCGATCGCGACGAGCCCGTAGAGGGCGCCGAGGATCAGGCCGTTGGCCAGCTGCTGCGGTAGGTCGTGCACCGCTGGGCCTCCGTTGTGCGTGTGGGGTGTCCGCGTGGGTGGTGGATGTGGGTGCGCGCGGGGGTGCTCGTGGCGTCCCCCGCGCGCTGACTCCGGTGTGCTGTGGTGCTCCTGACGTCAGGTCAGGTGGCGGTTCAGCCGTTGAAGGTGCCGGACTTCTCCACGGCCCACTTGCCGTCCTTGACGGTGTAGACGGTGAGCTGCTTGTTGGTGGTGTCACCGAACTCGTCGAAGGAGACCTTGCCGGTGACGCCCTCGAAGGTGACCTTCTGGACGGCCTCGACGACCTTGGCGCGGGGGTCGGAGGGGAGCTTGCCGCTGTTGGCGGCGACGACGGCCTTGACGCCCTGGATGATGGCCCAGGCGCTGTCGTAGGAGTAGCCGCCGTAGGTCTCGTAGGCGTCCTTGTAGCCGGCCGCCTTGTAGTCGGCGATGAACTTGGCGGCGGTGGGGAGCTGTTCGACGGGCAGGCCGACGGCGGTGGCGAGGTCGCCCTGGCCCTTGGGGTTGAGCTTGATGAAGTCGCCGCTCTGGATGCCGTCGCCGCCCATCAGCGGGATGGTGACGCCGGCGTCCTTGAGCTGGAGGGAGAGCGGGCCGGCGGCGGGGTACTCGCCGCCGTAGTAGATGGCCTCGGCGCCGGAGGACTTGACCTTGGTGACGACGGCGGCGAAGTCGCGGTCGTCGGGGTTGACGTGCTCCTCGCCGGCGATCTGGCCGCCGTTCTTGAGGAACTGGCCCTTGAAGGTGGCGGCGAGGCCGGCGCCGTAGGTCTTCTGGTCGTCGATGATGAAGACCTTGGTCTTCTTGGCGTCCTTGACCAGGTAGTCGGCGGCGAAGGGGCCCTGGACGGCGTCGGTGGTGGCGGTGCGGAAGTAGGTCTTGAACGGGCGGGACTTCTCGCCGGTGGCCCACTTCTCGCCCTGGCTGAGGGCGACGCCGGTGTTGGCGGGGGAGATCTGGACGAGCTTGGCGTCGTTGAAGATCTGCTGCATCGACTGGGCGACGCTGGAGTTGAGCGGGCCGACGACGCCGATGACGTCCTTGTCGCCGACGAGCTGGGTGGCGTTCTGCTGGCCGGGGCCGGGCTTGCCGGTGTCGTCGAGGTCCTTGATCTTGAACTTGACGCCGGGGACCTCGTTCTTCTCGTTGGCCTGCTTGACGGCGAGTTCCACGGAGTTGCGGATGCCGAGGCCGAGGGCGGAGAGGTCGCCGGTGAGCGGCGCGTCGACGCCGATGGTGACGGTGGTGTCGCCGCCCTTGCCGCTGTCCCCGGACTTCTTGTCGTCGCGGGAACCGCACGCGGTGAGGGTGAGGGCGCCGATCACGGCAATGCTCACGACAACTGCTGAACGATGACGCACGGGGGTCCCCTTCGGTTCAGGAGGGCGCCGCGCCTGAACGGCGGGAGCCTGGATGCGCGGTGGGCCTGGCCCATTCCGGTGGCGCGGTGACTGGCCGTGACTCTAGATGTCGGTCGGCGGCTCGGGCAGTGGTGTAGCGAGGCTGTGATTCTCTTGTTATGAGCACACAGAGAAGTCGTCTCACCATGTGGTCGTTCCGGTTCGATCGATCCGCTCCTGCCGGGGGTCCCGGCCTCAACTCGCCCTGTGTAAGGCGTAGAAGGGCAGGTGACTCCTGGCCTTGCCGATAATCGGACGAGGGTGTCCGCGGTGTTGGCGCCGGGCACATGCGTCCGAATATCGGACGACAAGGGGGGTGGCGTACTGCTTTCGTCCGATTCGGCCCCCGGAAACTGTCTGTTGCTTGGAAGTCCTACTTGTTACGCAGTGTTACATCGGTGAAAATGCCCGGACATGCCGCCGCCCCCTTGTCCAGACCAACGACTGCCCAGGGCGGTCGAAGGTCAAACAAGGGGGCGGGCAAGGGATTTGACGGAGGATCGGGTCAGAGGTCGCGCAGCATGCAGGTGAGACGGCAGCTGGTGACCCGCTTGCCGGTGTCGTCGGTGATCGCGATCTCGTAGGTGGCGGCCGTGCGGCCCTTGAAGACCGCGGTCGCCACACCGGTGACCAGACCGGAGGTGGCCGAGCGGTGATGGGTGGCGTTCAGGTCCACGCCCACCGCGTACCGGCCGGGGCCGGCGTGCAGCATCGCGCCGACCGAGCCCAGGGTCTCGGCCAGCGCCGCCGAGGCGCCGCCGTGCAGCAGGCCGTACGGCTGCTGGTTGCCGTCCACCGGCATGGTGCCGACCACCCGGTCGCCGGAGGCCTCGACGATCCGGATGCCGAGCTTCTCGCCGAGCCGTCCGCCGGAGAAGGTGGCCGGCTCCACGCCGAGCTTGGCGAAGTGCTCCAGCATCTCCGGCGAGACGTCGAGGAGGGGGACCTGCGCGGGGCTGTCGGGAGCCGCGTCGGCGGTGGTGGTGGCTGCGTCGGGGGCCGGGTCGGTCATGGGGGAGCTCCTGCCGCTCGGGGGTCACGTCGTCGTGCTGCCTGTGATCGTACGACCGTCCTACTCGGCGGTAGTGGTGCTGACGGCGGTGAACGGGTGTGGCGGCCGGGGCGTGAGCGCACGGGAGGGGCGCCCGCCCCCGGCATGCCCCTTTTGTCGGTGGCGGGCCCTAGGATCGGTGGCCGGTAGTGGAATCGGCAGGAACGGACGTTGACGTGGCTACGCAGAGTACGGACAAGGGCGCGCCGGGTGGCGGCGGAGCCGGATCGCGGCCCCGCCTGATGCTGCTCGACGGGCACTCCATGGCCTACCGGGCGTTCTACGCGCTGCCCGTGGAGAACTTCAACACCTCCACCGGCCAGCCCACCAACGCGGTGTACGGCTTCGCCTCGATGCTCGCCAACACCGTCCGGGACGAGGCCCCCACCCACCTCGCGGTCGCCTTCGACCTCTCCCGCCAGACCTTCCGCTCGGTGGAGTTCCCCGACTACAAGGCCAACCGGGCCAAGACCCCGGACGAGTTCCGCAGCCAGGTCGGCCTGATCGGCGAGCTGCTCGACGCCATGAACGTGCCGCGGCTGACCGCCGAGGGCTTCGAGGCCGACGACATCATCGCCACCCTGGCCACCGCCGCCGAGGCGGCCGGCTACGACGTCGACATCGTCACCGGCGACCGCGACTCCCTCCAGCTGGTCACCGAGCACATCACCGTGCTCTACCCGACCAAGGGCGTCTCCGAGCTCACCCGCTACACCCCGGAGAAGGTCGCCGAGAAGTACGGCGTCACCCCCCGGCAGTACCCGGACCTCGCCGCGCTGCGCGGCGACCCGTCCGACAACCTGCCCGGCATCCCCGGCGTCGGCGAGAAGACCGCCGCCAAGTGGGTCAACCAGTTCGGGTCCTTCGAGGAGCTGGTCGCCCGCGCCGACGAGGTCAAGGGCAAGATCGGCGAGAAGCTGCGCGAGCACCTCGACTCGGTCAAGCGCAACCGCGTCCTCACCGAGCTGGTCCGCGACGTCGAACTCCCGCTCGGTGTGGGCGACCTGGCCCGCGCGCCGTTCGACCAGCCGGCCGTCGGCGCGCTGATGGAGTCGCTGGAGTTCCGCAACGCCAACTTCCGCGACCGGGTCTTCGGCATCGACCCGGGAGCCGCCGAGCCCGAGGCCGTCGAGCTCGCCCCCGGCGTCGAGGTCGACGGCGAACTGCTCACCGACCCCGGCACCCTCGCCGCCTGGCTGCGGGAGCACGCGAACGACAAGTCCCCGGTCGCGCTGGCCGCCGTCTACCAGTGGGCGCTCGGCAGCGGTGAGGTCACCGAGGTCGCGCTCGCCGCCGGGGAGACCGCCGCCTGGTTCGACCCGGCGCTGCTCGCCGAGGAGGACGAGCGCGCCTTCGCCGGCTGGCTGGCCGACCCGGCCGCGCCCAAGGCCCTGCACATCGCCAAGCAGGTCATGCGCGCCTTCGCCGAGCGCGGCTGGAGCGTCGAGGGCGTGGTCGCCGACACCGCCCTCGCCGCCTACCTGGAGAAGCCCGGCCGGCGCACCTTCACCCTGGAGGTGCTCGCCGAGGAGTACCTGGGCCGCTCGCTCGCCCCGGCCCCCGCCGCCGAGTCCGGCCAGCTCGCCTTCGACGCCCCGGAGGAGGACCCGGCCGCCCACGCCCAGGCGCTGATGCTCCAGGCCCGCGCCGTGCTCGACCTCGCCGCGCTCTTCGACGGCCGCCTCGCCGAGGTCGGCGCCACCGAGCTGATGCGCGACATGGAGCTGCCGATCGCCGCCCTGCTCGCCCGCATGGAGCGCACCGGCATCGCCGCCGACCGGGGCTGGCTCACCGGCCTGGAGGCCCAGTTCGCCGCCGAGATCCAGCGGGTGGTGGAGGAGGCGCACGCCGCGGCCGGCCACGAGTTCAACCTCGGCTCGCCCAAGCAGCTCCAGGAGATCCTCTTCGGCGAGCTCGCCCTGCCGAAGACCAAGAAGATCAAGACCGGTTACACCACCGACGCCGACGCGCTCACCTGGCTCGCCACCCAGACCGACAACGAGCTGCCGGTCATCCTGCTGCGCCACCGCGACCAGGCCAAGCTGCGCACCACCGTCGAGGGCCTGCTCAAGACCGTCTCCCCGGCCGGGCGCATCCACACCACCTTCAACCAGATGGTCGCCGCCACCGGCCGGCTCTCCTCGCAGGACCCGAACCTGCAGAACATCCCGGTCCGCACCGAGGAGGGCCGGATGATCCGCCGCGCCTTCGTCGTCGGCGAGGGCTACGAGTCGCTGCTCACCGCCGACTACTCGCAGATCGAGCTGCGGATCATGGCCCACCTCTCCGAGGACGAGGCGCTGATCGAGGCCTTCGCCACCGGCGAGGACCTCCACACCACCGTCGCCTCCCAGGTGTTCGAGGTGCCGGGCAGCGCCGTCGACGCCGAGATGCGGCGCAAGATCAAGGCGATGTCCTACGGCCTCGCCTACGGCCTCTCCGCGTACGGGCTCTCCCAGCAGCTCGGCATCAAGCCCGCCGAGGCCCAGGGCCTGATGGACACCTACTTCGAGCGCTTCGGCGGCGTGCGCGACTACCTCCACCGGGTGGTCGAGGAGGCCCGTGCCACCGGCTACACCGAGACCCTGCTCGGCCGCCGCCGCTACCTGCCGGACCTCAACAGCGACAACCGCCAGCGCCGCGAGATGGCCGAGCGGATGGCCCTCAACGCCCCGATCCAGGGCTCGGCCGCCGACATCGTGAAGATCGCCATGCTCCGGGTCGACGAGGCGCTGCGCACCGCCGGGCTGACCTCCCGGATGCTGCTCCAGGTCCACGACGAAATCGTGCTGGAGCTGGCGCCCGGCGAGCGCGAGCCGGTCGAGGCGGTCGTCCGCGAGCAGATGGCCGGCGCCTACCCGCTGCGCGCCCCGCTCGACGTCTCGGTCGGCGTCGGCGCGAACTGGGAGGCCGCCGCGCACTGACGATGCGTCAATGCGCCCCGGGCGCAGCCTCGTCGAGGCTGCGCCCGGGGCCTTTCCGGTGGCGGTGGACGGCCCTACCCTGGCGGTCATGTCTGCCGATGAGGTGCTCCGCCGCGGCCGTGACGGCACCACCGTCGACCTCGTGTTCGAGCCGGGCGGAGGTTCCCTGCCCGCCGCCGCGCTGCTGGTGCTGCGCACGCTCGCCGTCCTGCTCGCGGTGGGTGTCGTCTTCGTCCCCTTCGCCGTCCTGGTCGTGATGGTCGCGGTGATCATCGGTGCCACCCTGGTGGCCGCGGTGACCGTCTGCGGGGCGCTGTGGGCGTCCGCCGCGCTGCTGCTGTGGCCGTTCGCCGCCTCCACCGAGCTGCGGTCGGTCCGCCGGATCCAGTTCGCCCCGGCCGAGGCTCCGGCCGAACTGCGCGTCGTCCGGGGTGCCCGCGCCGGCGCCTGGATCCCGGTCTCCTCCGGCCTGCGGCGCGTCCAGCTGGACGAGACCGTGGAGGAGCCCTACGAGGGCGATACCGAACCGGCCGTCCGCACCCTCGACATCACGGTGGTGGTCGCGACCGGCGACGACGGCCGCCCGCACCGGGCGCCGAAGGACACCGACGCCGACGCGCTCCAGCGCGCCCTGGAGGACCTGTTCGGTCCGGCCGGCGTACCGGTCCTGCGCCGCACCGAGCGGCGCGTGCGCCCCAAGCCCCGGCCCTCCTCCGGCGGCTGGGTCTACGGCGGCTCGGGCTCGGCCAACTCCGGCGGGGGCTTCTCCGGCGGCGGGTGAGATCGTGCGGGCGAGTCCGGGCGGCTGGCGAGTCCGGGTGGGTGGGCCGGCACGGGCGGCGCCTCGCGGGCCGGAGCGGTGGTGGCGGGGCGCGGGCCTTCGGCGTGCCGACGGTGTTCCGGGCGATGCCGCCCGCCCCTACGCTGCGGCGAGTGGGGAGGTGACGGGCGGTGATGCCGTGGAAGGCCGTGAAGCAGCCGGGGCCGGGCCTGCGCAACACCGGGCGCTCCGTGGTCCTGACGGTCCGCCCGGGCGGCGGGCGGTGGCGGTCCGCCGGGTGGATCGTCCTCTCCCGCACGCTGGTCGGGGCCGGCCGGCAGGTGTGGTGGATCCCCGCCTGGGTCCCGCTGGTCCTGCTGCTCCGCCACGTGCTCGAACGCGATCCCCGCACCAGTGCGGCGATCACCGCCGGCTCCTACCTCCTGTGCTCGCCGCTGTGGGGGATCCGGGAGGTGCGGGACGCGCTCCGGGCCTTCCACCAGCTGGAGTTCGGCCCGCCCGGGGCCCCCGAGCGGTTCAGGGTCGTCGGGGCCGGGCCCGGCGGCCGGTGGCGGCCGATCGCGGACCTGCTGGGCGTCGAGATCGTGCACCTGGTCACCGCGCCGGTGGACAGCCGGCCGGGGCCGGAGAACGACCGGTGGAAGGTGTCGGTGCGCGTGCGCGGACCCCGCTCGCTGTACCGGGAGGGCACCGGTGACCCCCGGGCGGTCGCGGCGGAGCTCGCCGGGGCGCTGGAACCGGCCGGGGTGCCGGTGGAGTTCGTCACCGTCCGGCGGACGGCGCGCAAGCTCCCCGCGGCGCCGGCCCGGCCGCCCGTCGATGCCCGCGCCGTTCGGGCCGTGCCGGTGGACGCCGTGCCGGTCGACGTCGGGCCGGTCGACGCGCCGCCGGAGCCGAGCTCCTGAGCCCCGGCGGCCGGGCGCGGACCGGGGCTCCGGAGGCCGGGGGCCCGCCCGGATCCCCGTGCTTCGCCGCGGTGGCCGGCCGCGGTCGTCCGGAGGGCTTCTGCGCCCGGTGTCACGGCCCTACGCTGGGGCCGTGACGGAGCGGGTGACCGTGCGGGTGGGGCCGGAGTCGGCGGTGCTGGTGCTCGGCACCGGCCGGGACCGGGTGCGCGAGGCCGTCGGGGAGCTGGGCTCGGAGCTGGTGCTGTCGGTACTGGGACCGCAGGTGATCCTGCTGCCGTTGGGAGCGCTGGCCGGGGTGGTCGCCCACGTTGCCCTGGGCCTCGGCGCCGGGGCGGCGGTCGGGCTGGTCGGGGCGGTGACGCTGCTGGAGCTGCTGGTCTGCGGCCTCCTGGCCGGCTGGAGCACCCTCACCCGGCCCTGCCGCCTGGAGCTTTCGCCGCCGCACGCACCGGTCCGGATGCGCCTGGTACGGCTGGGACTGCCGGGGCGGTGGCGACCGGTGGCGGAGCTCGGCGGGCTGGAGGTGGTGCACCGGATCCACGAGCCCGTGGACGGGGACCCGCGGCCGCGCGCAGAGACCTTCACGGTGTCGGCGGCCGGCTACCGGGGGGCGTCGCTGTCGGTCCGCGACGTCCCCGGGGATCCGCGGCGGCTCGTCCAGCAGCTCGGGGACGTGTTGGCGCCCGCCGGTCTGCCGGTCGACCTCCGAACCACCCGGTACATCGGGAGGCCCGGCAGGCCCCCGCTTCTCGTGGCCGGCCCGTCACCGGCCGACGAGGCGCAGGCGGACCCGGTGCCGACCGACGAGCGGCAGGGGCAGGGGCAGGGGCCGGTTCGGGAGGTCGGGCGGACGGCGGAGGGTGCCCCCGGCCCGGGGTGACCGAAGTCCGTGCCGCCGGGGCGGCGGCCGTGCATCCCGGGGGTTGATATCGGGTCAGGGAGCCTCTTCACTTGTCATGGCGCCGACGTCTTCGATCATGGGCGCGGCACCACCTGCCCCGCTGCTCCGCCGCCCCATCCGACGAGTCTGGAGATCCCCTCATGTCCCAGTCCCGCCTGCGGCGCGCCGTTGTCGCGCTGACGGCCCTGCCCTTGCTCGCGCTCGGCGCGGGCCAGGCCGTGGCCGCCGCCCCCGCCCCTGCCTCCGCCCCCGTTCCCGCCGTTCGCGCGGCCGCCTCCCCGGTGACCGCGATCGAGGACGGGATCGCCCGCACCCTGGCCACCTCCCTCGCCGACCCCGCCCTGCGCGAGCGGCTGCGCAGCGCGACCGCCTCCGCCCCGGCCTCCGCCTCCGCCGAACTCGCCGCGCTGGCGGCCGGCTTCCCGGGCCTCGCCGCCGCTACCGCCCAGGGGGACCGCGCCATCGCCGCCGCCAAGGGCCTCGGCGGCGACCTGGGTCCGCTGCTGCGCGTGCAGCTGGCCGACCCGTCGATGCGGGCCGCCCTGGACGCCGGCGCCGCGCCGCTGGTGGCCACCGCCGGCACCGACGAGCACGCCCGCACCGTCCGCGCCTACGACACGGCCGGCCGGGCGCACGCCCTGAACGCCGCCACCCTGCCCACCCGTCCGGTCTACCTGGTCGACATCGACACCGCCAAGGCGAGCGCGGCCGGAGTCGACCTGCTCCAGCGGGAGTTGGCCGCCCGGGGGGCAGCCCCGGCCACCCCCGCCCCCGCCGCCGCGCAGGCCGCCGGCTGGTGGGGCACCAAGATCACCTCCGTCGAGGTGAACGACGACGAGGAGCCCTGGTTCAAGGGCGCCGCCGAGATGTTCAGCCTGGTCAGCGGCTTCGGCCAGGACGGCAAGGTCCGGGTCGACTCGGTCGCCATGCCGTACCTCCAGTACGACGGCACCGTGTACTACCCCAACCAGATCCTGGTGAACTGGTCGAACTACAAGTACAACCTGGCCGACGTCGTGCTGATGGAGGACGACGGCGACACCAACTACCTGGCCCTCGCCCAGGCGATCGCCGCCGTCCTGCTCACCATCGCCGACCAGGGTGCCTACATCCCGCTGGTCAACGCCGTCCTGGCGGCGCTGCCCTCCAACTGGTGGACCGACGACCCGGACTACGTGGAGTCCTGGTACACCCTCGCCCGCACCAGCACCGGCCGCCTCAACGGCGCCCGCGGCAACGGCTGGATGACCGTCGAGCCGTACTGGGTCAGCCAGCTCTGACCCCCGGCCGGGCCGGTGTGGCAACGCGCCGCGCCGGCCCGGCCCGGTCGGCCCGCAGTTGATCAACCCGTGTCAAGAAGGCACGTTCGTACTACCGTGGGCCCAATGACAACGGATCACATGTCGACCGGCCGGACCGCCTCCCTGGCCGGGGCGCCGACGCTCCAGGCCCGCAACTCCGCCGCCTTCTGGACCGCCACCGGCGTGTCCCGGGGCCACGACGTGATCCGGCGCCGCGGGTTCCTCGCCGTCCACGGTGACGCGCGGGCCGGCGGGCGGATCCTGATCCAGGAGCCCGACCTCGACCCGGGCGAGGTCGCCGAGGTGGGCGAACTGGTCCGCCGGGCCGCCGGACCGGTGGTCGTCGAGGATCCGTTCGGCTCGACGGACCTGGGCCACCTGGGCCTGCGGACCTGGCAGATGCCGATCATGCTGCGCCCGCCCGGCCCCGTCGAGGCCCCGGCACTGGACGTGACCCGGGCGAGGCGGCCCGAGGACCTCCGGGCGGCCGAGCGGATCGTGATCGAGGGCTTCGAGCTGGACAGCTTCGAGCCCCACCGCGCGGGTGAGCTCTTCCCGCCGACGCTGATCGAACAGCCGGGCGTGGACGTGTTCATCGCCTCGGTCGACGGCGTGCCCGCGGGCGCCGGCGTGAGCGTGGTGGCCGACGGCCTCGCCAGCCACTACTGGATCGCCACCTCGTCCGCCTTCCGCTCCCGCGGCGTCGGCCGCGCCGTCATGCTCGGCGCCCTCGCCCACATCGCGGACCTTCCCGCCACCCTCACCGCCTCGAAGCTGGGCCGCCCCCTGTACGAGTCCCTGGGCTACACGGTCGCCGCCCCCTCGACCTGGTGGGCCTCGCCGTCCGGGACGGCGTAGCGGCGGAGCCCGTCGGCCCGCCCGCATCGCCGTGCCCCGGCCGACTTTCCGTGCGCGGATGGCAGCGGGGGGCGGGCATCGCGGGGTGCCTCGGGGCGGCGCCGTTCGGGGTGCGAGGCTGCTCCGGAGGGGACCGGGACGGGACGGGGCGCGTGGTGGAGGCGACCGGCTCGCCGCAGACGGTGCCCGGCCCCGCCCCCGAGCGCAACCGTTCCTGGGCTTCCACCCCGAGCGCCGAACCGCTCCGCAGGGGCGGAACGGTGGGAGGGCGCCGCCCGGGCTGTCGGGCCGGCGCTCGGGATCGAACCACCGCAGTCGACCGGGCCCTGAACCGTCAGCGGACAAGTATCGAAGGATCGGCAGCCGACTTCACCGAAGCCGCGTCAGTCGCGCTCGGGCCAGATCGGGCCCTGGTCGGTCCAGATGACGCCCTTGTTGCGGCACAGGCAGAAGGGGTGGCCGATCGGGTCGGTGTAGATCTGCCAGCCGTAGCCGTCGGGGCCGATGAAGTCCTGCCTCAGCGTCGCGCCGAGGTCGAGGACGCGGCGCTGCTCGGACGCGATCTCGTCCACTTCGAAGTCGAGGTGGAACTGCTTGGGGTGCTCGATGTCGGGCCACTGCGGAGCGCGGTAGTCGTCCACCCGGATGAATGCCAGCTCGATCTCGCCGAACTGGATGCCGGCCCAGTCCTCGGAGCTTCCTTCCTTGATCGGACGGCCCGTCACCTCGGAGTAGAAACCCGCCAGCTTCATGGTGTCCGGGCAGTCGATAATGAAATCGGTGAGTCGCAGCATCCCGTGATCTTGCCACAAGCCCACGCCCGACTTCGAGACAGACTCTGAGCGGCTCCGCCGGGGGGCGGGAACAGGGATTTCCTGGTGGATCCGCCCCCGGATCCCGTTCGCCTCGGAGGGGGGCTTTCGGGCGGCGAGAGGGAGGGCAGGGGAGGGGGCGATGAGGGCCCGGACGAACTTGCCCGTACCTCCCGCGCGGGGGCAGCAGCCCCAGCGCTCGGCGAGCTCGTCGACGAGGAAGAGGCCGCGTCCGTGCTCGTTGTCGGGGGCGGCTGTCGAGGGTGGGGCGGCCTACCGATCGGTGGCGCCGGCCTCGCTGTGGCGTCAGCTGACAAGGGGGCGACCCGGGAACTCGCCTTCGCCGGGTAGGGTCGGCCACGACGCTCCGGTGATGCATGTCAGGCGGGCTCAGGGCGACGGCGTTTTCGATCGCTTCGCCGGCCACGTCGAGGACTTGTGGGAGAGAGCGTCGCGACGTGTGGGCCATCCCGGTAGCAGAGGTGGTGGATCATGCCCAGGCGTGACTACGAGGACGACCCCGACGCCCCCGCGGCCAACTCCCTCGTCCCGGCCGCGTCCGTGGTCGTGGTCGACGACGCGGGCCGGGTTCTTCTCCAGCGACGTACCGACAACGGCATGTGGGCGCTGCCCGGCGGCAGGATGGACATCGGCGAGTCGCTCGCCGGGTGCGGGGTGCGAGAGACGCGCGAGGAGACCGGCATCGACATCGAGATCACCGGGATCGTCGGCACCTACACCGACCCCCGGCACGTGTTCGCCTACGACGACGGCGAGGTCCGCCAGGAGTTCTCGATCTGCCTCCTCGGCCGCCCACTCGGCGGGGAGTTGCGGGTGTCCGACGAGTCCCACGAGGTGGCGTGGTTCACCCCGGCCGAAACGGACGGGCTGCCGATGGTGTCGAACATCCGCAGGCGGCTGGCCGACTGGCGCTCCGGGGCGATCCCCGTCGTGCGTTAGCCACCGGTCGTCGTCCGGCTCCTGGCGTTGGTGCGATCGACCGTGTTCGGGCTGCCGCAGGAGGTGTCGCGGACGTGCCCTCGATGAGGTGAAGCTGACTGCGGCATTGCACAGTTCGCGCGCCGATGGCGAGGACGGTGTCCTGCTATCGTCCGCAGTGTTCGGACGCCGCTTTCCAGGCATGAACGGATGGGGAGTTCCTCTGTGACCAGCGATGCCGTCGGCCGCCACCCGGAGCGAGCCTTCCGGCTGATCGTGACGGGCGGCGGAACGGGCGGTCACACTTACCCGGCGCTCACCGCGGTGCGCACCGCGCGGGCGAGGCTCGCCGCTGTCGGCCGGGCGCTGGACGTGCTGTGGGTCGGCACAGCGGACAGCTTGGAGTCCCGTGTCGCGGCGGGTGAGGGGATCGAGTTCACCGCGGTCGCCACGGGGAAGATCCGGCGCCACCGGAACCCGATCAAGATGGTCTCCCCTGCGAACGTGCGGGACATGGCGCGTGTGCCGCTCGGTGTCGCCCAGGCCCGCGCAGTGCTCTCCCGGTTCCGCCCGGACGTGGTGCTGGCCACGGGCGGATACGTCGCGGTTCCGGTGGGCATCGCCGCTTCGCTGTGTCGTCGCCCGCTGGTCGTCCACGAGCAGACGGTGCGCCTGGGCCTGGCCAACCGAACGCTCGCAGGACGGGCGGCACGCATCGCGGTGTCCTCCGAGTCCACGCTGCCGCTGCTGCCCGAGGCGGTCCGCTCGCTTGCGGTCGTCACCGGCAATCCGGTGCGGCCCGAGGTGCTGACCGGTGATGCGGACAAGGCGATCCAGGCTCTTGGGCTGCACGGCTTCCGCCGTGACCTGCCGACGGTGTACGTCACCGGCGGCGCGCAGGGCTCGGAGCAGATCAACGGACTGGTGGCCGACGTTCTGCCCCGGTTGCTGGCCAGTGCCAACGTGGTCCACCAGTGCGGCCCGGCGAACGTCGAAGCCCTGCGGGCCCGCGCTGCGGCTCTTCCCCCGCATCTGGGGTCCCGGTATCTGCTCACCGGGTTCGTCGGTCCCGAACTGCCAGATGTCCTCGCACTGGCCGATGTGGTGGTCTCCCGCAGCGGGGCAGGCACGATCGCGGAGCTGACGGCGCTGGGCAAGGCCTCGGTTCTCGTTCCCCTCGCCAGCTCGGCCGGCAACGAGCAGGCCCACAACGCCGGGCACCTGCACGATGCCGGGGCCGCGGTCGCGCTCCTCGGCGATGTGACGGCGGAGCGCCTCCGTGTGGCGGTCGACCCACTGCTGACCGACGCCCACCATCGTGCGGGCATGGCGGAGCGCGCGCGCTCCTACGGCCGGCCGGATGCCGCTGACCGGCTGGTGGACCTGGTTCTGGCGGCCGCCGTCGCACACTGACGGCCGGCCACCGGAGCCCGGGACGGGGCTGGCCCCGGGCTTCGGTGTGCTCAGGCACCGTGGACGCTGCTCCCGTCTGTGGATTCCGCCCGCGTCCAGTTGCTGCGTTCGCCGAGGCCGGCGTTGTCGCGGCTGAAGTGGGTGACCGCCGCAGATGTCTCCTGCGGTCGGGGCACGATGTGCTCCAGCTTGGGCAGCGTGTCCGAGATGAGCAACCGCCCGTGTTCCATGGCTCGCCGCCACACGTCCTTGACCTCGTCCACGTCCGGCCAGATGGAGAAGACCGCTTCGGCGAGGATCGGCCCGGAGTCGATCCCGGAGTCGATGACGTGGATCGTGATGCCGTGCAGGTGCTCGCGATTGCGCAGCGCCCAGTTGACCGGCCGCACGCCCCGGTAGCCGGGCAGACGGCCAGGATGGCAGTTGATGATGTGCTCGGTGGCGTCGATCAGCTCAGGGCCGATGAGTTTGTCGTAGAGAACGCTGAACACCAGGTCGCAGCGGCCCGGCTCCAGGTCCCGCCAGTCGCCCGAGCGTAGGACGCGGGTGGCCGGCCAGCGCTCGGTGACGTAGTCGGACAGCCGCATGTCCCAGTCCGGCTCGACCGCGTTCGGGATCACCGTGTCCAGTGTGGTGCCGGTCAGAGCGGCGATCGTCTCGCACGCATGCGCGGCGAGGGCCCCTTTCCCGAGGACGGCCGCGCGCCTCACCGTTCGTTCCGGGTGGCGCGCTTGAGGGCGGTGGCGACGTGGTGGACGTCGTCCTCGGTCATGTGCTGGTGGAACGGCAGCGACAGGATCTCCCTCCCGAGCTGTTCGGTGACCGGAAGGCTTCGCCGCCACTGAGCGAAGGCGAGCTGGAGGTGGTTGGGCGGGTAGTGGACGCCGACTGCGATTCCTGCGGCGAGCATCCGTCGGAAGACCACTTCCCGGTCGGCGACCCGCACCACGCACAGGTGCGGCACCGTGTGGTCCACGTCCACGTCCACCAGGGTGATGCCCTTGGCGCCGTGCAGGGCCGTACGGTAGGCCCGCCACAGCCGCTGACGCTTGACCTCGGTGGTCTTGAACCCGGGGAGCTGGGCCAGCCCGATCGCCGCGTTGATCGAGGACAGTTGGTAGCGCAGGCCGAATCCCTCCACACGATAGGACGTGGCGGCCTGCCGTTCGGCCTGCGAGGCGACGACGCCGAGCAGCCGCAGCCTGCGGATCGTGGCGGCTTCCTCGGGGGTACGGGGGACGACCATCCCGCCCTGGCCGCACGTCAGGTTCTTGACCGGACCGAAGGAGAAGCACGTCAGATCTCCGGTGCCGCCGACCCGGGCAGGACCGCTGTAGGAGCCGAAGGCGTGGGCTGCGTCCTCGATGACGGCGATGCCCTGCCGGTCGAGCGCGCTTCGAATGCCGGAGAGGTCAATGGCCCGGCCGCCGAACAGAACGGGCATCACGGCCCGGGTGGCGGGGGTGATCGCCTCCGCCACCGCGTCCGGCTCGACGCACAGGGTGTGGGGGGCGACCTCGATGAAGCGGGGTTCGGCACCGCAGGCCAGGATCGCCTGGATGGTCGCGCAGAACGTCAGCGAGGGGACAACCACCTCGTGCCCGGCGCCGATGCCCGCCGCCAGGAGCGCGGTGTGCATCGCGGCGGTGCCGGAGGTGACGGCAACGGCGTCCGGAACGCCGAGGAACGCGGCGACCTTCCGCTCGAATTCCTCGGTGACCTCGGTGTGTCCGTACTGGCCGGCCGCAAGCACGCGGGCCACCGCCTCGGCCTCCTGGCCGTGGAGGAAGGGGGTCGCGTTGCGCCGGTACTCGGGGGCGCTGCTGTTCAAGGCATTGTCCGTTCCGTTGTCGCGAGCGGGGAGTTCACACGGGATGGTGGAAGGGCTTGGGGGCCTCGGTGGGGGTGCGCAAGAGCGGCGCCCACCGGTCGGGGTTGTTCCGGTACCAGTCGGCGGTCTCCACGAGGCCGTTCACCAGGTCCTTGCCGGGCTGGTAGCCGAGGGCAGCGGTCTTGGACCAGTCCATGGCGTAGCGCAGGTCGTTGGCGGCCCGGTCAGGGATGTAACGCACCTGGTCCCAGTCCGCGCCGAAAATCTGCAGAAGGATGCCGGTCAACTCCTTGCTGGACAGGTCGGTGCCGCCGCCGATGTTGTAGACCTCGCCGGGGGTGCCGTCGCGGAGCACGAGTTCGGAGGTGAGGGCGTCGAGCACGGTCACCTGGGCCACATCGTCACACCGCAGCAGCAGCCTGGCGAAGTGCGAGCCGATGAAGCCCGCACCTCCGGTGATCAGCACCTTGTTCATGCCTGGACCTTTCGTCCGTGGTGGTCTCGGGGGCTGGGGGTGGTGGATAGGAGTTCGCCGGCGGTGGTGGTGAGGGAAGGCGCGATGAGGACCCAGATGAACTTGCCGATGCCACCGGCTCGCGGGCAGCAGCCCCAGCGCTCGGCGAGCTCGTTGACGAGGAAGAGGCCGCGTCCGTGCTCGTCGTCGGGGGAGGGGGAGCGCAGAGACGGGCGGCCGCTGCCGGCGTCGTGGACTTCGAGGCGCAGGCGGGAATTGATGAGGGCGAAGCGGATCTCGACGAGGCTGTCGATAGGGGCGTCGCAGTGCTGGACGGCATTGGCGAACAGCTCGCTGAGGAGGAGTTCGGCGATGCCGGAGTAGTGGTCGCCGGTCGGGAGGGCGGCGAGGTAGGCGCGGAGCAAGTGCCTGGCGAGCTGGTTGGATTCGGTTCGCGAGTCGAGGCGGGCGGCGAACGTGCGGGGGTGGCGGGAAGTGAGCATGGGGTACCTCGAAGGAACAAGGGAGGGGCAAGTCGCACCACTGCTGGTGATTGACTGGTAACGAAAAGTCAACAAGCTCGGCCTGCCGTCGGCTATGGTCGAGATGAGCCGGGAAGTTGAAACCCTTGAAACCCGTTTGCAAGGGGGAACTGTCGTGCGAACCGACCGTGTGCCGAACCGCAAGCTCGCCTCGTTGATGATCGAAGCCACTTGGGGGAATGGTGAGTTGGCGCGGGCCGTCAACCGGACCGGCACTGAGACTGGGCAACGGCTCAAGTACGACGCCTCGGCCGTCTCTCACTGGCTCGCCGGCACCTCGCCTGCGGTGAGGGCGCTGCCGGTGGTCCTGGAGACGCTGGCGCGGAGGCTCAAACGGCCGATCACAGCCTTCGAGGCCGGATTCTCAGACAAATCGGCCACCGCCGAGCAGTCGACGGATACGGTGTCGGGACTGATCGACTTGGGGAGTGCGGACATGGACCCATCACGGCGGGGAGTCCTCACGGCCGGCCTGTACTCGGTGGCCCTCGGGATCCCCGGTTGGCCCGACCTGGTCGGCCGGTTCGAGATGCTGCGGACCAATCCGCATACGCGGATCGGTACGGCGGAGGTCCGCTCGGTCATCGCGATGACCGAGCGGATCAGCGATCTGGACGACCAGTTCGGCGGCCGGATGGCTCGCCCGATGGCCGCCTCGTTCCTGGTGAACACCATCGCCCCGTATCTACAGGCGGACGCCACCGAGGATGTTCGCAAGGCGATGCTGTCGGCCGCAGCCGACCACTGCTACCTGACCGGCTACATGGCCATGGATGAACGCCATGATGCCCTCGCCCAGCGCTACTACACGAAGGCCTTGGAGCTGGCAGGGCACGCGGGCGACCACCTCACGTACTGCACCACCCTGCGCGGCATGAGCGTCCAGGCCGTCGACCTCGGCCACGGCAGTACCGCCATGCGGTTCGCGGACGCCGCCTCAGCCGCCTCACCGCAGGCCGGCCCTCGGATGCGGGCCTTCCTCGCCGGGCAGCAGGCCCATTCCGCAGCCCAGACCGGCGACAAGGCCGGAGCCCTGTACCACCTGGGGGTAGCGGAGGTCGCGATGGAGCAGGCTGAGTCCAAGGCCAAGGCGTTCGGCTCCTACGACCCGTCCTCCCTGGCGTACCACGAGGCCAAAGTCCGGTGGGAACTCGGCGACAAGTCTGGTGCCATCGCCGCCATGGAGACGTCGGACCGTCTGCGGTACTCCGTTTACGTCCGCAACCGGGTGCGGATGACCGGCATGCTCGCAGAGTGGAAGTTGCAGGCCGGCCGACTCGAAGAAGCCTGCGTGGACTGGCATCGGGCTCTCGACGAGTACCCGACCATCCAATCCGGACGGGCCGACGACCGGTTCCGCTCGATGATGGCCGTGATCAAGCCCTACCAGGGAAATCGGTACGCGCGTGACCTGTATGACCGTGCTCGGCCGATGGCGAAGGCGGCCTGACCCTTGTCGGAGGCTCCGCTACCCGATCGACGGGTGGCGGAGTTCTCGCCTACTGCTTCCGGGCGTTGGTGCGCTTGGTGGGCTCTGCCGTTGTCGGGTCTTCGGGCCAGGGGTGGCGGGGGTAGCGGCCCCTGAGGTCTGCGCGGACGGCGGGGTAGCCGTGGTGCCAGAAGGACGCCAGATCTCCTGTGATGGCGGCGGGGCGGCCGGCGGGGGAGAGGAGGTGGATGGTGAGGGGGATTCTTCCGGCGGCCAGGGCCGGGGCGGCCTTCCAGCCGAAGAGTTCTTGCAACTTGACGGCCAGCACCGGGCGGTCGGTGGTGTAGTCGACTCGGATCTTCGATCCGCTGGGGACAGTGATGCGTTCGGGGGCGAGTTCGTCCAGGCGGCCTGCCTCGCCGGTGGACCAGGGGAGGAGGCGTTGGAGGGCGGCTGTCGTATCAATGCGGGCCAGGTCGGATCGGCGGCGGGCGCGGGAGAGTTCGGGTTCCAGCCACTCGTCGGCGCGGTCGAGGAGCGCCTCGTCGCTGACGTCGGGCCAGGGGGCTCCGATAGCGCCGTGGAGGAAGGCCAAACGCTCGCGGAGGTTGGAGGGGAACGTCAGGAGGGTGCTGATGCCCTCGCGGCTGAGGCCTTCCAGGAGAGCGGCGCGGACGAGGGCGCGGTCGGGGTTGGTGAGTGGCTTCTCGGCGAGTTCGATGGCGCCGAGGGACTCCACCCGGCGGGAGACGACTTCGCTGCGCCGGGTGTCCCAGTGGACTTCGGCGCGGTCGGACAGCAGGGGTGCTCCGGCTTGGCGGGCGGTGTCCTCATCGAGGGCGGCGGCGTGCAGCACCCGGGCGGAGGGGGAGCCGGCCGGGCGGTCGGCGACCGCGACGGCGAGCCAGGGGAGGGAACCCAACGCCGTGCCGGGGGCGAGTTCGGCCGCTGTCCCCGAGGCCATCAGGTAGGGGCTGCGCTCGCCCGGGGCGGGCCGCTCGACCCGGGCGCGGGCGATGCGTTCGGGGAAGGCGAGGGCGACGACCAGGCCGACGGCCGTGGAGTCGGGGAGGCCGGTGGACGGTTCGGAACCGGAGGCTCGGCGCAGGCGGCGCGTTTCCTCGCGCCAGCGGCCCGCGTACGGGTCCCGCGCGGTGCGGACGGTGCGCAGGACGGCGGTGAGGTCGTCCCCCAGCGCACGCGGTGGTTCCTCCGAGAGGAGGGCGACCACCTCGGCGGTCCGGTCGGCGCCGACCAGGGGCGCGCCGTCGACGAGGGCGCGGGCGAGGCGGGGGTGCAGGCCGGTGCGGGCGAGGCGGGTGCCGCGCGGAGTGGCCCGTCCGTCCGGGGTGACCGCCCCGAGGGCGAGCAGGGTCTCCCGGGCCGCAGCCATCGCCCCCGCCGGGGGCCGGTCGGGCAGCGCGAGTCCGGTGGCGTCCGGGTCGCCCCAGCAGGCGGCCTGGAGGGCGAAGGACGTCAGATCGGCGAGCGCGATCTCCGGGGTGGGGAAGCGGGCGGCGAGGGCGTCCTCGGCCTCCGCCCAGCAGCGGTAGACGGTGCCCGGGGCCTCGCGCCCGGCGCGGCCGGCCCGCTGGCGGGCGGCGGCGAGTGAGGCGCGGACGGTGACCAGGGCGGCGAGTCCGCGCGCGTGGTCGGTGCGCGGTTCGCGGGCGAGCCCGGCGTCCACCACGACCCGCACGCCGGGCACGGTGAGCGAGGACTCGGCGACGGCGGTGGCCAGGACGACGCGGCGCCGGTCGGACGGCGTGAGCGCGGCGTCCTGCACGGCCTGCGGGGCGCGGCCGTGCAGTTGGAGCACCTCGGCGGGCACGCCGGCGAGCTGTCCGGCGACCCGGGCGATCTCGCCGACGCCGGGCAGGAAGCAGAGCACGTCCCCGTCGCGCTCGCCCAGAGCCCGCCGCACCACCGCCGTGACGTGGTCGAGCAGCGCGAAGTCCACCCGGGTGCCGTGCGCGGGCCGGACGGCGCGCGGCGGCGGCGCCCACACCACCTCGACCGGGTGCGAGACGCCGTGCGCCTCGACGACCGGCGCGCCGCCCAGGAGTTCCGCCCAGGCCGCGGTGTCGGAGGTGGCGGAGGCGCAGACGATCCGCAGTTCGGGCCGCAGGGCGGCGCGCACGTCGAGCAGGAAGGCGAGCGCGGTGTCGGCGTCCAGGTGCCGTTCGTGGCACTCGTCGAGCACGACGACGTCGACCCCGGGCAGCTCCTGGTCGCGCTGGAGCCGCTGGAGCAGCACGCCGGTGGTGACCACCTCGACGACGGTGTCCGGCCCGACGCGCCGCTCGCCGCGCACGGTGAAGCCGACCTCGGCGCCCACCGTGGAGCCGAGCAGCCAGGCCATCCGCCGGGCGGCGGCCCGGACGGCGAGCCGGCGCGGTTCGGCCACCAGCACGCGCCGCACGGGGCCGGAATCCAGCAGCCCGGCGAGAGCCAGCGGCACCAGGGTGGTCTTGCCGGTGCCGGGCGGCGCGGCGAGGACGGCGGTGCCGGGCCCGTCGAGCGCCTCGTGCAGGGCGGGCAGGGCGGTGCGGACGGGCAGCTCGCGCCAGGACGGATGCACGCGTCAGTCCCGCTCGGTGACGAAGATCGCGGTGCCGGGGATGAACCGCCCGCGCAGCGGCGACCAGCCGCCCCACTCCTGCTCGTGCCCCTCCGGCCACTCGGGCTCGACGAGGTCGAGCAGGCGGAAGCCGGCCGCGACGAGTTCGCGGACCCGGTCGCCGAGGGTGCGGTGGTGCTCGACGTAGGTGGCGCGGCCCTGCTCGTCCTCCTCGACGTAGGGGGTGCGGTCGAAGTAGGACGCGACGGCGGTGAGGCCCTCGACGCCCGGCTCGTCGGGGAAGGCCCAGCGGATCGGGTGGGTGACCGAGAAGACCCAGCGCCCGCCGGGCCGCAGCACCCGGTGGACCTCGCGCATCAGGGCGGCGGTGTCGGCGCTGAACGGGACGGCGCCGTAGGCGGAGCAGGCGAGGTCGAAGGAGGCGTCGGCGAAGGGCAGCACGGCGGCGTCGGCCTGGACGACCGGGACGGGTGCGGCGCCGCGGGCGAGGTCGATCCGCAGCGAGTGCTGGAGCTGGCGGTGCGAGATGTCGAGGGCGACCGGGCGGGCGCCGCGGCCGGCCAGCCAGCGCGAGCACTGGGCGGCGCCGGCGCCGATCTCCAGGACGGTGCGGCCGGTGACGTCGCCGAGCAGCCGGGCGTCGGCCTCGTCGAGGCCCTCGGGGCACCAGGTGAACCGGTCGTCGCCGAGGAACGCGCCGTGTTCGTCCTGGTACTCGTCGGCGTTGCGGTCCCACCAGTGGCGGCTGGCGCGGCTGCTCTCGCCGGTTCCGGCGGAGCGCCTTACCGCGTCGTCGCCGTCCTCGTCAAGATCAATGGGGTCGGGGAGGGGGGTGCCGGTCACGGTGAGAAGGCCCATCGCGTAGGGTGTCGTCTGCGGAAGCGCCGCTGCCGTGAACCGGTCCGAGAGGTCCGGTGTCCCGGCGGTGGCATCCGGGGAAAGGGTCCTCCCTGCGGCCGCCACCCATCGAGGTGCGCAATCGGAGGATATGGCCTGTTCCATACCGGGCTCCACCGTCTTGCCGTTCTTGGCGTTGACCGTGCCTGGCCGTCCCCGTATGCTACAAGTTGCGCTGCGGGCCTGCGCGCCTCGGACGGAGCAGGTCGCGCTCGCATCTGTCGAAGACCCCACGGTCGCAAGACGGACGCCGATCTCCCGTTGTCACGGGAATCCCGGTGCTCCGTGTTCTTGGCTGTCCGGCTTTCGGTGGGAGCGATACGGGCCCTCCGCGTGGCATTACCTACGACTTTCATGTCCGTACCGGAGCCCTTTTCCTAATGACGAGCCCCACCGACTCCTCCCTCAGCACCACCCCGCAGGTCGCGCTCAACGACATCGGCGACGCCGAGGCGTTCCTGGCCGCGATCGACGAGACCATCAAGTACTTCAACGATGGCGACATCGTCGAGGGCGTCATCGTGAAGGTCGACCGTGACGAGGTCCTCCTCGACATCGGTTACAAGACCGAGGGCGTCATCCCGTCCCGCGAGCTGTCGATCAAGCACGACGTCGACCCGCACGAGGTCGTCGCCGTCGGCGACAACATCGAGGCCCTGGTTCTCCAGAAGGAGGACAAGGAGGGTCGTCTCATCCTGTCCAAGAAGCGCGCTCAGTACGAGCGTGCCTGGGGCACGATCGAGAAGATCAAGGAAGAGGACGGCATCGTCACCGGTACCGTCATCGAGGTCGTCAAGGGTGGTCTCATCCTCGACATCGGCCTCCGTGGCTTCCTCCCGGCCTCGCTCGTCGAGATGCGCCGCGTCCGCGACCTCCAGCCCTACGTGGGCAAGGAGCTCGAGGCCAAGATCATCGAGCTGGACAAGAACCGCAACAACGTGGTCCTGTCCCGCCGTGCCTGGCTGGAGCAGACCCAGAGCGAGGTCCGCCAGACCTTCCTCACCACCCTGCAGAAGGGCCAGGTGCGCTCCGGCGTCGTCTCCTCGATCGTCAACTTCGGTGCCTTCGTGGACCTGGGTGGCGTCGACGGTCTGGTCCACGTTTCCGAGCTGTCCTGGAAGCACATCGACCACCCGTCCGAGGTCGTCGAGGTCGGCCAGGAGGTCACCGTCGAGGTTCTCGACGTCGACATGGACCGCGAGCGTGTCTCCCTGTCGCTGAAGGCGACCCAGGAGGACCCGTGGCAGCAGTTCGCCCGTACCCACCAGATCGGCCAGGTCGTCCCGGGTAAGGTCACCAAGCTGGTTCCGTTCGGTGCGTTCGTCCGCGTGGACGAGGGCATCGAGGGTCTGGTCCACATCTCCGAGCTGGCCGAGCGCCACGTCGAGATCCCGGAGCAGGTCGTCCAGGTCGGCGACGAGATCTTCGTCAAGGTCATCGACATCGACCTTGAGCGTCGTCGCATCAGCCTCTCGCTGAAGCAGGCCAACGAGGCGCTGGGTGCCAACCCGGCCGAGGTCGAGTTCGACCCGACCCTGTACGGCATGGCCGCGTCCTACGACGACCAGGGCAACTACATCTACCCGGAGGGCTTCGACCCCGAGGCCAACGACTGGCTGCCGGGCTTCGAGAAGCAGCGTGAGGAGTGGGAGCGGCAGTACGCCGAGGCCCAGGCCCGCTTCGAGCAGCACCAGGCCCAGGTCATCAAGAGCCGCGAGGCCGACGCGGAGGCCGCTGCCGAGGGTGGCGACGCCGTCGCCGCCGCCGCCGGTGGCTCCTACTCGTCCAGCAGCGACGAGGGCTCCGGCGCCCTGGCCTCGGACGAGGCCCTGGCCGCCCTGCGCGAGAAGCTGGCCGGCGGCCAGAGCTGAGGCTCTGCCCCGCTGGTGCGTGACTAGCGCATAGCGTCACCGATGAACCCCGCTCGGTTTCCGAGCGGGGTTCATTGTTTTTCGACCTTCATTATTTGTTCTTTATCGGGCGAATTTTTGTGATGAGGGGCTCATTGCATACCTATGGGTGATTCGATGAATCGCACCTACCTTGGGAGGAGTTGCCCGATGGGCCGCTCACCCGGCCCCGCACGCTAGGCACCCCCCGCACATGAGCCCTCGCTCCGCCGTGTCCTCCGCTGCCTCCGCCCCTCGCTCCGCCGACCAGCAGGTCGGTGGGCGCCTCGCCGCCCTCGGCCGGTTCTGCTACCGGCAGCGACGCTGGGTACTCGGCTTCTGGGCCGTCGTGCTGGTGATAGGCGTGCTGATCGGCGGGCGGGTCTTCGAGGGCTCGGTGGCCGGCGCCTCCTCCGCCTCCTCCGAGGCGGACCGCGGCAGCGCCGTCGTCACCGCCGCCGACCCGGCCAGGGGCACCGTGACCGCGGTGGTGGACGGCCGGCCGGTGGACGACGCGGCCGTCCGGGACGCCGTCACCCGGGCCACCGCCGAGATCGCCGCCCTGCCCGGGGTCTCCTCGGCCACCGACGCCTACGGCCCCGGCCCGGGCGCCGCCGCGCTTCGCTCGGCCGACGGCACCGCGAGCCTGGTCTCGGTGCGGATGTCCGACACCAGCACCTCCGCCCAGACCACCGCCGTCACCCAGCGGCTTTCCGCCATTCAGAGCGACGTCCGGGCCGAGGGCGGAAAGGTGACCGTCGGCGGGGACCTGGTGCTCCAGGACGAGGTCAAGAAGCAGACCGAGAAGGACACCCGCTTCGGCGAGATCGTCACCCTGCCGCTCACCCTGATCGTCATGGTGCTGGTCTTCGGCGGCCTGGCCGCCGCCAGCCTGCCGGTGATCGGCGCCGTGGCCTCGGTCGGCGGCGCGCTGCTGGCCATGTTCGGATTCAGCCGGATCATGGACATCGACACCAGCGTGCTGCCCATCGCCACCGTGCTCGGCCTCGGCCTGTCGATCGACTACGCGCTGCTCATGGTCAACCGCTTCCGCGAGGAACGCGGCCACGGCGCGACGATCGCCGCCGCCGTCGAGCGGACCGCCGCCACCGCCGGGCGCACCGTCGCCTTCTCCGGACTGACCGTGGCCGTCGCGCTCTCCGGCCTGTTCGTCTTCACCAGCCCGGTGCTCGCCGCCGTCTCGGCGGCCGGGGTGAGCGTCGTGGTGATCGCGGTCGCCGCCGCGCTCACCCTCATCCCCGCGCTGCTGGGCTTCGCCGGGAGCCGGATCAAGGCACCCACGGCGCCCGTCCCCGACGAGGGCTTCTTCAGCCGGACGGTGCGCCGGGTCGGCAAGCGGGCGGTGCCCGTGGCGCTGGTCTGCACGGCGCTGCTGATGGCCGCCGGCGCGCCGTTCCTGCACGCCGACATGCGCAACTCCGGCGCCTCCGTGCTGCCCGCCTCCTCGGCCGGCCGGCAGGTCGCCGAGACGATCGACCAGCGCTTCCCGCAGGCCTCCGCCGCCCCGATCACGGTGGTGGTGGAGAGCGGCGCCGCCGTGGCCCAGGCCTACGCGGACGACGTGGTGGCCCAGCTGCCGGGCGTCAGCGGCGTGCGCGCCGTCACTCCCGTGAGCGACACCGTCTCCACCATCGACGTCCTGGTGCACGGCGACCCGCAGGGCGGGCAGGCCAAGCAGGTGGTGAAGGAGCTGCGCGCCGACCGCGGCGGGCTCACCACCGAGGTGACCGGCGGCGCGGCCTCGGTGGTCGACTTCCAGGACGAACTGCACACCCGCGGGCCGATCGCGCTCGGCCTGGTCGCCCTCGGCACCCTGATCCTGCTGTTCCTGATGACCGGCTCGGTGGTGATGCCGGTCAAGGCGCTGTTGATGAACCTGCTCTCGCTGGGCGCCTCGCTCGGCGCGCTCACCCTGGTCTTCCAGGACGGCTGGTTCAGCGGACTGCTCGGCTTCAGCCCGACCGGCGGTCTGGAGACGTTCATCCCGGTGCTGGTGTTCGCCTTCGCCTTCGGCCTGTCGATGGACTACGAGGTCTTCCTGCTCGCCCGGATCAAGGAACTGCGGGACAAGGGTCACAGCTGCACCCGGTCGGTGGAGCTGGGCGTCCAGCGCAGCGGGAGGATCATCACCTCGGCGGCGCTGCTGATGGTGATCGTCTTCGCCGGCTTCGCGCTCGGCGACATGCTGATGGTCAAGCAGATGGGCATCGCCCTGGCCGTCGCCGTGGCGGTCGACGCCACGCTGGTGCGCTGCCTGCTGGTGCCCGCCGCGATGAGCCTGTTCGGCGAGTTCAACTGGTGGGCGCCGGCCCCGCTGCGCCGGCTGCACGACCGGTTCGGGCTGAGCGAGCACGTGGAGCTGCCGACGATCGCACCGGCGGTGCTGCCCTCGCCGCGGCCCGTCGCGGAGAAGGAGCTGGCCACCACCGCGCCGTAGCGGTTCGGGAGTACCGTGCGAGGCATGCGGATCACCAAGTTCGGACACGCCTGCGTACGCCTGGAGCACGGGGGGACGACGGTCGTCGTCGACCCCGGGATGTTCACCGACCCCGCCGTCCTGGCGGGAGCGGACGCCGTGCTGATCACCCATGAGCACGCCGACCACTTCGAGGAGGCCCCGCTGCGGGCCGCGCTGGAGGCGGACCCGGCGCTGCGGGTGTGGACCAACCCGGATGTCGCCCGGAAGCTGGAGGGGGTGGCCCGGCGGGTGACCGCGGTCGGTGAGGACGACGCCTTCGACCTCGGCGGGATCGGCGTCACGGTGCACGGCGAGTGGCATGCGGTGATCCACCCGGAGATCCCCCGGGTGCGCAACGTCGGGTTCCTCTTCGACGGGCGGCTGTTCCACCCGGGGGACGCGCTGACCGTGCCGCCGCAGCCGGTGGACACCCTGCTGCTGCCGATCGCCGCGCCCTGGACCAAGGTCGCCGAACTGGTCGACTACGTGCGCGAGGCCGGGCCGCGGCAGGTGGTTCCGGTGCACGACGCGGTGCTCAGCACGGCGGGCCTGGCGGTGCACACCCGTCTGGTCGGCCCCGGCGGGCCGGGCACCGGGGCGGAGCTGCGCACCCTGGGCGAGGGGGAGAGCCTCGACCTGGGGTGACCGCGCGGTGGGGTCCGCCGGTAGCCTGGCGCCATGCTGAAGATCGGACTGACGGGCGGCATCGGCGCGGGCAAGAGCGAGGTGTCGCGGCTGCTCGCCGCCCACGGCGCGGTGATCGTGGACTCCGACGTGATCGCCCGCGAGGTGGTCGCCCCCGGTACCGCGGGCCTGGAGGCGGTGGCCGCCGAGTTCGGCGAGGGCGTGCTCGCGGCGGACGGCTCGCTGGACCGGCCGGCGCTCGGCGCGATCGTCTTCGCCGACCCGGAGCGGCTGCGGGCCCTGAACGCGATCGTCCACCCGCTGGTCCGGGCGCGGTCCGCCGAGCTGGAGGCGGCGGCCGCGCCGGACGCGGTGGTGGTGCACGACGTCCCGCTGCTCGCCGAGAACGGGCTCGGCCCGCTCTACGACCGGGTGATCGTGGTCGACGCGGCGGACGAGGTGCGGGTCGAGCGGCTGGTCCGGCTGCGCGGCATGACCGAGCAGGAGGCCCGGGCCCGGATGGCCGCCCAGGCGAGCCGGGCCGACCGGCTGGCGATCGCCGACCTGGTGATCGACAACAGCGGCCCGCTGGAGGAGCTCGCGCCCAGGGTGGCCGAGGTGTGGGAGCGGCTCACCGCCGGGCGCTGACGGCGTCCGCCGCGCGCACCGCGGCGGCGGCGAAGGCGCGGATCATCGGATGGGCCCGGGTGCCGTCGCCGGCCAGCTCCGGCTGGAACAGCGAGGCCAGGAAGAACGGGTGCGTCTCGGCGGGCAGCTCCAGGATCCGCAGCGCCCCGGTCTCGTCGGTGCCGCTGAAGCGCAGGCCCTCCGCGCTCAGCCGCTCCCGGTAGGCGTCGTTCAGCCCGTACCCGCAGTGGTAGCGCTCCACCGTGCGCGGTGCGCCGAGGACGCGTTCGGCCAGCGAGCCGGGCGTCACGTGCACGGCGCCCTCGTGGCCCACCAGGGAGCAGCTGAGCGGCACGATCACCAGGTCCGCCTCGCCGGGGTCGTTCTCGCCGTGCGCGGCGCCGCCGATGCCGCAGACGTGGCGGGCGTACTCCAGCACCGCGTGCTGGAAGCCGGCGCAGGTGCCGAGGAAGGGGATGCGCCGCTCGCGGGCGGTGCGCACGGCGGCGACCGCGCCGTCCTCGCTGCGGTACGGGCTGCCGGGGAGCAGCCAGACGGCGTCGAAGCCGTCGAGCGCGCCGGGGGCGGCGGCCTCCTCGGTGGGGATCCAGTAGGCGTCCAGGACGAGCTGGTCGCGCTCGGCGAGCGCGTCGAGCAGGGCCGGGACGCGGGTATGCGAGCGGACGGCGGTCGAGCGGTCGCCGACCAGGGCGAGGCGGGGGGCTGGGTGCGTCATGCGGCTATCCTGACCGCCGGCGCGGGATCAGCGCCAACGATGATTCCTTACTCCCCGATCAGTGGACGTGATGGCGCGTGGAGCCGCAGCAGTTGCGCACCTTCGTCACCGTGGCCCGGCTGGGCTCGTTCTCCGAGGCGGCCCGCGTGCTCGGCTACACCCAGTCCGCCGTCTCCCAGCAGATCGCCGCGCTGGAGACGGACCTCGGCACGGCGGTGCTGCACCGCCGTCCGGTCGGTCCGACCGGGGCGGGGGCGCGGCTGCTGGAGCACGCCTCCGCGCTGCTGCTGAGGATCGACGCGGCACGGGCCGACATCGCGCGCCTGGCGGGTGCCGCGAGCGCCCGCCTCACTGTCGGGGCCACCCCGTTGGCGCTCGGGGCGCAGGTGGGGCGCGCGCTCGCCGAGGTGCGCCGGGTGCATCCCACGGTGGACCTGACGGTGCGGGTGGTCGCCCTGGACGACCTGCCCGCCGAGGTCGCCACCGGCGCCGTCGACCTGGCGCTCGTCGACGGCCCGGCCGCTCCGTCCGATCCGCTCCCGCTGCCCGACGTGGGCCCGCTCGCCACCGTCGCGGTCGCGGAGCAGCCGCTGGCCGTCGCCCTGCCGGCGGACCACCCGCTGGCCGGGCGCAGCGGGCTCGCGCTCGCCGACCTGTCCGCCGCCCGCTGGCTGGACGCCCCCGGGCTGGCCCCGGGCGGCGCCCGGTTGCGGGCCGTGACCGCCGTCGACGGCTTCCGGCCGGCCGCCCGCTACCTGGGCACCGACGTCCGCGGGCTGCTGGCCCTGGTCGCCGCCGGGCACGGCCCGGTGCTGCTGCCCGCCGCCGCCCTGGCGGGCGCGCCGGGCGTGGTGGCCGTTGCGGTCCGGTCGCCCCGGCTGGTGCACCGCACCGAACTTGTCCACGGCGCCCTGCCGGAGGGGCCGGCCGCGCTGCTGGCCCGTCTGCTGACCGGGGACCCGGACGGGGATCAGCCGACGATGCGGGCGCCGGGGCAGCAGGGGCCGTCGACCCGGTAGCAGACGTAGCGCAGACAGCCCAGGCAGACCGAGATGTTCTCCAGCCGCCAGCTCTGGCCGTGGCAGGTGCAGTCGGCGCGTTCGCGCAGCAGTTCGTCCCAGCCGTCGGCGCCCCCGTTGGCGGCGAAGGCCGCGGCGACGTACGCGGTGGTGGCCGGGTCGTCGTCGGCGGTGCCGCGCCGGGTGGCGTCCAGGTGCCAGCAGTAGAGGGCGAGCAACGCCCGTCCGTCGACCAGGCGGTAGCCGGCCCGGCCGTCGTCCTCCCAGGCCCGGACCAGCCGGGTGACCCGTTCGGGGAACGGGTGCGCGCGGTCGAGGAGGCAGCGGTTGCCCTGCAGCCGTGGCGGGTTGGCGGTCATGTGGTCCCCTTTCCGGGGCCCACGGTAGGGCGTGGCGCCGTGAAGTCCCCGACCGGGGTGGGAGGTTGGTGACGGCTTGTTACGTGCACGTGGTGCCGTCGGCGGGCACCACGCCGTCCAGGAAGTACTGGTCGACGGCCTGTTTGAGGCAGACGTTGCCGGTGTCGTAGCCGCCGTGGCCCTGGCCGCGCAGGGTGACGGTCACTCCGACGCCGGCGCCGAGGCCGTGCGCCATGGCGCGGGCCCCCTCGTACGGGGTGGCCGGGTCGCCGGTGTTGCCGATGACCACGATCGGCGGCGCGCCGGGGGCGCTGACGTCGGGGTGGTCGGTGAGGCCGGCCACCGGCCAGCCCGCGCAGGCGGTCAGCCCCCAGGCGGCGAAGTCGCCGAACACGGGCGAGGCCTGACGGAACGCCGGGAGCTGCTCCTGCACCTGCGCGGCGGTGTAGCGCTGCCGGTCGTCGACGCAGCTGATGGCCCGGTTGGCGGCGAACAGATTGCTGTAGCGGCCCTGGGCGTCGCGGCCCACGTAGGCGTCGGCGAGGGCCAGCAGGGTGGTGCCGGCGCCGCCCTCCAGCGCCTCCTGGAGGCCGACGGCCAGGGCGTTCCAGCTCGCCTCGCTGTAGAGCGCGGCGGCGATCCCGGTGACGGCGAGGTCCTGGGTGAGCGTGCGGCCGCCCTCGGCGGGCAGCGGGGCGGCGTCCAGGCCCTGGAGGAGGGTGGTGATCCGCCGGGTGCCCTGCGCGCCGCCCGGGCCGGTCGGGCAGGCCTCGCCCGCCTGTTCGGCGCAGGCCGTCATGAAGTTCTCCAGGGCGAGCTGGAAGCCCTTGGCCTGGCCGAGCGAGCTCTGCACCGGATCCTGGGCCGGGTCGACGACGGCGTCCATCGCCAGGCGGCCGACGGTGTGCGGGTACAGATGGGCGTAGACGCCGCCGAGTTCGGTGCCGTAGGAGAAGCCGAAGTAGTGCAGCCTGTCATCGCCGAGCACCTGGCGCAGCAGGTCCAGGTCGCGGGCGGCCGAGACGGTGTCGACGTGCGCCAGGACGGCGCCGGAGTTGTCCCGGCAGGCGTTGGCGTACGCGGCGGTGGCCTCGGCGAGTGCCCGCACCTCGGCGTCGTCGTCGGGCGAGGCGTCGACGGCGGCCGTGGCGTCGGTGGCGGCGTCGTCCAGGCAGCGCACGCCCGCGCTGTCGCCGACCCCGCGCGGGTCGAAACTCACCAGGTCGTAGCGGGTGTTGAGGTCGGCGTAGTCCTCGGCGAGGGCGGGCAGGGTGGCGACGCCGGAGGCGCCGGGGCCGCCGAAGTTGAAGAGCAGCGAGCCGATCCTCGGCTGGCCGCCGGTGGCCGGCAGCCGGATCAGGGCGAGGTCGACGCTCCGGCCGTCCGGCTCGGCGTAGTCCAGGGGGGCCTTCAGCGTGGCGCACTCCCAGGGCGCGCCCGGGGCCTGGCCGCCGCCCTGGGCGGCGGACGGCGCGGGGCAGGCCTGCCAGCCGGGCCGCTGGCCGGTGAGCGCGGCGGGCAGCGCGGGGAGGGCGGTGCTCGGGGTGGTGCTCGGGGCGGTGGTCGAGGTCTCGGCCGGGGCCGGGGGCGGGGTCGCGCCGGTGGCGGCGGGGGTGGTCGCGGCGGTGGTCGGTTCGACCTTCGCGGAGGCCGCCATGGGCCCGCTCTGGCACGCGGTGAGGCCGCCGGCCAGCGCCGCGGCCAGGCCCAGCGCTCCGGCGCCGCGTACGACAGGGTGCATGGGGGTTCCGTTCCGAGGGCGCCAGGGGTGGTTCCGCCTCGGAAGCCTAGGCCGGGGGCGGGGGGCCCGCCCGCCGGACTGGTCCGTTCCGGCGTCACCCGGGTGACCGGTCCGCGGCGGGGGTTGCCGAAGCCGGGGTGGCTCGTTGTTCCTGCCGTGAGCCCTGACCCTTCCGCCCGTGGCGCTTGTGAAGAATCGATTCTGCACGCCGGGGGGCGGTCATGACGGACGAGCCTCCGCGCGTCCCCGCGCAGCGCGCCGCCGACGAGGGCTGCGCGGTCGCGCTGGACCTCCGGGTCGAGGTCCGGCCCGGCCTGACCCTCGCCGTCCCCGCCCGGCTGCGCTACCGCGCCGCCGACCCGTACGCCGTCGTCCTCGACAGCCACACCGACCTCGCCACCCCGATCAGCTGGGTCTTCGCCCGCGAGCTGCTGGCCGCCGGTCTGCACGCCCCGGCGGGCCTCGGCAGCGTCACCGTCCGCCCCGGCGAGGCCGAACACCCCGGCTCCGTCCTCATCGCCCTGATCGGCGAGGGCGGCAGCGTCGTCCTGCGCGCCCCCGCCGACCGGGTCCGCGGCTTCCTGGCCCAGACCGAGCGCCTCGTCCCGGCCGGCCGCGAGCGGACCCGCCTCGACCTGGACGGGCTGCTGCGCCGGCTGCGCGACGGCGGCGCCGCCTCACCCGGGCCGTGAGCACACCCGATTACTGTGGGTGTCTGTTTGGCTACCTGTGGGGCGCGGGGGTCGCGCCGCCATCCGTCAGTGCGGCGCTGCGGCCGCCCATGCACACGCCGGGAGAAGACGTGGCGGACAAACGGCTCAAGGCCTGGGGCAACAACCGGGCCGGTCAGCTCGGCGACGGCTCCTGGGCGGCCCAGCAGACCAGGGCCACCAGCGTGCTCGGGCCGGCCGGCGCCCTGCTCGGGATCGCCGCGGGCGGGACCGGCGCGGCCACGGGGCACGGGCTGGCGCTGCTGGCCGACGGCACCGTGCAGTCCTGGGGCGCCAACGGCTCGGGCCAGCTGGGCGACGGCACGGTCTCCGCCCGTGGCGTGCCCGACCTGGTCGTCAACCTCGGCGACGCCACCCGGGTCGCCGCCGGCGGTGAGCACAGCCTGGCCCTGTGCGAGGACGGCACCGTGGTCGCCTGGGGCCGGAACGCCCACGGGCAACTCGGCAACGGCTCCCACGCCGACAGCTGCGTCCCGGTGCGGGTCAGGCGCCTCGACGAGGTGATCGCGATCGCCGCCGGCCTCCACCACAGCCTGGCGCTGCGCGCGGACGGCACCGTGTGGGCCTGGGGTCACAACGTCAACGGCCAGCTCGGCGACGGCACTTCGACCGCCCGCACCGTCCCCGTCCAGGTCTCCGGCCTGGACGGGGTCACCCGGATCGCGGCCGGCGCCAACCACAGCCTCGCCGTGATCGGCGGGCACGCCGTCAGGGCCTGGGGCTTCAACGCCGCCGGCCAGCTCGGCGACAACACCACCATCAACCGCTACACCCCGGTCCACACCCGGGGCGGCTGGTCCGGCGGGGTCTCCTGGATCGCGGCCGGCTGCCACCACAGCCTGGCCGTCACCGGCGGCGACCGCCGCCTCAGGTCCTGGGGGCAGAACACCTCGGGCCAGCTCGGCGACGGCACCACCACCTTCCGGACCACCCCCGTGGAGGTCCCGGGCCTGACCGGTGTGCGGCGCGCGGCGGGCGGGCGCGAGCACACCGTCGTCCTGCTGGCCGACGGCGCGGTCCGCTCCTGCGGCGGCAACGGCTCCGGCCAGCTCGGCGACGGCGGCACGACCGGCAGCAGCACCCCGGTGACCACCCGCACCGACCTGGCCCGGGCCGACCGGATCGCCGCCCCGGTCGGCGGCGACTTCAGCCTCGCTCACTGACCGGGGCCCGGCCCGTCGGAGGCCCGGCTGTCCTGACCACCTGGCCCGCCGGCCGGGGCCTCGCCGTCGGCCCGGACCCCGCCCGCCGGCCGGGGCCTGCGGGGGTCAGCGCCCCGGCGGGGTCTCCGGGCGCAGGGCGCGGACGGCGAACAGCGTGGTGAGGTGCGGCGAGCCGAAGTACAGCGGCACGCTCCCGGTGCGGAAGTAGCCGCCGGCCGGCCAGGAGCCGTCCGGGAGCTGCGCGTCGACGAGCCGCCGGCGCAGCCCGGGCAGGTCCGCGGTGGCGCCCGTGTACTCGCCGGCCAGGACGAGCAGGGCCAGTTCGAGCGGGGTGTCGGCGAACTGGGTGGTGACGTGCTCGACCGCCCGGCGCGCGGGTGCGGCGAGCGCGGGCACCAGGGTGGCGGCCCGGGCGGCGGCGTGCAGGAAGGCCTCGGGGGAGGCGTAGTACCGGGTGCCGGTGCGGGGTCCGGCCAGGTGCTGCTGGACGTGGCGGAGCGTCGCCTCGGCCGCCGGGTGCGGCAACCGGCTTGCGGCGCCGGGCAGATGGAGCGCGAAGAGGATGTTGGCGGCGGTGACGGCGTCGTAGCGCCGGCCGCGCGAGGCCGTCCGGTCGGTGTCCTCCCAGTAGGCCGGTATCGGACCGTCGTCCGGACCGATCCGGGTATCCAGCAATTCCCGTGCGAACTCGGCCTGCTGGTCCGGTGCGAGCAGCCCGTGCCGGACCAGCCCGGAGATCGCGACCGCGGTGCTGTCGGTGTCGGCGGCGAACGGCACGCCGGGCGGGAACATGCGGAACCGGTGCCGTCCCGGCTCGCGGTGGCGGCCGGCCTGCTCGGCCAGCGCGGCCACCAGCTCGCGTTCCTCGGGCCGTTCGCTGCCGGGCCGCAGCAGCGCGAGGCCCCACATCGCGGAGAACCCCTCGTGGTCGGGGTCGAACCCGAGGTCCACCCCGTGCGTGACCAGCAGGCGCCGGCGGGCGTCGGCGCCGCTGAGCGGTGCGCGCAGCTCCGGGTCGACGCCGGGCCTGGCGGACGGCAGGCCTTCGGGCCCCAACGCCCCGTGCAGGAAGCCCAGTCCGCGCCCGACGGCGGCGTCCCACGCTGTTTCCTCGGCGGACATCGCGTCCCGTCCCCTCTCGTTCCCCTGCTCCACAGGCGGGCCGCCCGGCACCGGGCGGCCCGCCCCCCGCCCTACTTCTACCCCGGGCGCGCGCCCGCGCAAGCCTCACCCGGCGGGCGGCCTGCGGAACAGCGCGGTGAGCAGCACGGGCAGCCCGAACAGCCCGGACCCGGGCTCCTGCGGCACCATCGGCCGGATCTCCACCTCGGTGAAGTCGCCGAGGATCCAGCGGAGTTCGTCCGGGGTGAAGGCGAGGCCGCCGTCCAGCCGGCCGGTGCGGTACAGCTCCGCGTCGGGCAGCTCCGAGCCCATCGCGCCGGCCGCGAAGCAGGTCAGGCCGAGGTGCCCGCCGGGCGCCAGGACCCTCTGCAGCAGCGCGAGGTAGCTGATCCGGCGGTGTGGGGGGAGGTGGTGCAGGCAGCCGGAGTCGTACACCAAGTCGTACTGGGGGAGCGGGAGTTCGACGGTGAAGATGTTGCCGTGGTGGAACCGCGGGGCGACGCCGGCCGCCCGGGCGCGCTCGCCCGCCCAGGCGAGGGCGGTCGAGGAGAGGTCGACGGCGTCCACCTCGAACCCGCGCCCGGCGAGGTGGACGGCGTTGCGCCCGGCCCCGCAGCCGAGGTCCAGCACCCGTGCGCCGGGGGCGAGCAGGCCGCGGTCGAGGTGGGCGACGAGGTTCTCGTCGGGGTCCGCGACGAAGAACGGCCGCCCGGATCCGCGGTCGGCGTAGAAGTCGTCCCACCAGTCGGCGGCCCGGTCGGTCCAGCGGTCCGCCTCGGGGGCGAACAGCCCGTCGAGCAGGGCGAGGACGTCGTCGGTGGAGCGCACGGAGCGGTTCAAGGGCGGCCCTTCGGAGGGGGGATCGGTACCGTCGAGCCTAGGTGTTCGCGGGCCGCCGATCACCCCCCGGACAGGCGCCGGGAAAGGGCTTGTGCGGGCGGTGGCGGGTGCGGCCGGCCGGGGTCGGGCGCCTCCCCCGCGGGTGGGGTCCGCCGGTCGCGGGCACCCCGGCGGGGGGCCGGGAAGGGCTCGCCGGGCGGTGCGGCCGGGGTGCCGGAACGGGCCGCGCAGATCAAGGTTCGGTCTCGCTCTGCGCCGGGGCGGGTAGCGTCGGCGGTATGACGGACGGTGTGCTGCGGGTGGTGCTGATCGGGGGGACGTCCCACACCGGGAAGTCGACCGTGGGCCGGGTGGTGGCGGAGCGGCTCGGCTTCGAGTACCGGTCGACGGACAAACTGGCGCGGCACCCGGGCCGCCCGTGGCCGAGTCCAGGCCGGGAGGTGCCGCCGCACGTCGCCGAGCACTACCGCACGCTGTCGGTCGAGGAGTTGATCGCCTCGGTGCTCGACCACTACGCGCGGCTGCGGCCCCGGATCGAGGACCTGGTCGCCCGGCGGGCGGCGGACGCCGACGGGCCCGGCCTGGTGCTGGAGGGCTCGGCCCTGTGGCCCGCCGCGGTGGCCCCGCTGGTCGGCCCCGCCACCGCCGCGCTGTGGCTGACCGCCGGGGAGGCGGTGCTCCGCGAGCGGATCCGGCGCGGCGGGCGGTACGCGGAGGCGGACGAGGACGGACGGCGCCTGGTGGACGCGTTCCTGGCCCGCAGCGTGCGCTACCAGGAGCTGATGTCGGCCGAACTGGACCGGCTCGGGCTGGACCGGCTGGACGCCGCGAGCGGCCGCACCGTCGGCGAGTCGGCGGACGCGGTCCTCGCGGCGCTGGCCGTCAGAGACTCAGGGTGAACGAACCCTCGCCGTGGCGGCGGCCGTTGACCTGGAGCTCCAGCAGGTGCACGCCCGGGTGGTAGCGCCGGGTGCTGATCGGCTTCACGGGGTGCCGGCGGGTGGCCCGCCAGGTCTCGCCGGGGGCGAGGGAACGGGTGGTGAGCTTGAAGACCTTGGGCGTGCGGCCGCCGTTGGCCTTCACGTGGTGCACGACGTAGTCGATGACCACACTGGTGCTCTCGTCATGGGTGTTGGTCACCGCGTACTCGAAGACCAGCTCCTCGCCGAGCGTGATCCCGGCGGTGCGCACGTGCGGGCCCTCGACGGTGACCGGGGCGTCCGGGCGGTGGCCGAGCAGGGCGAGCGCCTCGGGGTGGCCGGCCTTGACGAGGGTGCGCAGGCCGTGCCGGACCAGCGCGAGGGTGGTCGGCGCCGGGTCGGCGAGCCAGCGGGCGGCGGTCCCGACGGCGGTGGCGGGGTGGTCGCGGCTGATGTCGTTGAGGTGGTTGGCGACCGAGCGGCGGACGTACTCCGAGGTGTCCCGGTACAGCGCGTCGAGCAGCGGCACGGCGGGCGCCGGGTCGGCGATCAGCGCCGGGAGCTGCGCCGCCCACGGCAGCCGGGGCCGGGTGCCCTCACTGGCGAGCCGGCGGACGTGCGGGTCCGGGTCCCGCGTCCACCGCGTCATGACGGCGAGCGCGCGCCCCTGGTCGGCGCGCAGGAACGGGCGGACGGCGCTCTCGCAGGTCAGCCGGGGGGTGAGCGCGGCGAGCAGGGCGAGCGCCGGCTCGAAGGCGTCCAGTCCGCGCACGGCCGCCGCCTCGCCGACGGGGAAGGTCATCCAGCCGGTGAACTCCTCGTCGCGCAGGGCCTCGTACAGGACCCGCTCGAAGGCGGGGTAGCCGGGCGGGAGGTCGGCGAGCACGGCGTCGCGGACGGCGGCGACGCGTTCGCCGAAGCCCAGCCCGTCCAGGGCCGCGCCGCACCGGTGGAGGGCGTCTGTGCCGAGGCCGAGGCCGTGGCCGTGGCCGGCGCGGGCCAGGCAGCGGGCGAGCGCGGCGACGGTGTCCGGGTTGAGCATCTCGGCGGCCGAGGGCACGCGGCGGTCTCCTTGGATCTCGGTGGCACGGTGGCGCGGTGGCGAAATGGCGCGGTGGCTACGGACGCTACGCGCTCACCGCCCGTCCGGCACCTCGCCGTGCCGGGCGCGCTCCGCGCCGTCCGGAAGAGGGATGACAGCGGGACCGTGGGTGTGCGACGCTTCGACGCGCGTTCGTCGAACGCGCGCGCGGGGACCCGGGGGTTGCATGACCGAGAACGTGTCGCCGGACGGGGCCCGGCGCCGCCGGGCCGGCGGGGGAGCCGCCACCGGCCGGACGGTACCGCTGCTGCTGATCGGCGGTGGCCTGCTGCTCGCCGCCGCGGCCCTGCGCCCGGACGGCGGCCTGCTGGGGACGCCGGGCGACCCGCCGGTCGCCGGCCTCGGCTACGTGGGGCTGATCGCCCTCGGCTGGGCGGGGATCGTCGGACGGTTCGCCGCGCGCTTCCGCGAGGAGGTCCGCCCCCTGGTCGGTCCGACGCCGCGGGCCGAGCGGCTGCGCGAGGCGGCCGTCGTGCTGCTGGGCGGCGCCGCCGTGCTGGTCCCGGTGCTGATGTTCGTCCTGCACAGCCGCACCCGGCCCGAGCGGGAGGAGCGCGAGGTGGTGGAGGTGCCGCTGCCGGAGATCACCCGCTCGCCCCCTCCGGAGGAGAACGACGGGCCGGCCGACGGCACGCCCCTGCTGGCCCTGCTGCTGTACGGGCTGGCGGCGGTCCTCGCGGTCCTCCTGGTGGTGTCGCTGGTCCGGCTGCTGCGGGGCCTGTACCGCACCCGGCGGCGGCCTCGGCCGCTGCCCGCCGTCGACGGGGTCGCTTCCGAGGAGGACGTCCTCGCGGCGGCCGTCGCCACCGGGCTGCGGTCCCTGCACGGCGCCGACGCCCGGGCCGCCGTAATCGCCTGCTACGCCGCGATGGAGGGCTCGTTGGCGGCGTCCGGACTCGAACGGCGGATCGGCGACAGTCCGGCGGAGCTGCTGGAGCGGGCCGTGGCGGACGACCGCGTCGACCGCGCCCCCGCGTACGCGCTCACCGAACTGTTCCGGGAGGCCCGGTTCTCCTCCCACCCGATGGACGACGGCCACGTCCGCCGGGCCCGCGCCGCCCTGGACACCATCGCCGCCCGCCTGGCCGCGGTGAGCGGCGAGCAGCCCGCCGCCGACCGTCACGCCGCGCCGCCCCGGAGCCACCGATGAACGCCGAGACCGCCCGTCGCACCACCGGGGCGCCCGAGGACGGGCCGGGACGGATCCGGCCCGGCTCCGTCCGGCACAGCCTCGGCGAACTGGCCGTCACCGCCGTGCTCGCCGAGGTGGTGCTCGGTCTGGTCGGCGGCCTGCCGGCGGTCGGCGCCGGAGCGGTCCTGATCGCCGTCGCCGCGCTCCTCACCGGCCGCTACGTCGCCGGCGGCGGGATCCTGGACGTGGGTCTGCGCCGTCGGCCGAGACTGCTGGACGCGCACGAGCCCGGCCTCGCCGACTGGCGCTGGACCGTGCGCCAGGGGCTGGTCCCGGACGGCGACGCCCAGCCGCTGCGCGGCCGGCTCCAACGGCTGTTCGCCGCACGGCTGTCGGAGGCCCACCAGGTCTCGCTGACCGCCGACCGGGACCGGGCCGCGGAGCTGATCGGGCCGCGGCTGTGGCCCTGGATCGACCCGGCCGGCGAGCCCCCGGCGCCGGCCCTCCCGCAGGACGTCCTGCTGGCGCTCGTCGACCGGCTGGAGTCCCTGTAGCGGCCCGGCCGGACCGGACGCGCCGATCCCGCCGACCCGCCGGATCCGGCCGATCGCGCCGGCCCTGTCGTCCGAAGCCGACCGGCTCCGCGTCGTCCTGGCAGTCCTGGCAGTCCTGCCCGCTCTGTCAGCCCTGTCAGCCCGACCAGCCCGACCGGCCCGACCAGCTCTGTCCGCCCGACCAGTCCGATCAACAGGCCGCAGCCGCCCGGCCCGACCGTCCCGTCAGGAGAACCATGACCGCCGTCCCGCAGGCCCCCGCCGACCCGAGCGCCGATCACGCGGCCCTGGACGGGCCCGGCGCGCTGACGCCGCAGCAGGCCGGGGACCGTGCCCGCGCGGTGCTGAAGGAGATCGAACGCGCCGTGGTCGGCAAGCCCGAAGCGCTGCGGCTGGTGATGCTGGGCATCGTCGCCGGCGGCCACGTCCTGATCGAGGACCTTCCCGGCCTCGGCAAGACGCTCCTGGCCCGCTCGTTCGCGACCACCCTCGGCCTGGACTTCCGCCGCATCCAGTTCACGCCGGACCTGCTGCCCTCCGACGTCACCGGCGCACCGTTCTACGACCAGCACAGCGGCGAGATGGTCTTCCGGCCCGGCCCGCTGTTCACCCAGCTGCTGCTGGCCGACGAGATCAACCGCACCCCGCCGAAGACCCAGGCCGCGCTGCTGGAGGCGATGGCCGAGGGGCAGGTCTCGGTCGACGGTGCCACCCGCCGCCTGCCGCGGCCCTTCGCGGTGATCGCCACCGCCAACCCGATCGAGTACGAGGGGACCTACTCCCTCCCCGAAGCGCAGCTGGACCGGTTCCTGCTCCGGGTGCGGATGGGGTACCTGTCCACCGGCCTGGAGGCCGCGATGCTCCGGGCCCGGCTCGACCGGTCCGCGCCGGAGGCGGTGCTCGACACCGTCAGCAGCCCCGCCGAACTGCTCGCCGTGCGGGCCGCGGTCGAGCGGGTCGAGGTCGACGACGACCTCGTCGACTACGTGATCGCGCTCGTCGACGCCACCCGCAACGATCCGCAGATCCAGGTCGGCGCCTCGCCCCGGGGCGGCCTCGCGCTGGTGCAACTGGCCCGGGCCCGCGCGATGCTGGAGGGCCGCGACTACCTGACGCCGGAGGACGTCAAGGAGCTCGCCGTCCCGGCCCTGGCCCACCGCATCACCCTCAAGCCGGAGTTGTGGGTGCGCCAGATCGACGCGGACGAGGTGGTGGCCCGGGTGGTGGCCACCGTCCCGGCGCCGCAGACCCTGCCGCGCGTCGCCGGGACGGGCGCCGGGACGTCCGCCGGGAGCGATGGGGACGGCGCGCGGTGAGCGCGGCCGAGCCGATGACCGAGCCGTTGACCGAGCCGGCCGTCGAGCCGGTGACCGCTGCCGATCCGGTGACCGCCCGCATCGTCGCCCGCAGCGCCCGGGCCTCCGCGGAAGGCCTGCCCGCCACCCCGCCCTCGCCGCACTGGCGCCCCGCCGAGCGGACCCTGCGGCTGCTCACCGTCGCCACGGTCGCCACCGCGGCCGCCCTGGTCACCGGGCACGCATGGCTGCTCGCCCTGGCCGCCGCCCCCGCCGTCCTGCTCGCCCTGGCCGCCCCGGGCGGCAGCCGCCCCGCCGAACTCGCCACCACCCTCGGCGTGGAGCCGCGCCGCTGCTTCGAGGGCGAACGCATCACCGTCCGGATCGCGGTCCGGCACGACGGGCGGACCGGCCCGCTCGATCCCACCATCGCGCTGGGCCCCGGCGTCGTGCTGGAGGCGCTGACCGTACGCCCCACCGGTGTCGACCTCGGCCTGCGCGCCGACAGCTGGGGCCGGTGGAGCCTGGGCACCGTGGACATCGACGTCCACGACGTCGGCTCCCTCGCCCGCCGCACCCTGCGCACCGACCTCGGCACCGCGGACGTCTTCCCGGTGCCCGCGACGGCCCGGCTCACCCCGATCCCGGTCCGGCTGCCCGAGCGGATCGGCGAGCACACGACCCGCCACGACGGCGCGGGCGTCGAGGTGACCGGCGTGCGCCCGCACGTCCACGGCGAACGCCAGCGGCGCATCCACTGGCCCTCCACCACCCGCCGGGGCAGCATCCAGATCAACCAGTTCGCCGCCGAGCGGGCCTCCGACGCCGTCGTCCTGCTGGACACCCTCGACGACATCCACGACCCGGTCACCGGGCTGTCCAGCCTGGACGAGAGCCTGCGCGCGGCCGCCGGACTGACCCGCGCCTACCTGCGCCGCCACGACCGGGTCGGCCTGGTCACGGTCGGCGGCCGGCTGCGCTGGCTCACCGCCGCCACCGGCGACCGCCAGCTCTACCGGATGGTCGAGAGCGTGCTGGAGGTGCGCCAGGACCGCGTCCACCGCGGGCCCGCACTGCCCCGGCTGCCGCTGCCCGCCCTGCCGGGCCACGCCCTGGTCTACGTGTTCACCCCGCTCACCGACCAGCGGATCCTGGAGGTGCTCGGCCGCATCGGCGACCACGGCAACCCGCTGGTCGTGGTGGAGATCCCGGCCGGCGAGCCCGCGGTCGAGCCGGACGACGAGGTGGGTGCGATCGCCCTGCGGCTCTGGCGCGCCGAGCGCGAGGCGATGCGTGCCGCCCTGCGCGGGCGCGGCGTGCCGGTCGCCCGCTACGTCCCCGGCGAGGCCCTGGACCTCGCCCTCGCGCCGTTGCTGCGCCGCCGGATCGCGGGGGGCTCCCGATGACGAACCGGTGGGAGAGGGTCCTCCTGTGCGTCGTCGCCGACGCCCTGCTGCTGGCTTCGGCCGGGGTCGGCGCCGACGACGGCGCGGCCGCCCTGGTCGGGCCGATCGGACTGGTGGCGCTGCTCGCCGTGGCCACCTGGGCCGCCCCGCCGCCGCCCGAGCCGGAACGCCGCCCCACCACCGGGCTCGCCCGGCTGGCCACCCGCCGCACCACCGTGCTGGCGACCGGCTGCGTCCTGCTCGCCGCGATCGGCGAGCCCGGCCTCTGGCGGGGCGCCGCCGTGGCGGTGCTGCTGACCGCCTACCTCCTGCTCGTCGACGCCTTCGGCCCCGGCCGCCGCCGCCCGCACCGCACCCACGCCCTCGCCGCCCTGGCGGCCTCGGTCCTCGTCCTCCCGGTGGCGCTCACCGACACCGGAGCGGGCGAGTGGTCCCGCCCGGTGGCCCTGCTCGGCATCCTGGCGGCCGCCACCGGCCTCGGCCTCGCCCTGCGCTCCCACGACCGGACCACTTGTCGAACGATTAGACAACGGCGCTGGAAGTAGTCGTGGGAGTATT
>NZ_JBHVTL010000009.1:0-41564 GCF_042884635.1 Kitasatospora sp. NPDC058115
GAGTCCGGCGGGCGCCGCTCGTGCACCGGCGTCGGCCCCGTCCTCCGGCCCCGGCCCGGAGGTCAGACCCGCCCGCGCGCCGGGCCCGGGCCCCGGGCCCGCACGGCGTCCCGGTCGCGAAGGCCGGAGCCGGCCGGCCTTCGCGACCGGGGTCACCCGGGCGAGCCGGTCACCGGCGTCCCGGCCGGTCCGCCGGAACGTCGGTGGGCGTCAGACGGGCGTGCAGCCATGCCGCGAACCGGGTGTGGTCGGCGTGGGTGCTGAGGTCCACCGGTGTGCCGTCGGGGTCCAGCCGGGTCCGTCCGTACGCGTCCACGGCCAGCCGCTGGCGGGTGAAGTCCACGAACGACTCGCCCGCGGCGGCGGACAGGGCCAGCGGGGTGTGCGGAATCGTGCTCGGGTAGTAGCCGCGGTAGTACCGGTCGCACTGCGCGGCCAGCACGGTGGCCCACTCGCACGGCGAGCCCGCGAGGTCCTCGTGCAGTCGGGAGCCCGCCGAGATCGCGATGGCGGGTGCGAACGTCACGTCGTAGGTGACCAGGCGCAGCCGCCGCGCCGCGGCCAGCGCGAGGCGTGCGGCGTCCGGGTCGAGGCGGAAGTTGTACTGCGCCTGCGTCGGGTCGCGGTAGGACAACGCGCCGCCCATCTGCGTCACTTCCAGGCGGTCGGCCAGCTCGGGGCGACCGGTGAGCACGTCGGCGAGGTTCGACATCGGCCCCAGCCCCAGCCACCGTACGGGGCCCCGCGTCCTGCGGCACACGGCCGCCACGGCGGCCGCCGGGTCGTCGTGCTGCGGGGGAACCGCGCCGGGGATGAGGTCCCGCACCCAGAAGTACGGGGTGGCGGAGAGCTCCCGGCCCGCTGTCACCGGTACCTCGGGCCGGCCGAGGAGGTCGAGGAAGTGCCGGGTGAACCGGGCGCGTTCGCCTCCGGTCTCGTCGGTGGTGATGACCAGCGCCAGCTCGGGCAGGTGCCGCGCGGCGACGGCCAGTGCCATCGCGTCGTCGGGTTCCCCGCCGATGTCCGTGTCGATGATCAGCGGGGCGTTCACGGCGCACCCGCCCCGGTGGCCGGTTCGGCATGGGGGAAGTACGTCGCGCGGTGGCCGTGCGGCACGAACTGATTGGTGATCGGCATCCGGCGGTCCGGGCCGAACGCCCGGCGCGACACCCTCGGCCCGGGAGGGGCCTGGCGCCGTTTGAACTCGCCCCGCTCGACCATCTCGATGAGCTGGTCCACCACGGCCGGGGAGGCGCCCCGGGCGACCAGTTCGTCCCGGCTCAGGTCGGCCTCGACGTACCCCGCGAGGATCTCGTCCAGCACCTCGTACGGGGCGGGCAGCAGTTCGGAGTCCACCTGCCCGGGCTGCAGTTCCGGACTCGGCTCCTTCGTTATGGTGCGGTCCGGGATCGGCTCCGGCTCGCCCCGCCGCCGGGCCTGGTCGTTGCGCCAACGGGCCAGCGCCCACACCAGCGTCTTCGGGACGTCCTTCAGCGGCGCGTACCCGCCCACCTGGTCGCCGTAGAGTGTGTTGTGCCCGCAGCTGTACTCCGTCTTGTTCCCCGTGTTCAGCGGCAGCCGGTCCTCCTGGTTGGACACCGCCATGAGGATCATGCCGCGTGCGCGGGCCTGGATGTTCTCCGCCGCGATGCCGTCCAGCCGGAGGACGTCGGGCATCGCGTCCACGATCGGCTGGATGGGCACCGTGCGGAAGTCCAGTCCGACGCGGCGGGCCAGCTCCGCCGCGTCCGCCTTCGAGTGCTCGCTGGAGTAGTCGCCGGGCATCGAGATGCCGGCGACGTTGGCCGCGCCCAGCGCGTCGGCCGCGATCACGGCGACCAGCGCCGAGTCGATTCCGCCGGACAGCGCCACCACGGTGGTGGCGAACCCGTTCTTCCGGGCGTAGTCGCGCGTACCGACGACGAGCGCCCGCCAGATGTCGGGCAGTTCCAGGAGCGGCGCGGCCTCCGGCACGGGGGCCGGTGCGTCCGGGACCGTCGTCGATCGCGGCAGCCGTCGCAGCGGGCCGCCTCCGGCCCCGGCCGCCGACAGCGTCAGCTCGGCGACGAGGAGGTCGTCGGTGAACAGACCGGCCGCCGCGAGGCATTGCCCGCCGGGGTCGACGACCATCGACCCGCCGGCGAACACGACGTCGTCCTGACCGCCGACCATGTTCACCGAGGCCACCGGTGCCCCCGCCGCAGCGGCCAGTCGGGCCAGCGCGGCCTTCCTGGCCGGCCGGCTGCCCACCTGGTAGGGCGCTGCGGACAGGTGCAGGACCAGCCCCGCCCCGGCGGTGGCGAGCGGTTCCGCGTTGCCGTGCAGGTCGTCCCCGACGAGCAGGACGACGTCCACCCCGCGGATCCGGACGGCCGGCAGGTCACTGCCGGGCGCCTTGAGGTAGCGGGCCGCGACCTCTCCGCGGTGGAGCACCGCGGCGGCGCTGCACGGGACGGAGCCCGGCTCGCCCGCGGACAGCGCGGGGTCCGCGGGGTCTGCCGGGTCCAGGTAGCCCACGACGACGGGTGTGTCGCCCAGGCCCTCGGCCTCCAGGTCGCCCGCGAGCCGGGACAGCCCCGCCAGCGAGGCCGAGGTGAACGCGCTGCGCAGGCCGAGGTCCTGGACGGGGCAGCCGGTCAGCATCAGCTCCGGGAAGGCCACCAGGTCGGCGCCTGCCTCCACGGCCTTCCGCGACCACCGGAGGACGGTGGAGCCGTTTCCCGGGATGTCACCGAGAACCGGGTTGCACTGGGCCAGCGCCACTCGAAGAACTGACAAGGTACCTCCTCGTACCGGGGCGTCATGAAGCGGGCGGGGTGAGCCGGGGAGGGGAGCCCGCCGGTGCGGTCCTCCCCGTCCGCGGGCGTCGTCGGCCTGGATCTCCGATCGCCGGCTCCCCCCGTGTACGAGCCGTCCAGGCCGCACGGCGTCAGCTGCCCAAGGGCATTGCGGATATGACGACATGACCACTGGGGCTCAAGTAGGGAGTAAAGCACTCAACTGACCCTTTCGCACCATTTGTTCTGCTTGGGAATGATCTGCCCGAATCCGGCTTGTTCGCCCCGGCACCGCCCTGGCACCTCGGGAGCGCGAGCCCTTCCGCCCGACGCCGGGGCCGGTCCGAAACCCCGTGGACGGGCGGCGATGCCCGAGATCGGGCTGCAGTTGTCGGTGCGCGGCCTCACCGAGGAGGACCTGCCGTCCTGCGGCCGGGCCTGGCTCCCCCGGGCACGTGCGCGAGCTCGTCCGCCGGATCCGCCGCGCCGAGGCGGGCAACCCGCGCGCCGCGCCCTCGACGAACGCCTGGGCTACCGGGCCTTCGGCCGCGACCTCGACTCGACTCCTGGGACGTGGAGGCCGGGGACGGCTCGCTCCAGCGGTACGGGACGATGTGCACGCTGATGCGCAAGGACCTGGCGTGACGCCGGACTTCGCAGGCTCCGTCGCCGGGGCGACGGCCGACCCGGCCGCACTCGACGCCAACGGTCCGCGCGGCGCGACCTGCTCCCCGCCCGGCGCCGCGAACCCGGCGTCGATCCGCTGCCCGCAGGCCGTCCCGGCGAGCACGGTCGGATTCGCGGACGTCCGGGACATGGGGTGGGGCCGGGCCACGTCGTGGTGGCCCGGCCCCGGGTGGTGCGGGTGGTGCGGGTGGTGCGGGTGGTACGAGTCAGCAGCTGATGGTGGTGTCACCGGTGTCGGCGGCGCAGGTGTCGGAGCCCAGGCCGCCGTTGGCGGTGTCGCCTCCGATGCCGTCCTGGACGTCGATGCTGTCGTTGCCGAGGCCGCCGCTCATGGTGTCGGTACCGTCGTGGTCGACCAGGACGTCGTTGCCGTTCTGGCCGTCGAGGTCGTCGTTGCCGGGGCCGCCGTAGATGTGGTCGTTGCCGTTGTCGAACAGGGACAGCACCACGTCGAGGAGGGTCTCGCCCCTGTTGGTGTCGTTGCCGGCCTCGCCGTAGAGGTAGTCGTCGCCGTTGCCGCCGCCCAGGGCGTCGTCGCCGGCACCGCCCCACAGGACGTCGTTGCCGGGGCCGCCGTCGATGGTGTCGTCGCCGCCTCCGGCGTAGACGGTGTCGTTGCCGCTGCCCGCGTTGATGGTGTCGTTGCCGCCCAGGCCGCAGATGACGTCGGCGCCGCTGGTGCCGTTGAGGGTGTCGTTGCCGTTGGTGCCGACGATCGTGCACCCCAGCGCGTTGTCGACGGTCGTGCTCTGCGCGGCGCTGTCGTTGCCCGGCACGGGGTCGGGTTGGGTGGCGTCGGCCGCGGCGGTGGCGGTGACCGTACCGGTGGCGCTCGGCGACAGGGTCAGGGTGACGGTCGCGCTCGCGCCGGACGCCAGGCTGCCCAGGGTGCAGGAGACGGTCGGGGCGGTGATGCTGCACGAGCCCTGGGACGGCACGGCGGAGACGATCCCGGCCGGGGCCCCGGACAGGGTGACGGAGGCCGTGGTGCCCGTGGCGTCGGCAGGCCCGTTGTCGGTCACCGTCACCGTGTCGGTGAAGGTGGCGCCGAGCGGGGTCGGATCGGCCGAATCGGTCACCGAGACCGCCAGATCAGCACCGGGGTCGACGTAGGTGTACTGGTCGGCGGCGGACACCGGGCTGGTGCCGGCCGGGGTGGTGACGGTGACGTCGACCGTGCCGGGCGCGTGGGCGGGAACGGTCGCGGTGACGGTGCGGTCGTTGATGACGGTGACGGCGGTGGCCGGGGTGCCGCCGAACTTCACGGCGCGGGCACCGGCCAGTCCGGTGCCGGTGATCGTGACGGTCCCGCCGCCGGAGGGCGGGCCCTGGTTCGGGCTGACCGCGGTCACGGCGACCGGCACGGGGGTCACGGCGATCCCGAACGGAGCGCTGCCGACGGGGACGGTGCCGGTGACGGTGTTGGTGGCCGTGTCGACCACCGAGACGGTGTTGGAGCCGTCGTTGACGACGTAGAGGTTGCTGCTGGCCCCGTCGGCCGCGACACCGACGGGCGCGCTTCCGACCGGGATGGTGCCGGTGACGGAGTTGGTGGCGGTGTCGATCACCGAGACGCTGCCGGCGTTGGCGTTCGTCACGTAGACGTGGGCGCCGTCGGGGTTGATCGCGATCCCCTCCGGCCCCCCGATGCCGCTGATGATGGTGCTGATGGTGTTGGTGGCGGTGTCGATGACCGACACGGTGTTGCTGTTGAAGTTGCCCGCGTAGGCGTGGGCGCCGTCCGGGGTGACGGCCACCGCGGCGGGCGTGGAGGCGCTGGGGTTCTGGATGGTCGCGACGACGGTGCTGGTCGCGGTGTCGACGACCGAGACCGAGCTGCCGACGAAGTTGGCCACGAAGGCCTTGGCACCGTCGGGCGCGAAGGCGATGCTGAAGGGCTGGCTGCCGGTGGCGAAGCTGGTGACGACAGTGTTGGTGGCGACGTCGATCACGCTGATGCCGCCGATGCCGGTGGCGATGTTGTTGCCCACGTAGACCAGGGAGCCGTCCGGCGAGACCGCCACCGGACCGGGGATCGCGCCGACCGGGACGGTCGCGACGACCGTGTTGGTGGCGGTGTCGATCACCGAGACGTTGTTGCTCCCGTTGTTGGCGACGTAGACGCGGGAGGCGTCGGGGGACTCCGCCACCCCTTCCGGGAACCGCCCGACCGGAATGGTGGCGGTCACCGTGTTGGTGGCGATGTCGATGACCGAGACCGAATTGCCGCGCAGGTTGGTGACGTAGGCCATCCGGCCCCCGGCACTCGCCTGGGCGGGCGCGGCGGCCAGCGTGACCACGCCGACCAGCACCAGGAGGGCGGAGCTCAGCAGGGCGATCAGCGAACGGCGCCGGGAGCGGCGCATCGGACGCGGATACCGGGTTCCGAGACGAACACGGGAAGACGACATTGCCTCTCCTTCCGGTCCGCACCACACCGGCGGGAGCCGACGGGCCCCCGAGAACCGACAGCGGCGCGGTCGCACAGGGACGGATCCCGTCACCGGCGGCAACACCACCGCCGATGCCCGCCCCACCCACCGCCGCGGCCCGGCCCGGACTGCGGCAACAGGCGACTTGCACGACCCCCGGTACCGGGCGCGGTGAAGTCCCTGAAATGCTCTCAGGCGGTTTACCTCCACCACAGGGAATGTTCGATTCGGACCGAATATGGCGATCAATGAGTTCCTCTTACCGGGTACTGATCGCCGGCGGGACGTGCTTCCCACCGCCGGATCCCCGCCGGCTCTCCGGCGAGGATCCGGCGGTCGGAGGAACCTCAGTGCCAGTTGGTGCAGACCCCGTACTCGATGCAGGCACGCGCCTTACCCGAGCCGTCGACCATGTTGCCGTACCCGGTGGCGCCGGTCGTGCGCCACCACTGGTACCAGTTGTCCTCGCTCTGCGCCCAGAACCACTGCCCGGCCGAGGTGCCGGAGATCCGGGCCCAGTTCGCCCTGCACGACGCGCTGTAGCGGAGTTCGATCGTGCCCCTCGACGAGGCCACCGATTCCACCGTGTAGGCGTCCGTGTTGCAGCCCGCGTCCACCGGGTCCAACCCGAAGCAGGAGAGCCCGGAGCAGCTGGCCGTGACCCGGGGCGTGGCGGCGGAGGCCGTCGGGGCGGCGGACGCGGTCGGGGCGGCGAACCCGGTCAGTGCCGTCGCGGCTGCCGCGAGACCGAGCAGGACGGTGGTCGTGCGATGCGTGCGGTGCGTGCGCTTCACTCGGGTTTCCTTCCGTGAGGAGAGGTGATCGTGGTGGTGGTTCAGTTCCAGGCGGTGCAGTTGATGTTGCTGCCCCACTGCGGGTTGCCCCACGGGTCGCCCACCGCGAACGAGACGCCGCACGCCCGCACCCAGTAGCCCGGCCCGTCGTAGGACTCGGGGGTCTGCAGGTGGAGCCGTCCGCCGACGGCGACGAGGTTCTTGGCCTGCCACGGCCAGTGCCCGTTGCCCGCGGTCTGGGACACGTCCAGGTAGACCGCGTCGTTGTAGTAGTTCAGGTAGGCCTCCGCGTACGCCCGGTCGTGGCCGTCGGAGCCGCTGTACACGTGCATGCGCACGTCGTTCACCTCCCCGCCCGCATACGGCGTCCAGTGCACCCACGGAGTGACCCACGCCGAGGTCAGGCCCTGCTGCTCGGCACCGGAGCGCAGCCGCTCGGCGGCCTCGGGGGAGATCTCCTGCACCGCGCCGACCACGTGGTGGCGGCCGGGGTGCGCGGCCTCCTCGGCCGGCGCCGCGTGGGCCGCCCCCGCCGTGGGCAGCGCCAGCAGCACCGCTGCCGCCAGGACGGCGGACAACCGCTTCACCGCCGACGCCGGTGGGCGTGCGGGCGTCGCGGTACGGACGTTGGCGTGTGGCATGGCTGTCTCCTGCTCGGTGTGGAAACGGAGGGACGTCCCGGCGTTCCGGGCGCCGTGGGGTCTTCGACGGCGTTGCGCCGCACTGCGCGGGAGCGGCGGACGCGGGCCCTGCGGGTGCGGGCCCTGCGGGTGCGGGCCCTGCGGGTGCGCTGCCGTCGGGGCGTGGAACCGTCGGAGCGCGGTCGTGCCGGCGCCGAGGGCGGCCGTTCCTCGCTCTCGGGCTTCGGCACGCTTCGAGCTTTCACGGTCCGCCGGTTGTTGCGCAGCCCTCCCCGCCGGACGAAACAAAAGGCTGCTCCGCTGGTCGGAAGGACCGCTGGAACGAGACAGGCTGATGAGAAGCCGTTGCAACGGGCTCCCCCGGCCCTTAGGTTGACGCGGTCCGGTGGTGCAGCCGACGGGGGGAGGACACGGGATGGGGCGTCAGGAGGGTCCGCTGGACCCGGCCGACGGGCCGGTTCAGCGCTTCGCGTCGGAGCTGCGCGAGCTGCGCCGGGAGGCGGGGAACCTCACCTACCGGGTCATGGCCGACCGCACCCGGTACTCGGTGGCGACGCTGTCGCGGGCGGCGGGCGGGCAGCAACTCCCCTCGCTGCCGGTGGTACTGGCCTACGCGGAGGCCTGCGGCGGCGATCCCGCACAGTGGGAGCGGCGCTGGCACACCGTCGTGCGGGAGACGGCGGCCGGGGACGGCGGCGACGCCGCTGCGCCCTACCGGGGCCTGGCCCGCTTCGAACCCGGTGACCGGGAGCGGTTCTTCGGCCGCGACCGGCTCGTCGCCGACCTGCTGGCCCTGGTGGACTCCCACCGCCTGGTCGCCGTCGTGGGCGCCTCGGGCAGCGGCAAGTCCTCCCTGCTGCGCGCCGGACTGATCCCGGCGCTCCGGGATCGTGGCGGGGCGGGCGCGGGCCCGGCCGCCATCCGGATCCTCACGCCGGGCCCGCGGCCCGCCACCGACAACGCCGCGCCGATGGCGCCGGGGGACGGTCGGGGCGACACGGTGCTCGTGGTGGACCAGTTCGAGGAGGCCTTCACGCTGTGCACCGACCCGGCGGAACGCGCCGCCTTCATCCGCCGGCTGGTGGCGGCGTGCGCGCCGGACAGCCGATTACGGGTGGTTCTGGCGGTGCGGGCCGACTTCTTCGGCCGCTGCGCGGAGCACGCCGACCTGGCCCTCGTCCTGCGGAACGCCACGCTGCTGGTCGGGCCGATGGGCCCGGCCGAACTGCGGGAGGCGATCGTCAGGCCGGCCGCCGGCGCGGGCCTGATCGTCGAGCGCGCCCTCACCTCCCGGATCGTCGAGGAGATCGACGGCGAACCGGGCGGACTCCCCCTGCTGTCGCACGCCCTGCTGGAGACCTGGCGCCGCCGCAAGGGCAGGGCACTCACCGAAGCCGCCTACGAGGCCGCCGGCGGCGTGCGGGGCGCCATCGCCCGCACCGCCGAACAGGCCTACAACGGCCTGACGCCGCAGCAGGCCGCCACCGCCCGGCGCATCCTGCTGCGCCTGGTCACCCCGGGCGACGGCACTCAGGACACCGGCCGCCCCGCCCACCGCACCGAACTGGCGTCCCTCGGCACCGGGGACGCCGACACCGGCACCGCAGCGGTTCTGGAGGCCCTGGCCCGCGCCCGGCTGATCACCCTGGACGGCGACACCGTCCACCTCGCCCACGAAGCCCTGATCAGCTGCTGGCCGCGCCTGAACACGTGGATCGACGACGCCCGCGACCGGCTGCGCCGGCACCGGCACCTCACCGAGGCCGCCAGGGCCTGGGAGGAACTGGACCAGGACCCCGGAGCGCTCTACCGCGGCACCCGCCTGGCAGCGGCCGAGTCGGCGTTCACCGGCGCCGGTCACCGCGAGGACCTCACCCCGCTGGAGTCCCGCTTCCTCACCGCCGCCCTCACCGCCCGCGACCAGGAGAACCGCAGGACCGCGCGCTCCGCCCGGCGGCTGCGAACCCTGCTCGCCACGCTGTCCGCCCTGGTCGTGCTCGCCATGCTGGCCGGGGTGGTCGCGTGGCAGCAGCACCTGACCGGTGAACGCCGCCGCACGGAGGCCGCCGCCCGCCGGGCCGCCGCGGTGGCGGACGGCATGCGCTCCTCCGACCCGCTCACGGCGATGCGGCTGAGCCTCGCCGCGTGGAGGACCGCCGACCTCCCCGAGTCACGGTCCGCCCTGCTCGGCGCCACCGTCCAGGCGGACCAGGACGTCTTCACCGATCCGCCCTCCGACAAGGCCGTCCCGCAGACGCACTTCCTCAGCGGTGACGGGCGCACGCTGGTCGGTGTCGGCCGCGACGAGGTGGTGCGGTGGGACGTCGACACGCACCGGCGGGTGGCGTCGCTGCCCGGGCTGAAGGACGAGGCCGGGAACGTGGAGGACATGAGCGCCGACACCCGGGCAATCGCCGGATTCGATCACAGTTTTGTGAACGTGTGGGATGTGCCTCCGGAACGCTCCCGCATCATCCCGGCCGGCCCACTGCCGGTGACACCGTTCCCTCCCGAACCTGACCTGATCAAGACCGCAGCCCGGTTCGGCCCGAGCGGACGGACCCTGCTCCTCTATGCCAACGCCGGCTCCGACCATGTGATCCAGGTCCGGGATCTCACCGACGGCCGGCTGCTGTTCGAACGACGCACCAAAGGTGGTGAGCGCAGGCCGGTCGGCCCCGACGAGCTGCGCGGCGTGCCGGAAGTCAAGCAGCGGCGGATGTGGGTGGAGGGCCGCTGGGACTTCTATCCCTACCCTGATGCCTCCCTCAGTCCGGACGATCGCTTGGTGGCACTGTGCCTTCCGGGTGAGCGGGTCCAGGTGTGGAACGTGCCCGAGCAGCGCCAGGTCCCCGCCCCCTGGGCTCCCGTCGTCAGCGCGCAGCAGTGCCTCGAAGAGGCGGTCGGGTTCGCGCAGGACGGCCGCCGGTTGGCAGTCGTCGACAGCGAGGGAGTCCGGATCTGGGACATGGCCTCGGGCACGGAACTCCCGCGGATCGAGCATGCCGGCATCAGGGAGACGGCGTTCAGCGCGGACGGAACGCTGATGGCGGCCTCGGACGGCAAGGAGGTACTGCTGTGGCGCCTCGACACACCGTCCGCGCCACTGCTGCGGCATCCGCTCGCCAACACCGACGTCGGCCAGCTCAGGCTGGATCCGGCCGCACACCGGATCCGTTACCTGGAGGGTACGACCGGAGCCGTCGTCCGCACCATCGACCTCACCAACGTCCTCACCCCGCCCTGGACCACCCGACCGATCGCAGTCGCCGCGTTCAGTCCCGACGGCAGCACGCTCGCCACGCTGTCCCCGCCCGAAGGTGACGCCGTGTACCGCTTCCAGCTGCGCGATGTCCGCGGGGCCGGGCACGTCGTCGACCTTCCCGGCATCTCCTGCACCTCGAAGCGCCAGGTCCCTCTGCCCTGTACGGTCCTCGCGGCGTTCCGTCCCGACGGGGGCGCATTCGCCTACAGCGTCTCCGACCCCTTGCGGACGGGTTTGGACGCAGCCCCGCTGTCCATCTGGGACGTTTCCACCGGCTCCGTGACCGCGACGCTGAACTTGAACGTGAATGCCACCGGTGAGGCGTTCCCGGGGGGCCCCTTCAACGGGATCGCCTTCACGCCGGACGGACGATCGCTTCTGGTGTCACGGACGCCGTGGGGTGAGGAGGTGGAGGTCTGGGACGTGTCCCAGCACGCCAGGACGCGGGTGATCTCCGGGGTCGGCGGGGAACACCTCGCCGTCCGGCCGGACGGGCAGCTCCTCGTCACCTCGCACAACCAACTCACCGGCCTGCCATCAGACCCGGCGAATCCCCGTACGCTCACCCAGAACACGACCCACACCGTGGCGTTCAGCCCGGACGGCACGTATCTGGCCACCGGCGACGAAGCCGGCCGCGTCACCCTCTGGGACGGCAACGCCGAGCGGAACCTGGGCGTGCTGCCCGGCACCTTCCGCCCCAACACGGCAGGGGTGTTCGACCCCATCTCCGCACTCGCCTTCTCCCACGACGGCCGCACCCTGGCAGCCGCGGGCGCCGACGGCACGCTGCGGATGTGGGACCTCGGATCCCGCCAACCACTCGGCCCCGCCCTCCCCGCGCCGGGGGGCGCCATCCTCTCCCTGGCCTTCAGCGCCGACGACCGCACCCTGCGCGCGGCGACCGAGCACGTACCGGTGCACGAGACCACGGTCGCCCCGGAACAGGAAGCCGCCGACATCTGCACACGAGCCGGAGGCGGCCTGACGCGGGCCGACTGGAAGACCTACCTCCCCGAGGTGCCCTACCGAGAGCTCTGCTGACCCCGACGACGCGATCGATTCCATGCGGCCCCTCGCCGTGTGTCCGTCCCGGCCGTACGACAATCGCAGCCTGGACTGGTCACAACGCGAACGGCCGGTGGGCGAGCGCCAGTTCGACCACCTCGGCCGCTGTCGGCTCCGGCCCGTCCGGCCAGTGGACCAGGTCGCTGACACAGCCACTCGGACAGCCGAGGCCCCTGTCCAGCGCCTCCAACGTGCGGTCGATCTCGGCGTCATCGGCACAGTCCCCATCCATGATCCTCTGCACCAGCGCAACGGCCGACTCACGAGTCATCACTGCTCCAGCCACCCCCTCCAGACCGAGGAGAGCCTAGCGAGCCACCTGATCGACCGGACAAGGCCCCGGGGACGCGGGCGCACACGCGGATGGGACGGCCGTTCACTTGAACGGGCCGGTGCAACTGTGCACCGGACGGCCGAACGGCCCGGACGCGGAGCGGGCGCGGCGGTCCCCCGGGCCCTTGTCGGCCGGTCGGCATCCCTCATGGCCGACGAAGAGCTTCCCGCCGCGCGGGCCGGCGGCGAGGTGCGGGCAGGACATCCCCCTGGGCACCGCCTACAACCCGTGGACGCCGTTCGAGGGCTCCCCCCCCCCCCCCGCTTCACCCGGCTCGACGACCGGCCGCCCTCGGGCGGGGCTCCTGTCGTTTCCTCCCCACCCCTCCGGGCAGACGCCGCGGCATGGACCAGTCCCAGGCACCGGTACCCGGGGCCCTCGCGGCCTTCCACGCCGATCCGCTGCCCGTGTTCACGCCGCCCGGTCCCAAGCAGGACCGCGGCACCGGCCCCCGCCTGCGGCGTCCTCCAGCGCGCGCAGAGCTCGTGGTCGGCCGGGACGCGCACAAGTCCGTGGCCCCAGCGAGGCGATCATCATGACGAACCCCACCCGGCCGGCCGGGCGACCGGATCCCGGCGCCGGAGCCGCTACGGAGGAGGCCGGCGTACTGGCCCGGCAGGTCACCGCGGCGCTGACGGCCACCGGGCACACCGTGGCCGTTGCCGAGTCACTGACCGCGGGACGACTCGCGGCCGCGCTGGCCGAGGTGCCCGGCGCGGGGCAGGCGTTCCTCGGCGGGATCGTCGCCTACGCCACCGAGACCAAGGAAACCCTGCTCGGTGTCGACGCCGCGCTCCTCGCCGACGCCGGCCCCGTGCACCCCCGGGTGGCCGTCCGCATGGCCGAAGGGGTCCGGGCATCCGTGGGCGCGACCTACGGCCTCGCCACCACCGGGGTGGCCGGGCCCGCTTCGCAGGACGGACACGAGCCCGGCACGGTGTTCGTCGCCGTGGCCGGGCCGAGCGGCAGCCGGACAGCGTCCCCGCCCCTGTCCGGCTCCGGCCCGCAGGCCGTCCAGGCCGGCACGGTGCGGGCAGCGCTGCGGTTGCTCCGCGACTCACTTCGGCCGGACCCGTGACCGTCTCGCCCGCCGGTCCGCCCGCCGGCCCGCCCGACCTTCCGAGCGCCGCGGCAAGGAGCGTGCGAAATGACCCCGCCCCGCTTCCTCGGTGACGTCCCTCGTCGTCCCCCGACGTGCGCCGGGGACGGCTACCTGCGCGACCGCTCGGGCACCGGCGTCCCCGCCGGGGGCGTCCGCGGTCGGCCCGCCCGGGCGGCCGGCGGGCTCAGTGCAGGGCGCTGACGGCGCGAGCGATGACGAGGAGTGAGGTGACCAGCGCCGCGATGCTCTCGACGCTCATCAGGAGCTTCGCGCGGGTGGTGAGCGGCATGGTGTCGGTCGGACTGAACGCGGTCGAGTTGGTCACCGACACGTACAGGTAGTCGACCAGTGCGGGGCTCCAGTCGCTGGAGCGGCTGGACCCGTCGGCGACCTCCTCGACGGCGTCGTGGTTCTCGTCCTGGGAGAAGCGGAAGTCCGCGAGCGGCAGCTCGGAGCGGGGCGCTTGGGTCCGGACCACGGGTCCGCCCCGGTCCAGCTCCCAGAAGGCGAGGCCGAAGACGATGATGTCGGTCGCCCACACCTGGAGGGCCGCCAGCAGCAGCGGGCCGCCTTCCTTCACCTCGGTGGAGACCAGGGCCCGGACCAGCAGGCCGAGCACGATGAGGTTGCTGATGCCGATGACGGCGACCAGCGCCAGCGACACGGCCCGGGAGAAGCGGTTCTGCCGGGTGAGGCGGCGCGGGTTGACCGCGATCAGCGGGACCAGCAGCAGGACTTCCAGCGCGGGCAGGACGAAGCGCGGGCCGACGAGGAGGCTCTCGGGCAGCGCGAGGTAGAGCAGCGCGGCGACCAGGGTGGCGATCACTCCGGGCAACCGGGCCTCGCCCCGGCGCTCGTGCCGGGGATGCCGCGCGGGCAGGCCCGGTCGCGGCGTCTCCGCATGGTTCGGGGTCATCGTTCCACTGCCTCCGATCAGAACCGCGAACGTGTGGCGGAGCCCGGCGCGGAACGCGGAACGACACGGCGGGGCTCCACCGGCGCCCGGTGCAGCCCCGTGCCGGGAGCGGCTACCAGCGGTACCAGCGGCTGCGGCTGCCGGCGGCGCCGGTGCCCCGGGCGATGAAGCCGATCAGCCACACGACGAAGACGAAGATCGCCGCCCACCAGAGGACCTTCACCGCGAAGCCCAGGCCGAAGAGCAGCAGGGCGACCAGCAGGACCAGGAGAAGCGGGACCACGGTTGTTCCTCCTTCGTGTCGGGTTCGCCGTTCGTCTGCCCGGCCGGGCCGGTTGCATGCGCGCTCGGCACGCCGGGGACTCCTCGGACTCCTCCCCCGGGCCCCGGACCGCGCCGGACACGGTGGAGCGGCGGGTACCGGCCGGGCCCCTGCTGCTCTCCCACGGGGGCGCGAGGGACATCGCCCTGGCGGGCGGGCGGATCGTCGGCGCGCGAGGCCGGGCCGAGGACCGGGTGAACCGGAGCCGACCACTGCCCGGACCGGCCCACCACCCCCCGACGGCCGGCCCTACCCCGCGCCCTGCAGACCCTCGACCCGCGCGTGCAGGGCCCGATCGCCGGAGACTGATCGTCTTCCTCCCCGGTCAACCGCCGTGTCCGGAGGGCCCGTGGTCGTCCGCGTCGTGCTCGTCCGAGGTGTTCCGCGTGGCCGGTCGCGGGCCGGGGCCGTACCGGGGAGGGTAGGCGGGCTTTCTCCTCCGGGCCTGTCGGCGGCTGCCCCAGACGAATGCGCCGATGAGGACGGCCACGATCAGCACCGCCGGAATCACGAGCGCGCCGCCCGCGAGGGGCGCCGCGATCTGGACCACTGAACCGGGCATGGGCGAACTTCCCTTCTGAATCCTTCTGAGCTTCTGATCGGGGTTCTGCAGGGTCTGTGTCGAGCCGGCGGCGGAGCGCCGAACATCCTCACGAGGAACCACCGTCCGCACCAGCACCGCCGCCGCCCCGGCCCGGTGATGGCGGGGCCACCACCGGGCCGAGCACGAGCGCGACCGACCCCACGTCCTCCGGGCGTCTATCCGGCCCGGCCGAACCCATTCGCCCGGATCCGCGATCATTCTGAGGGGAGCGAGTGCCCGGGCCGACGGCCATGGAGCTGGGATCACGAGGGTGAACAGGTTCGCGGGACCCTGAAGCCGACGACGGCCCGCGCCGGTGGACGAAGGGCGGGCCCGATGGGCGGCCCGCGGGGGGGGTGCGCGGACAGCCGAGCGGCTCCCCCTTCGGAGGAAGGGGGAGCCGCTGCGGGCCCGCCGAGGAGACGGATGCTCAGGCGTGGCGGCGCGAGCTGCCTCCGGTGACCAGCCGGTAGACGACGAGGATGATGACCGAGCCGACAATGGCGGCGACCCAGGTGGAGAGGTCGAAGAAGCCGTCGATGGAGTCGACGCCGAAGATGACCTTGCCGAGCCAGCCGCCCAGCAGGCCGCCGGCGATCCCGAGAAGGATCGTGACGATGACGCCCCCCGGGTCCTTGCCCGGCATCAGGGCCTTGGCGATGAGGCCCGCGAACAGTCCGATCAGGATCCAGGCGACGATACCCATGTGCTTCTCCTACCTCGATGAATACGGCCGATGCCAGCGCTCGTCTTCACCGTCCCGCCACTTCCAAACCTGTGTGTGCCGACCACGAGCGCCGACGTCCGGTGACGAGAACCCCGCCGCGCCGTTCCGAACGAAGGACAACGGTCCGCGTGCATGATCCGGCCGACCCGGGGCAGTCGGCAGCCGCACCACAACGACGGACCACTCACCGAGGAGGCGCTCATGACCAGCGGAATGTGGGACTACGGCAACACCGAGGGCTACGCCCCCGGCACGGACCTGACGGGCTACCGCGTCGAGGCCGAGGACGGCCACATCGGCAAGATCGACCGGCACACGGAGGACGTCGACTCCGCCCACATCGTGGTCGACACCGGCCCGTGGATCTTCGGCCGGGAGGTGCTGCTCCCGGCGGGCACGATCCGCCGCGTGGACACCGCCGAGCGGACGGTGTGGGTGAACCGGACGAAGGACGAGGTCAAGAACTCGCCGGAATACGACAAGGACCGGCACACCGCGGACCCCGAGTACCACCGCACGATCGGCAGCTACTACGGCGGAGCCATCTGAGCGCACCGCCCGCCCCGGCCTCGTGTGGGCCACGACCAGGTTGTCGTGGCCCCCACGAGGCCGGCCGCTTGTTCACCACGCCCCGGGATCTTCCGAGGTCACAGTGGTTGCACCGTCGCGTCCGCGAAGCCCCGCGCGACTGCGGCCCCTCATGACACGCCCTCAGGACAGACCGCCGCGCGAACGGCGAACCGTGCGGCCGCCTCCTGCGCCCGGGCGGAGCGCCGTCGGCGGGCCGCACCGGGAACGCGGACGAACCGGAGCAGCACCGGACCGGCCGGCTCCGGCCGAGGGCACCACCCGCCACCCCCTTGACACGGCCAAATCGGGACGGAATGGTTGATTTCGTACATACTGCCTGATTGTCCGCGGGGTGTGACGTCGCAGCGTCAACACCCTCCCCGCGCAAAGCCCTGGGCCCTGGGCCCGGTCCGGGGTCCCGGGCTTCGCGCCGGAGGTACGACGTCGCGCTGATCACGGATCTCGTACGGGGTCTCCTGGACACCGGTCTTCCGAGACGCGAAGCGCTGTGGTGGGAGCCGGAGACGGGCTCGCGGGGGACGTCGGTCCCCCTGGAGCGCTGCGCGTGCCACACCCTCCGGACCCCGTCCGGATCCTCACCCGAGGGAATGAACGAACGATGGACAGATTCACCGAGCCCCACCTCGTCGGAGGTCCGCAGGAGCTCCTGCGGACACCCCCGCAGCCCGTCCGCGAGGACGCCGACCGGCTGACGTACCGCTGGCGCAACGGCTACGAGCACTACGAACGCGAGGAGCGCACCACCGACGCCGAGTCCGAACCGACGTATCGGTGGGCCTATCACACGACGATCGCCGAATGACCTGCCCGGCACGCCGGAGGAAGTCCGCGACCCGCGCCCGGGGCGCGCCTGTGCGTCCCGGGCGCGCCCGGCACACTCCGCACCCGGGCCCCGGCCGGACTCCTCGGAAGCCATCCCGCAGACGGGCAACGGAGGAACCATGAACATCCCCGTAGAACGAGACAAGCTGTTCCGCACCTGGGCGAACGCCGTGTCCGCCGACGACCTCGAAGGGTACCTGGCGTGCTACGCCGACGACCTCCGCGTGGAGGACCTCGCCGTGGAGATGGCCGTGGAGGACAAGCCCGGGCTCCGCAGGGCCGGGGAAACCTGGTTCACCGCGTTCCACGATCACCAACTCACCCTCGACGGCTACCTCGTGGGAGAGAACGGCGCCATCGGCACCCGGTGGACGCTCTCCGCCACGGTAGCCGGGCACTTCCCCGGCCTCACCGAGAACGCCGTGATGGGCCGCCGCTTCACGAAGCACGGGCTGAGCATCTTCACCTTCGCCCCTGACGGGCGCTTCCACACCGAGGTCGCCTACTGGAACCTCGCCACCGTCATCCGGCAGATCACCTGACCGACCGGTAGACGTCCCCCGCAGCGTCCCGCAGCGTCCCGGGCCGACCCGGCGAGGGCCGGCCACCGGCCGAACCGGTGCGGGCCGACGCCCCTCCGGGGCCCGCCCGGGTTTCAACGCTTTCACACATCGACCAGCGCGGGAGTCTAGGCCGCCCCGGCAGAATCGTGCATCGTTTCCCATGACGGCGGCTTCACTCCGGAAGCGGTACCGACCCCGACGGGCAACGGTGATCGCCGCTCCTCCCCCGCGGCGGGTCCTGTGTCCCGCCGCTCTCCGGACACGCCGCCGAGGCGCGGGCGCCGGACCTTCCAGCACCTCCATGGCAGGGGATCTGCCGCACCCGCCGCAGCCTCTGCGAAAGGAGCGGTCCTGATGTCCACCGAATCGTCCACGACTGCGGCACCCGGCGAGCAGACGCGGGTCCCGATCGCCGTCCTGGGGATGGACTGCCGGTTCACCGGGCCCGCGACGTCCCCGGAGGGGCTCTGGCGGATGCTGGCGGCGGGCGAGCACTCGGCCACGGCGCTGCCACGGGACCGCGGTTGGAAGATGGACGGGCTCTACGACCCGGACCACACCGTCGAGGGCACCACCTACGTACGGGCGGCGGGCTTCCTCGACGACGTGGCGGGCTTCGACGCCGAGGTGTTCGGGATCGGCCCGCGTGAGGCGTCCGCGATGGACCCGCAGCAGCGGCTGCTGCTGGAGAGCACCTGGCACGCGCTGGAGCGCGCTCGCATCGCCCCGAGGGGCCTGGAGGGCACCCGCACCGGCGTCTACGTGGGGATGAACGACAGCGGCTACAGCCGGCTGACCGGCAACGCCCCGTCCGGACTGGAGAGTTACGTCCTCACGGGTACGCAGGCCAGTGTGGCGTCGGGCCGGATCGCCTACGCCCTGGGGCTGAACGGTCCGGCGCTCACGGTGGACACCGCGTGCTCGTCCTCCCTGGTGGCCCTGCACCTCGCGGTGCGGGCGCTGAGGGCCGGCGAGTGCGACGTGGCGATCGCCGCCGGCGCCACCGTGATCGCCTCGCCCGAGCAGCTGAAGTGGTTCTCCCGGCTGAAGGTGTACGCCGCGGACGGGCGCTGCAAGGCCTTCGCCGCCGAGGCGGACGGGTTCGCCCCGGCCGAGGGCGTCGCCGCGGTGGTGCTGATGCCGTTGGAGCGGGCCCGGGCCGCCGGGTACCCGGTGCTCGCCCTCGTGCGCGGCAGCGCGGTCAACCAGGACGGGGCCAGCGACCGGCTGACGACCCCGAGCGGGCCCGCCCAGCAAGCCGTCATCCGTGCCGCACTGCGCGACGCCGGTCTGGAACCGGGGGACGTCGGGGTGGTCGAGGCGCACGGCCCGGGGACCCGCGCGGGGGACCCGGTGGAGGCGGCGTCGCTCCAGGCCTGCTACGGCCGCCACCGGACGCCCGAGGATCCGCTGTGGATCGGTTCGGTGAAGACGAACATCGGGCACACCACCGCCGTGGCGGGCCTGGCCGGCGTGGTGAAGATGGTGCTGGCCCTCCAGCACGAGCAGCTGCCCGCAACCCTGCACGCGGAGAACCCCACACCGGCCGTCGACTGGAGCGCGGGTACGGTGCGGCTGCTGCGCGAGCCGCGGCCCTGGCCGCGCGGGCCGCGCCCGCGCCGGGCCGGGGTCCTGGCGTACGGCATCAGCGGCACCAACGCCCACGCGGTGCTGGAGGAGGCGCCGGCCGACCTGCGGACCGCCGCCCCCGGACACCCGTCCGAGGACGACGGGGCCGGGAACGGTCGGGCCTGGAAGGACGGGACCGGGGTCTGGCTGTGGCCGCTGTCCGGGGCCGGCGAGGAGGGCCTGCGGGCTCAGGCCGCCCACCTGGCGCGGCACGTCCGCACCACGCCGACGGTCGACCCCGCCGACGTGGCCTGGTCCCTGGCCACGACACGCAGCGCGCTCCCCCACCGCGCCACCACGGTCGGCGGCGGTGTCGACGCGTTACTGGACGGGCTCGATGCCCTCGCACGGGGCGAGGCGTCCACCACGGTCGTGAGGGGAAGGGCCCTGCCCGGAACGGCCCCCGTCTTCGTCTTCCCCGGGCAGGGCGCCCAGTGGCCGGGCATGGCCGCGGCGCTGGTGGAGGCCTCGCCCGTCTTCGCGTCCGCCCTGCACGCCTGTGGCAAGGCCCTGCGGCCGTGGCTCGACGTCGACATCGAGGACGTCGCCTGCGGATCGCCCGGCGCACCGCCCCTGGAGCGGGCCGAGTACGTCCAGCCCGCCCTGTTCGCCGTGTACGTGGCGCTCGCCGAGCTGTGGCGTGCGCACGGTGTCCGGCCCGCGGCGGTGATCGGGCACAGCCAGGGCGAGATCGCCGCCGCGCACGTCGCCGGGGTGCTGTCCCTGGAGGAGGCGGCCCGCGTCGTCGCGCTGCGCAGCCGGGCCCTTCGGCACGTCACCTCCCGGGGCGGGATGGCCTCGCTGGCCGCTCCCGCCGCAAGGACCGCGCTCCTGATCGCCCCCTGGGCGGGCCGGGTGGAGGTGGCGGTGGAGAACGGCCCGGCGGCGACCGTGGTGGCCGGGGACACCGACGCCCTCGCGGAGGTGCTGGAGTGCTGCGACCGCGAGGGGGTGCGCGCCCGGCGACTGCCCGTCGACTACGCCTCCCACAGCCCGCACATGGACGCCGTCCGCGAGGAGGTCCTCGCGCTGCTGGAGGACGTGGTGTGCGGGCCCGGCCACACCCCGGTGTTCTCCGCGACCCTGGGGCGCCGCGTCGACCACACCGTGCTGGACGCCGGGTACTGGTACCGCAACCTGCGCGAGACGGTGCGCTTCGACGCGGCCGTGCGGGAGGCGGTGGCCGCCGGGCACCGGCAGTTCGTCGAGGTCTCCCCGCATCCCGTCCTGGCCGCGGCCGTCGCCGACATCCTGGCCGACGCGGGCGTCGAGGGCGCGGCGGTGCCGACCCTGTACCGGGACCAGGGCGGTGCGACGGCCTTCGCCACCGCGCTCGCCCGTGCCAACGCCATTGGCACCCGGGTGGACTGGGGCGCCCTGTACCCCGGGGCGCGCACCGTCGACCTGCCCGTCCACGCCTTCCGGCACCGCCGCCACTGGCTGCCCGCGGAGCCGGCCGGAACCGGCCTGCGGGACGCGGGTCTGGACCCCCTCGGCCACCCGTGGCTCGCCGCGGTGGTCGACCTGCCGGACGGCGGCACCGTGTTCACGGGAAGCCTGTCGCTGTCCGAACACCCCTGGCTCGGCGGCCACGTCGTGCACGGCACGGTCCTGCTGCCCGCCACCGGCATGCTGGAACTGCTGCTCCGGGCGGCCGACCGGCTCGGCTGCGAGCGCCTGGAGGACGTCGTCCTCCAGGCACCCCTCGCACTGCCCTCCAGCGGCGCCGTCGACGTCCGGGTGAGCTGCGTCCCGCAGGCGGCCGACCGCCACGCCCTGACGCTGCACTCCCGCACGGCGCTGGGGCGGTGGACGTGCCACGCCCAGGCCACCGGCGCGGGGGCCGTCGAGACCGAACAAGGATGACGGACCGAGGATGTGAGGACGCATGACGACCTGGCCGCCCGCTTCGGCGGAAGAGGTCTCCGTGGAAGGGCTCTACCAGGACCTTCACGCACGCGGTTACGCCTACGGCCCGGAGTTCCGCCTCCACGGCCTGTGGCGCGACGACGCCGGGTTCCACGGCGAGATCGCGCCGAACGGCCATGACGGCACCGACGCGGCCCTGTTCCAGCTCCACCCGGCGCTGATGGACGCGGCCCTGCACCCCGTCCTCCTCGCCCTGCGGCGGACGGGGGCACAGGAGACACAGGACACGCAGAACACGCAGGGGACACAGGAAGCACAGGCGACGCAGGAGGCACAGGAGACGGACGGGGAGCCCCGGACGCTCCTCCCCCACTCCATCGGCTCGGTCCGGCTGTACGCCCGCGGGGCCGGCGCCCTGCGCTCCACCGTGACCGCCACGGCGGGCGGCGGCTTCGACATCCGCGTCACCGACCTCGCGGGTCGGACCGTGGCCGTCGTCCACGACCTCCAGGTGCGGCCCACCACGACCAGGGCCCTGCGTGCGGCGCTCGCCGCCGCCGAGCCCAGCGTCTTCCGGCTCGTCTGGCGGCCGCTGGCCGGGCCTGCCCCGTCGGAGGACGGCTCCCGGTGGGCCGTCGTCGGGCCCGGCCGGGACCTTCCGGGAGCGGCGCGCTTCCCCGACCTCGCCGGTCTGCTGGAGGCGCTGGCTGCCGGGGCGGCCGCGCCCGACGCCGTCCTGCTCGACCGGCGCGCGGCCCCGGACGGCCGCGGCACCGCCGTGCGGGCCGACGACGCCCACCGGCGGCTGTCCGCGCTGCTGGGCGACCTGCAGCGGCATCTGGCGGACCGACGGCTCCACGGGACACGGCTGGTGGTCCTGGTCCGGGGTGCCCACAGCGTCCGGTTCGGGGATTCCGTGACCGATCTGCCCGCCGCCGCCTGCGCGGGACTGATCCGTACGGCGCAGCGGGAGAACCCGGGCCGGTGCCAGCTGATCGACCTCGACGACGGCCCGGTGCCGATCCCCGCGCTGGCCGCGGGAATCGCCGCCGGCCACCCGACCGTGGCACTGCGCGGAGGCACCGCCTACGTGCCCCGCCTGGTCCTCCCCGACGACGGCGACCTGATCCCCCTGCCCGCCGACGGCCGGCCCTGGCGGCTGGCCCCCTCGCGCAGCGGCACGCTGGACGGTGTGGCGGCCGTTCCGGCGCCGGACGTCCTCGCGCCGCTGGAGCCCGACCAGCTCCGCGTCCGGGTGCACGCCAGTGGGCTGAACTTCCGCGATCCGATGACCGCGCTCGCCAAGGTGGACGGCACGTCCATCGGGTGCGAGGTCGCCGGGGAGGTGGTGGACGTCGGAGCGCGGGTGTCCGGCGTGCGGATCGGCGACCGGGTCGCGGCCTTCGCCGGCCTCGGCTGCCGGGACGGCCTGCACGCCTCCCTGGCGGTGGTCGACCGCCGCTCGGTGCTGCCGGTGCCCGACCACTGGAGCGACCAGCAGGCCGCCGGGGTCACCGGCGTCTTCGTCACCGCGTACGAGGCGCTGGTCGGGCGGGCCGCGGTGCGCAGGGGCGAGAAGGTGCTGATCCACGCCGCCGCCGGCGGATTCGGCATGGCGGCCGTCCAGTTGGCCTCCCATCTGGGCGCCGAGATCCACGCCACCGCCGGCCGGCCCAAGTGGTCCCTGGTGGAGTCCCTCGGCGTTCCCGCGCACCGGATCGCCGACTCGCGGAGCCTGGACTTCGAGGAGCGGCTGCGCTCGGCGACCGGCGGCACGGGATTCGACGTGGTCGTCGGCAGCCTGGCGGGCGAGTTCGTGGACGCCTCCCTGCGGCTGCTGCGTCCGGGCGGCCGCTACGTGGAGCTGGGCAAGACCGACGTCAGGGAGGCCGAGGCCGTCCGGGCCCGGTACCCGGGGATCGCCTACCACGTCGTGGACCTGCTCAGCGCGCCGCCCGACCGGCTGGAGGAGATCGTCGGGAGGCTGGGCGAGCTGTTCACGGCCGGGGCCCTGCGACCGCTGCCCACCCGGTCCTGGAACGTCCGCCACGCCCGCCCGGCCATGCGCCACCTCAGCCAGGGCCGCTCCACGGGCAAGCTGGTCCTCACCCAGGGGCCCGAGCGGCTGGGCCCCGCCGGCACCGTCCTGATCACCGGGGGGACCGGGACGCTCGGCGCGGAACTGGCGCGCCACCTGGTCACCACCCACGGGGTGCGCCGTCTGGTCCTCCTCGGCCGCCGTGGTGCCGCGGCCCCGCACGCCCGGCAGCTCGCCGAGGAACTGTCGGCGCTCGGAGCCGCCGTCGACCTGCCGGCCTGCGACGCGGCCGACCGCTCGGCGCTCGCCGAGGTCCTCGCGGCGGTCCCGGCGGAGCATCCGCTGAGCGCCGTCGTCCACGCGGCGGGCGTCCTCGACGACTGCCTGGTGGCCGACCTGACCCCGGAACGGCTGCGGACCGTGCTGCGTGCCAAGGTCGAGGCCGCCGTCAACCTGCACGAGCTGACCCTCGGCGGCGGCCTGCGGGCCTTCGTGCTCTACTCCTCCATGAGCGGCCTGCTGGGCTACCCGGGCCAGGCCAACTACGCGGCCGCCAACGCCTTCCTCGACGCGCTGGCCCACCACCGGCGTGAGCTGGGACTGCCCGCCACCTCCGTCGACTGGGGTCTGTGGGAGCAGGCCAGCGGCATGACCGCCCATCTGACGCGCACCGATCTGCGCCGGGTCGGGCGCCACGGCCTGCTGCCCCTGTCGACGGCGCGCGCCCTGGCCGGCTTCGACCTGGCGCTGGAGCTGGACGAACCGCAGCTGGCCGTGGCGCCCATGCCGTCCGCCGCCGCGGGGGAGCCGTTCCCCGACCTCTTCACCGACCTGCCGACGCACCCCTCGCGACGCGGCCCCGCACGGGCCACGGCCTCCGACGGGGGCGCTGCGGCGGAAGGCGCCCCGGAGGAGAACGCCCGGCTCCTGCGGCTGGAGCCCGAGCGACGCGCCGAGCGGCTCCTCGACCTCGTCCGCGCCCACACGGCGACGGTCCTGGGGCACCCCGGCCCCGAGGCGGTCGACGCCGAAACGCCGTTCCGCGACGCCGGACTCGATTCCCTGGCGTCCACCGAGCTCCGCAACCGGCTCGGCACCGCCCTGGGCGCCCGGCTGACGGCGACGGCCGTGTTCGACCACCCCACCCCCGCCGCGCTGGCCGGCCACCTGGACCGGGTGCTCACGGCGGCCGGCTCCGACCCCGCGCCCGCGCCCGGGCCTGCGCCTGCGCCCTCCGACGGGGGGCAGACCCGGCCGGACGCGGACGACGGCGACCTGGTCACCTCCTTCCTCCAGGCCTGCCGGGCCCGCCAGTACGAGCGGGCCATCCGGCCGGTGGAGCTGCGGGCCCGGCGACGCCCGGTCTTCCGCACCGCCGCCGAGGCTCCGGAGCACCGCCTCCTCCTGCTCACCGACGGTCCGGACCTCCCGGCCGTGGTGTGCGTGCCCGGCATCGGGGCCCCGCCGGACGCCTCCCCCTTCGCCCGGCTGGCCTCCGGATTCACCGGACGGCGCGCCGTCCGGGCCCTGGAGGCCCCGGGCTACCGGGACGGCGAACCCCTGCCGGCCTCCCTCGATCTGCTGCTGGGCCTCTGGGCCGAGCAGTTGGCCGCCCCGCCGACCGCCGAGCGCGTCGTCCTGCTCGGCCACTCCTCCGGCGGCTGGTTCGCCCACGCCCTGGCCGAGCGGCTCCGCGGCCGCGACGCGCCCGCCGCGGCCCTGGTCCTCCTCGACACGCTCCCCCCGGGCACCCGGTCCCACCCCCTCATCGAGGAGGCCGCGTTCCGCGTCGCCGACCACGCGACCGCCGGCTTCCCCACCGCCGCGGCCCTGACGGCCGGGATCGCCTACCGCGACCTGATCGCGGACCGGTCCCCGGCCGACGGCGTCGCCCCGACGCTGTTCCTCCGCCCCCGGGACAGCTCCATGGGCCTCGTCTGGCCCTTCCCCCACCACGCCGTCGACGTGCCCGGCGATCACTTCTCCGTCCTCGGCCGGCACGCCCGGCCGGCGGCCGCCGCCGTGCAGGCCTGGCTGGACTCCCTGTGAAGGAGCGCACCCCGATGTGCCCGGACGCCACACCCGTACGACGGATCGACCCCCTGCCCGCGGACCGCTGGGACGAGCGGGAGCGCGCCCTCGCCGCTCGCGTCCCCGAGGTCCTCGGCCCCGGGGTGCCCAACGTCGTCGGCACGCTCCTGCACCACCCCGACCTGCTGGAGGCCCTCGCACCGTTCTCGCTCTTCCTCTTGACGCGCGGGCGCCTCCCGCACCGCGAACGGGAACTGCTGATCCTGTACACCGTCTTCCTCGCCGGGGCCCGGTACGAATGGAGCCGCCACGTCCCGCTCGCCCGGAGCGCCGGCCTGCGGAGCACGGAGATCCGGCGCATCCCGCGCGGACCCGGGGACCCGGCGTGGTCCGACCAGGACCGCCACCTGCTCCGGGCCGCGCACGAACTCCACCGCGGCGCCCGCCTGTCCGAGCGCACCTGGCAGGCCCTCGCCGCCCGGTACGACCACGCCGCGATGATCGAGATCACCATGCTGGCCGGCCACTACCGGATGTTCGCCTACCTCCTGAACTCCGCCGGAACGGAACTCGATCCCGGGTTCACGTCGGAGGCGATGGAGCCCTCCGAGGGAGAGTGAGGACACCGTGATCACCAGCCCGACGGACACCGTGCGGATCGCACCCCACCGGCTCCCGGTCGTCGGACACGCGCTGCCCCTGGCGCGGGAGACCCTGCCCTTCCTGCGTTCCGTGCACGCGACGGGGGACCTGGTCCGCGTGGACATCGGACCGCTGCCGGTGTACTTCGTCACCACTCCCGGCCTCTTCCACCAGGTACTGGTGAAGGACGCCCACGCGTTCGCCCGCGGCCGGTTCTTCGCCCGGACCCGCCGCCTCCTGGGGGACGGCCTCGCGACCGCCGACGGGGACAACCACCACCGCCAGCGGCGGCTGATGCAACCGCTCTTCCACCAGAGCCGGATGCCTTTCTACGCCTCGGTCATGGCGCGGCACCTCCAGGCCCTCACCGACTCCTGGAGGCCCGGCCAGGAGGTGCGGGTCGAAGAGGAGATGATGAACATGGCCATCGGGATCATCGCCGACGCGATGGTCTCCTGCGACCTCGGGCCCGAGGCGGCCGCGGAGATCCGGTTCTGCATGCCCGTGCTCGACCGGACCATCGTCACCCGGGCCCTGATGCCGCGGTGGCTCGACAACGTCCCGATCCCGATGAACCGGCGGTTCGACTCCGCGGCGGACCGCATGCGGCGCACCACCGACCGCCTGATCGCCGAGCACCACTCGGCCGACGCCCACGACGATCTGCTGTCGTGGCTGCTGACGGCCCACGACGGCACCACCGGCACGCGCATGAGCGACATCCAGGTCCGCGACGAGATCACCACGATCCTGGGCGCCGGAAGCGTGACGACCGCGCACACCATGGCCTGGGTGTTCCACGAACTGGCCCGGTCCCCCGAGGTCGAACGCCGGCTCCACGCGGAGCTCGCCGACGTCCTCGGCGGACGGCCGGCCACGTACGCCGACATCCCGGCCCTGGAGTACACCGGCCGCCTGGTCCAGGAGGTGCAGCGGATGTACTCCCCGCCGCTGGGGACCCGGCGGGCCCTCACGGCGACCGAGATCGACGGCGTGCGGATCCCGCCGGACACCGAAGTGGGATTCAGCCTGTACGCGCTGCACCGCGACCCGCGGGTGTACGCGGAGCCCGACCGCTTCGACCCCGACCGGTGGTTGCCGGAGCGCAGCCGGCGGCTCCCCCGGGGAGCCTTCATCCCCTTCGCCGCCGGCCACCACCGCTGCATCGGCGAATTCTTCGCGAAGACCGAGATGGCCCTGACGGTCGCCCACATCGCCGCGCACTGGCGCCTGCGGCCCGTGGCGGGGCACCGGGTCCGCCCCGTCGCGGCCCTGGTCCCGCGCCCCGACCGACTGCCCATGACCCTGGTGGCCCGCGACTGACGGTCCCGGTCCGCGCAACCGTCGAACGGCCGTCGCCGGCCCGCCCACCGGCTGCCGGGACCGGGTCAGGAGGGACACATGAAGGAGCACCAGCCGAACCCGTCCTTGGCCGCGCTGCTGTCCGAGGCCCGCTGGAGCACCGGGGAACTGGTCCGGGCCGTCACCGAACTGGCCCGCGCACAGGGCCTCGAACTGTCGTACCACCGGACCGCACCCGCCCACTGGCTCACCGGCACCAGACCCAAGGAACCGACGCCCAAGCTCATCGCCGAGGCCTTCAGCCGACGCCTCCGAAGGCCCGTCAGCACGGCCGACACCGGCTTCGGGCAGCCGGGGGCCGCGCAGGACGGCGAGCCCTCGGCCACCGGACCGCGGGGCCTGCCCCGTGTCATGGAACTCGCGCGCACCGACCTGCACCCCGAGCACGGCCCGCGCGCACGGGAGCGGATCTACGACTCCACCCGGCTTCCGGCCCGATCCACCGGGCGCCCGGACGACCGGCGGCCCCTCGCCGTCCACGGGGCGGGCGGCGACCTGGTGGCCCTGTTCAAGGAGCTGCACGTCAGGTACGGCGGGATCAACATCCGCCCGATGCTCGCCGCCTACCTGGCGCACGCGGACCGGACGAACGGCCCCGCCGCCCGGGGGCAGCCGGCCGACCAGGCCCGGCTCACCTACCGGATGGGCGCGATGACCGTCGACGCCGGACACCACCACCTCGCCCAGCAGTACCTCCTGTGCGCCCTCGACCTCGCCGCGCGGTGCGGCGACCGGGCCACCTACGCCCTCGCCCTGCGCATCCTGAGCTTCCAGGCGCTGTCGCTCGGCTACACCGCCCGGGCCGTCCAGCTCGCCGACCAGGCCACCGCCGTACGGATCCCCGACGGCCCGCTCCGCGCCCTCCTCCTCGGCCAGCGCGCCCTCTGCCGGTCCGCCACCGCCGAACGGTCCGACGCCGTCGCCGACCTCCTGGCCGCCGAACGCTGCTACGACATCGCGCCCGACGGCGACGACCCCTTCCTGCGGTGCCCCCGCGCCGAGTTCGATTACTGGAGGGGCATGGTGCTGTCCGCCTGCCGGGCGGCTCGACCCGCCACCAGGGCCTTCGAGGAGTCCCTCCGGCAGTGGGCCGACAACGAGCACATGGGCCTGGCCATGACGTACTCCGCCATCGCCCGCTCCGCCGTGTCCTCGGGAGCTCCGGACCGGGCGGCGGCCCACTGCGAGGCCTTCCTGGCCCACTACGGGAGCACCGCGTCCGTCTACGCCGACCGCGAGCTCGCCCGAGTGCGGTCCCTGCTCCGGAGCTTCCGGCGCAACCGGGCCGCCGCCGAGGTCCTCGACCGGGCCGACAGCCTCTTCCCGGTCATGGACCCGCCGCCCCGGGCCGCGTGAGCGGCTCCGGCTGCCCTCCGGTGAGCACCGACGCCACCGTCCGGCACCGCGCGCACCGGCGGACAGGCGGACAGGCGGACGGGCCGGAACGGGTGATGATCACGTGGCACGTCGCCCGTGCGGTCAGCGCTCCAGCTGCCTGGCGTCGATCTCGGCGATCAGGCCCTCGATCAGGGCCCTGATCTCGTCGCGGATCGGGCGCACGGCCTCCACGCCCTGGCCGGCCGGGTCCTCCAGCGTCCAGTCGAGGTACTTCTTGCCGGGGAAGTACGGGCAGGCGTCGCCGCACCCCATGGTGATCACGTAGTCGGATGCCCGGACCGCCTCGGTCGTGAGGACCTTCGGCGCCTGGTCCGAGATGTCGATGCCGACCTCGGCCATGGCCGCGACAGCGGCCGGGTTGACCTGGTCACCCGGCACGGAGCCGGCGGAGCGGACCTCGACGCGGTCGCCCGCGAGGTGGTCGAGGAAGCCGGCGGCCATCTGGGAGCGGCCGGCGTTGTGGACGCAGACGAACAGCACGGAGGCTGCGGGGGAGGTGGTCATCTCGCTCTTCCTCGGAGACGGGAGTGCCGCACGACGCGACGAGGCACGGCCTGACAGTCGTGGTGTCCGCAGACCGTTCGCGCTGCTGGACTCGGCGGCCGGCTTCGCGCAGCCGCCGACACCGGAAAACGTATCACCGCATGATGATGTCAGTCGATGGTGATGCAACTTGGCGCTCTCGCCACAGCCACCACCCGGACCCGGGCACCGCCCCCGGGGAGGTCCGGCCATGGACTTCGGCGGCCATGACCTGCGCCGACTTCGTCGCCTTAGGATTCGAGAATGAACAGGACCACGCTGCCGCACGAAGAGCCCCTACCGATGACGACGCGGCGAACCCGCTGGCAGGAGGCGGGCCAGAGCGGAAACTTCGGCAAGCGGTTCGCCGAACTCATCGCCGCCGGCGAGGACGTCGACGGCGAGGCCCGGCTCGCCGACACGCTCCTGCCGCGCGGCGCCCGGGTGCTGGACGCGGGCGCCGGCATGGGCCGGGTCACCGCGGCGCTCCTGCGGCGCGGGCACGACGTGGTGGCGATCGAGCCCGACGGGGCCCTGGTCCGGCAGGCCCGGGAGACCTACCCGGGGCTGCCGATCGAGGAACGCGACATCCTCGACCTCGGCCCCGACGACGGCCCGTTCGACCTGGTGGTCTGCGTGGGCAACGTGATCGTCTACCTGGCCGAGGGCACGGAGCGCAGGGCCCTGGGCGCGATGCGCGACGTGCTCGGCGAGAACGGCCGGATCCTGGTCGGCTTCCACTTGCAGGACGCACCGCCGCACGCCCGGAACTACACCGCGGCGGAGTTCGAGGCGGACCTGTCCGCCGCCGGACTCCGCGTCGACCTGCGGGCGGGCACCTATCAGCTGCACCCCGCGAACGACGCCTACGGCGTCTGGATCCTCAGCCGCGCGCAGGACCGGCCCGCCTCCCAGGATCGACCCGCCTCCCAGGGCTGACGCCCCTCGGGCGGACACCGTCCCGCCGAAGCGCCCCCCGGGGCGCTTCGGCCGGCGGACGCCGCGCCGGGCTTGGAACCGCCCTCGACATCGACTAACGTATCACCACATGGTGATGTCAGCGGAGAGTGATACAAAGAGCCCCGTGGACGTGCTGAAGGCCGTGGCCGACCCGCTGAGGATCCGCATCCTCACGCTGCTCGCCCGCGAGGCCCTGTGCACCAGCCACCTGGTCGAGGAGACCGGCGCCCGGCAGACCAACCTGTCCAACCACCTCAGGATCCTGCGCGAGGCCGGACTGGTCGACACCGAGCCCTGCGGCCGCTTCACCTACTACAAACTCCGCCCCGACGCCCTGGACGGCCTCGTGGGTTTCCTCGGCGACCTCGCCTCCACCGCCCGCGCCACCGCGTGCGCCGACACGAAAAGGTCCTGCCCGTGACCGCCACCAGGACCACCGCGCCTCCGGACTCCCCCGAGGCCGGGCCGGTCGGCAAGCTCTCCTTCCTGGACCGCTTCCTCGCGGTGTGGATCCTGATCGCGATGGGTCTGGGTATCGGTCTCGGCCGCCTGATCCCCGGCCTGAACGACGTCCTCGCGAAGGTCGAGATCGGGGGCGTCTCCCTGCCGATCGCCGTCGGCCTGCTGGTCATGATGTACCCGGTGCTCGCGAAGGTCCGCTACGACCGGCTGCACACCGTCACCGGCGACCGGAAGCTGATGGCCTCCTCGCTGGTGATCAACTGGCTGCTGGGCCCCGCCGTGATGTTCGCGCTGGCGTGGATCTTCCTGCCCGACCTGCCCGAGTACCGCACCGGCCTGATCATCGTCGGCCTGGCCCGCTGCATCGCCATGGTCATCATCTGGAACGACCTCGCCTGCGGCGACCGCGAGGCCGCCGCCGTCCTGGTCGCCCTCAACTCCGTCTTCCAGGTCGTCGCGTTCGGCCTGCTCGGCTGGTTCTACCTCGACATCCTGCCCGGCTGGCTCGGCCTGGCCCAGGACGACCTGCACTTCTCCGTCGGCAAGATCGTCGTCAATGTGCTGATCTTCCTCGGCATCCCGCTCCTCGCCGGCTTCCTCACCCGCCGCCTCGGCGAGAAGAAGCTCGGCCGCGAGACCTACGAGCAGACGTTCCTGCCGAGGATCGGCCCCTGGGCGCTGTACGGGCTGCTGTTCACGATCGTGATCCTCTTCGCCCTCCAGGGGAGGAGCATCACCGACCGGCCCGGCGACGTCGCCCGCATCGCCCTGCCGCTGCTGGTCTACTTCGCCGTGATGTGGTTCGGCACCTTCGCCCTCGGCAAGGCCATCGGCCTCGCCTACGACCGCACCGCCACCCTGGCGTTCACCGCCGCCGGCAACAACTTCGAACTCGCCATCGCGGTGGCCATCGCCACCTTCGGCGTCACCTCCGGCCAGGCCCTGTCCGGCGTCGTCGGCCCCCTCATCGAGGTCCCCGTCCTCATCGGCCTCGTGTACGTCTCCCTCGCCTGGCGGCGGAAGTTCACCACCCGGGCCACCCCGGCCGTGGAGTCCTCGCGGTGACCGGTCCGTCCCGGCCACCCGCCCGCGGCGCGCCGCACCTGCCCGCCGGCCGCCGGGACGGGCCGGTGAACGGCGCCGGCCGGGCCGTCCAGGTCCTCGTGATCGGCGGCGGCCAGGCCGGGCTGGCCGCCGGCTACCACCTGCGGCGCGCCGGACTCGACTTCGCGATCCTCGACACCGCCCCGACGCCGGGCGGCGCCTGGCAGCACTACTGGGAGAGTCTCCGCCTGTTCTCCCCCGCCGCCTACGCCTCACTGCCCGGCCGGCCGATGCCCCACCAGAACGGGCACGACCACCCGGACGCGGCACACGTCGTCGACTACCTCACCGCGTACGAGAAGCGCTACGAGCTGCCCGTCCACCGCCCGGTCCGGGTCCGCGCCGTGGAGGACGCCGGCGACGGCGGTCTGCTGGCCCGCACCGACGACGGCACCTGGCACACCCGGGCGCTCATCAGCGCGACCGGCTCCTGGTCCCGCCCGTTCGTCCCCGCCGTCCCCGGCCGCGAGCTTTTCACCGGCCGGCACCTGCACGCGCGCGACTACCGCCGCGCCGAGGACTTCACCGGGCAGCGGGTCGTCGTGGTCGGCGGCGGCAACTCCGGCGCCCAGATCGCGGCCGACCTGCTCGGCAGCGCCGCGGCCGTGCGCTGGGTCACCCGCCGCCCGGCCCGTCTGCTCCCCGACGAGATCGACGGCCGCGCCCTGTTCGAGATCGCCACCGGCCGCGTCCGGGACGGCGGCCCGCGCATCGCCGACCTCGGCGACATCGTCGCCGTCGAACCCGTCCGCCGGGCCCGCGCCGCCGCGCTGCTCCCCGACCACCGCATGTTCACCGCCCTCACCCCGACGGGCCTGCTCCACCCCGACGGCACCGCGTGGCCCGCGGACGCCGTCATCTGGTGCACCGGATTCCGCCCCGCCCTCCACCACCTGACCCCGCTCGGCCTGCGCACGGGCGAGCGCGGCCGCATCGCCACCGACGGCACCCGAGCCGTCGCCGACCCGCGTGTCCACCTGCTCGGCTACGGCGACTGGACCGGCCCCGCCTCCGCCACCCTCATCGGCGTCGGCCGCACCGCCCGCACCGCCGTGACACAGATCGGCGAGGCCCTGAACGCGCCCCCGGCGCCGAACCGTTTCCCCACGTAGGAGCCGCCGGTCACGCCTGCAGTTTGGGTGCGCGCAGATCTCCTCCAGCGCCCTGGGGACCATCCCGGCCCCCGGGCCATCCGATTGGCGAGCAGCCCGCCGCGGCGTCGCGGCCCGGTCAGCCGACGACCGGGCCGCGGCGCTCGGCCCGCCCCCTTCCGCACCCGGAGAGCGGACGCGTCAGCCCGCTGCGGCGGAGAGCATGCCGGCCATCGCGGCCAGGACCCCGGGCTCGACCCGGTAGTAGACCCAGGTGCCCCGCCGCTCGCTGGTCAGCAGTCCGGCCTCGCGCAGCTTCTTGAGGTGGTGCGAGACGGTGGGCTGCGAGACGCCGACGTCCTGGATGTCGCACACGCACGCCTCGCCGCCCTCGTGCGCCGCGACCCGGGAGAACAGCCGCAGTCGCACCGGATCGGCGAGCGCCTTGAACATCACGGCCATCCGGGCGGCGTCGGCCTCCGACAGACCGGCCGAGGTGAGCGGCGGGCAGCAGGGCGCGGCAGCCTGGACCGGCTCCGCGAGGGGAAGCGTCTGCGCGTTCGACATGCGTCAATATTGACATGCGTTGAATCAAGGAGGAAGGCCGGTCCGTCCGCACCCCGCAGCCGCGACCTCTGCTTCGATGAACGCCTATGTTGACGCTCATCAAAGCAAGTGCCATGCTGGCGACACGACCAGGACATCGACAAACGTCGAAGCAAAGGAGAACCCACGTGAACGCCTCCGCAGCCGGGCAGCCCCTCCCCGTCGTCGTGGTGGGAGCCGGCCCGATCGGCCTGGCCGCCGCCGCCCACCTGCTGGAGCGCGGCATCGAGCCGCTCGTCCTGGAGGCGGGCCCGTCGGCCGCCACGGCGGTGCGTGGCTGGGCACATGTGCGGCTGTTCTCGCCGTGGGCGGAGGTCGTCGACCCGGCCGCCGAGAAGCTGCTCGCGCCGACGGGGTGGATCCGCCCCGACGGCGCCGCCTACCCGTCCGGCGGGGACTGGGCGGAGCGGTACCTCCAGCCGCTGGCCGACGTTCTCGGCGGGCGCGTCCGCTACGACGCCCGGGTGACCGGCCTCGCCCGCGCCGGGCGGGACCGGATCGTCGACGCCGGCCGCGAGGAGCAGCCCTTCACCGTCCACGTCGAGCACACCGACGGCAGCGAGGAGCGTCTGCTCGCCCGGGCGGTGGTGGACGCCTCCGGCACCTGGACCACCCCGAACCCGCTCGGCGCGAACGGCCTGCCCGCCCTCGGTGAGCGCGCGGCCGGCGGCCGCCTCTCCCACCGCATCCCCGACCTGCGCGATCCCGCCGTACGGGAGCGCTTCGCGGGCAGGCGGACCGCCGTGGTCGGCACCGGCGCCTCCGCGTTCACCGCCCTCGCCCAGCTCGCCGACCTGGCGCGGGAGGAGGCCGGCACGCATGCGGTGTGGGTGCTGCGGCGCGGCATCACCGGCTCCACCTACGGCGGCGGGGCGGCCGACCAGCTGCCCGCCCGCGGCGCGCTCGGCCTGCGGGCCGAGAAGGCCGTCGCCGACGGGCACGCCTCCACCCTCACCGGCTTCCGCACCGCCGCCGTCGAGACGGCCGGCGAGCGGCTGGTCCTGGTCGCCGAGGACGGCCGCCGCAGCGAGCCCGTCGACCAGATCGTCGTCCTCACCGGCCTGCGCCCCGACCTCTCCTTCCTCTCCGAGATCCGCCTCGGCCTCGACGAGCGCCTCCAGGCCCCGACCGCCCTCGCCCCGCTGATCGACCCCAACCAGCACTCCTGCGGCACCGTCCACCCGCACGGCGCCGCCGAGCTCGCCCACCCGGAGAAGGACGTCTACCTCGTCGGCATGAAGAGCTACGGCCGCGCCCCGACGTTCCTCGCCATGACCGGCTACGAGCAGGTCCGCTCCGTCGCCGCCGCCCTCGCCGGGGACCACGAGGCCGCCGCCCGCGTCGAACTCACCCTCCCCGAGACCGGGGTGTGCGGCGGCGCCGGACTCTTCGACGAGCCCGAGGCCGCCCGGGGCGAGGGCGGCTGCTGCTCGACGGCGCCGGCCGAGCCGCAGCTGATCACCCTGAGCACCACCGCGCCCGGATCCTCCTGCTCCACCACCGGCGGCGGGTGCTGACCACTCCCGTGAGCACCGTCCGGACCAGCGGGGCCGCGATGACCGGCGGATCCCTCACCGGCGCCGTCACCCGGCCGGCCCCACCGCCCTGACCCACCGGCACCACCCCGACCACATCCGCGCTCCGACCCCGTCGGCGAGCCCAGCCCGCTCCCGGCCCTTCCTCCTGCTGTCCGCGGTGTCCACCCTGACGACCTTCCCGGCGCGGTGGGATCACCCGCGGAGGGCGGGGTCCCACGACAGGCGGAGATCAGCCGTCCTCCCGGGGCCGGGACCGCCGCACAGGAAGTCGGACGGGCCGACTTCTCGTGCGGCGCGGGCGGACCGGTCGCGCTCAGCGGTAGGCGGCGAGGCCGTCGGCGAGTTCCTCGTCGTCCCCGTCGTGGAGGGCTGCGAGGGCCTGTTGCAGCGCGAAGGTGCCGCGGATCGCGGCGATGCGGGCCATGAGGTCGTCGGATCCCTTGAGCCCCCGCCCGTCCGGCGCGGCACCCAGGGCGAGCACCTGCGCCAGGAACCCGGCGCCGTGGCCCGCGCCGACGGCCGCGAAGTCCTCGGCGGGGTCGCCGAGTTCGGCGCCGTCCCAGTCGATCACCCCGGCCAGGCGCGGCAGGCCGTCCGCCCACTCCCACAGGACGTTCTCCGCGCCGAGGTCCCCGTGCACGACGGCTCCGGTCAGGCGAGGGAGACCGTCGACCGCCGCCAGTTCCCGTTCGGCGCGTCGACGCCCGTGGCCGGACATGAGCGGGAAGAGGCCGGCGCGCACGTCCACGGCGAAGCGCCGCCACCGGTCCGCGCGGGCCCGGGGCAGCGCGGTCCGGGCCGGCCCCTCGGCGCCGGCCCGGGCCAGCGCCTCCAGCAGCGCCGCGTACTGCGCCGCGACCACCGCGGCCACCCGGGCGTCGTCGAGCGCGCCGTCCGGGAGCGGCTCGCCGGGAACACGGGTGAGGACCAGGTACGGCGTCTCGGTCCCACCCAGCGCCAGCGGTCGGGGCGTGCGCACACCGAGGCCGAGCCCGGCGAGCGCGCGCAGCACGGCCGCGCCACCGGACAGCCGGGCGGCCGCAGCGGGGGTGCGGGGCAGGCGGACGACGCGCTCCGAGCCGATGACCACGGTGTGGAACTGGCCTTGCCGCACCGGGAGACCGTCCGGCTCGTCGCCGGGCAGCAGCCGACTCAGCAGGGCGCCGTGGGTCGTGCGGACGTCCATCAGAGCGCCTCCGGATCCTCGCCGATCTGCCGCCGCCTGCCTGCCGAGAGTCCCTCCCGGGCAGCGGGGCCCAGCGTCCGACGCTACTTCAGGCGGCGGCCGCCGTAGCACTCGCCGCCCAAGGCGTCGGTCCGATGACGGATCGATCACCTCATATCGGACTCTTTACGCAAACCATATGCAGTCATCCCCATTTGTGATACATCAGTGCGATCAGGCTGCTCTCGTCCCACAGCCGGGGGCACCGGACACTGATCCGAGGGGAAGACACATGACGCTGCGTAAGCTTGGCCGCCCGCGGCGGGCGAAGTCAGGAGCCGCCCGGGGAGGCGGAGGACAGGGGAGACGGAGAAGGCCTGGGCCGTCACGGCTGCTCTGTGTGCTGGTGGGCATGCTGGTGGCCTTCACCGGCTTCGGGGTGAGCGGCTTCAACACGGCGCCGGCCGCCGAGGCGGCGCCGCTGTCGACCTTCTCGAAGACGGGCGTCAACGTCACGAACCCGTCGACGGCGACCGCCACGACCGCCGGGTCGGCGCAGCCCGGTGACACCGTCAAGTGGGTGCTGGACTACAAGAACGGCACGACCACGGATGCCGACGTGTCGATCACCGACGCGATCACCGGCGGACAGACCTACGTCGCCAACTCGCTGCAGCTGCCGCCCGGCTTCACCGGGTCGGTGGCGAACGGCACGCTGACGGCGAAGGGGCCCGTCCTCCAGGGGACGACCTCGGCCGCGTCGCCCGTCTTCACCGCGCAGCCCGTCAACTTCAACACCCCCGGCGGTGACGGCTACTCGGTCGAGGGGTACAAGAACAACATCTACACCGTCTTCCACCACAACAACACGCGGACGTCCGTGTTCTGCGCGACGCTGGCCGGTGCGGTCTGCCCGGGCTGGCCCGCGCTCTCCACGTACGTGGACCCGAAGGCCGGAACGCCACTGGGGACGGGAAACGTCGCCTACTTCACGATGCAGGTGAACGGTTCGTTCATCGCCAACGGCAAGCTGTACTGGCCGGTGGCGGTGAACACCGACTTCGGGATGCAGTGCCTGGACCTGGAAGCCCGGGTCAGCTGCGGCTACCTCAAGCTCGGCACGGCGCCGGTCAGCGGCTACATCCTCGCCGGCGACGGCATCGCGGCGGCGGACGGCAACCACTACTACGTCGACATCAGCGGCAACCTGCACTGTGTCGCACCTGACGGCACCGCGTGCGGCGCCGTGAACATCACCGGCGGCGGGAGCATCGGCGGCGCACCGGGCTACGAGATGGGGACGTTCGGCCGCTACGTCTACGTCACCTTCGTCAACGCCACCCAGACGAGCGACAACCTGTCGTGCTTCGACACCGTGACCCACCAGGTGTGCGCGGGCTTCCCGATCGCGACCGGCGCCGTGCAGCCCTATGCCCGCAGCAGTGAGGTGTTCCCGGTCGTCTCCTCGACCGGCGCCTTCCTCGGGGGCTGCGCGATCTACGGCTCGGTCTGCTACATGCCCACGGGCGCGGCGATCGCCAACCCGTGGAGCCAGCGGACCTACTCCTTCTCCCCGAGCACGAGCCAGGGCTTCGGCACCGGCACACTGGTCGGGACGAAGTGGTACACGGGCAACGCCAACGTGGTGGACTGCTACGACTTCGCCCGGCCGCTGGCCGCCGGCAAGGTCCAGCCCTGCGCCAACTTCACGACCCACCCGCCCAACCCGTCCAGCTACACGGTGCGTGCCCTGGCGAACCTGCCCGGCTGTATGGCCTCCAACGGTGACGGCGGGCGGATCGGCATCTTCAACGCCGAGACCGGCGCTCCGTGCGCCTCAGCGTCCAGGAGTGTGCAGCTGGCCCCGGACGTCTACTACTGCGACGGGAAGTCCGGGCACACGACCTCGTGGGGCACGGTGTCACTGCCGGGCCTGGACGGCTCGCAGTACTACGGCGCCACCCTGACGCTGACCGGAGCCGACGGGGCGCCGGTGCCGGGCTGGACCGACGTGGCCTTCCCCAAGTCCGGCCCCCAGTCCCTCGACATCTCCTCGATACCCGTCTCGGGCAACACCGCCTCGCTGACCGCCACGGTCGGCCTGGCCGCCGTGAACAGCGCCACCGCGGTCAACGCGGCGAAGGTGAAGGTCACCTGGGTCGGCGACAGCGTCCAGGTCTGCTACCGGACGGTCGCTCCGCCGGTGTCCTGCCGGCAGAGCCTGCCGGTCACGAACACCGCCACCGCCGTCACCACGGCGGGCGGCACGAGTGACGCGCCCGGCCAGACGACGGGCACCGTGACCTTCAACGTGGCCCCGTCGGCCGAGCAGTGCATGCTGCACCTGACCAAGACCGCCGACCCCGCGACCGCCAGACCGGGCGATCCGGTGACGTACACGATCAAGGTCACCAACACCGGCACCCAGGACTACGTCGCCGCCGACCCGGCCTCGCTGAGTGACAGCATCACCAAGGTCCTGGGCGACTCCTCCTTCGACCCCGCGAGCCTCCAGGCCTCCGCCGGGACCGCCACGTACGACCAGGCGGGCAAGGTGATCGGCTGGTCCGGCCCCCTCGCGGCCGGTGCCACCGCCACCATCACCTACACGGTGAAGGTCAACGACCCCGACCTCGGCGGCCACCTGATGACCAACCGGGTCGTCACCCCGCCCGGCACCGCATCGAACTGCGCCGCGGCCTCCACGGACAAGGACTGCGCCGTCAACGTCCCCGTGCAGTCCCTGCGGGTCGTGAAGACGACTCCGGCCACCAAGGTGACGGCCGGCGAGAAGGTCGACTACACGGTGACGGTCACCAACACCGGCGGCGCCGACTACACCGCCGCCGACCCGGCCTCGTTCACCGACGACCTGAGCGCCGTCCTCGACGACGCCGTCTACAACAACGACGCGACGGCCACCTCCGGTGCGGTGACCTACGCCGCACCGACACTGTCCTGGTCCGGCCCGCTGCCGGTGGGCGGCACCGTGACGGTGACCTACTCGGTGAAGGTCAACGACCCCGACACCGGTGACCAGAAGCTGGACAACACCGTGGTGACGCCGGCCGGTTCGGGCGGCAACTGCGCCCCCGGCTCGACCGACCCGGCCTGCCGCGTGCAGATTCCGGAGAGGGCGTTCTCGCTGGTGAAGACGGCGTCGCAGCCGACCGCCGACCTCGGTGACACCGTGACCTACACGTTGAAGGTCACCAACACCGGGGCCGCGGACTACACCGCCGCCGACCCGGCCTCGTTCACCGACGACCTGAGCGGCGTCCTCGACGACGCCGCCTACGGCGACAACGCCCTGGCCACCGCCGGATCCGTCCAGTACACCGCACCCACCCTCACCTGGTCCGGCCCGCTGGCCATGGGCGCCTCGGCCACGATCACCTACAGCGTGACCGTGAACACCCCCGACGACAACGGCGACCGCCTGCTCCACAACACGGTCACCAGCCCTCCGGGTTCGGGCGGCAGCTGCGTCCCCGGCAACACCGACCCCGCCTGCCGCAGCGACGTGCCGGTCCCGGACGACCCCAAGCTGACGCTGACGAAGTCGGCCTCCACCGGCACGCTCGTCGCGGGTCAGGAGATCACCTACACGTTCGTGGTGAAGAACACCGGCAACGTGACGCTGACGGACGTCAAGGTCGACGAGACCGCGTTCACCGGCAGCGGCACCATGTCGGCGGTCACCTGCCCGAGCGGCGCCGCTTCCCTGGCACCGGGCGCGGCGGTGACCTGCACCGCGACCTACACCGTGACGCAGGCCGACGTGGACGCCGGCACGGTGAAGAACACCGCCACCGCCACCGGCACTCCGCCCCGGGGCGAGCCCCCGGTGTCGCCGCCGGCCGACGCGACGGTCACCGCGAACGACAAGCCCGCGCTGGCTCTGGTCAAGATCGGCCACAGCAGCAAGCCGAACGAGCTCGTCGTCGGCGAGCAGGCCCGCTACGACTTCACGGTCACCAACACCGGCAACGTCACGCTGAAGGACGTGAAGGTCACCGAGGTCGCGTTCACCGGCAGCGGCACCATGTCGCAGGTCACCTGCCCGACCGCCGAGGCCGCGTCCCTGGCCCCCGGCGCGGCGGTGACCTGCACGGCCACCTACACCGTGACGCAGGCCGACGTGGACGCCGGCTCGATCAAGAACACCGCCACCAGCACCGGCACCCCGCCGCGGGGCGAGCCCCCGGTCTCCCCGCCCGCCGACGCACTCCTCCCGGCACCGGAGCAGCCGGCGGTGGCGCTCGTGAAGACCGCCTCCACCGACAAGCTCACCGTCGGGGAGGAGATCAGCTACACGTTCGCCGTCACCAACACCGGCAACGTCACCCTCAAGGACGTCAAGGTCACCGAGGGCACGTTCACCGGCAGCGGCAAGCTCTCCCCCGTCAGCTGCCCGAACGGTGCCGCTTCGCTGGCTCCGGGCGCGACGGTGCTCTGCACCGCCACCTACACCGTCACCCAGGCCGACGTGGACGCGGGTTCCGTCAAGAACACCGCCACGGCGACCGGTACCCCGCCGAACGGCCCGCCGCCGGTCTCCCCGCCCAGCGAGGTGACCATCCCGGCGCCGAACAACCCGGCCCTCACCGTGGTCAAGACCGCGAGCAGCAGCCGGCCCGACCAGCTGACCGTCGGTGAGACCGTCACCTACACGTTCGCGGTGAAGAACACCGGGAACGTCACGCTCAAGGACGTGAAGGTCAACGAGACCGCGTTCACCGGCAGCGGCACCATGTCGGCGGTCACCTGCCCGAGCACCGAGGCCGCGTCCCTGGCCCCGGGCGCCACGGTCACCTGCACCGCCACCTACACCGTGACCCAGGCCGACGTGGACGCCGGCTCGATCAAGAACACCGCCACCAGCACCGGCACCCCGCCGAGCGGTCCGCCGACCGTCTCCCCACCGAGCGAAGCCGTCGTCCCGGCTCCGAGCGAGCCCGCGGTGTCCCTGGTGAAGTCGGCTTCGACCCGCACGCTGGTCGCGGGCGAGGCGGTCACCTACAGCTTCGCCGTCACCAACACCGGCAACGTCACGCTCAAGGACATCAAGGTCAACGAAGGGGAGTTCACCGGCAGCGGCACGCTGTCGCAGATCACCTGCCCCGCCGCCGAGGCCGCATCGCTGGCGCCGGGCGCCACGGTCACCTGCACCGCCACCTACACCGTGACGCAGGCCGACGTCGACGCCGGCTCGGTGAAGAACACCGCCACCAGCACCGGCACCCCGCCCTCGGGCGAGCCCCCGGTCTCCCCGCCGTCCCAGGTCGTGCTGACCACGACCGACGCACCGGGCGTGGCCCTGGTGAAGTCGTCCTCGACCGGCACGCTCGTCGCCGGTGAGGAGATCGTCTACAAGTTCGAGGTGAAGAACACCGGAAACGTCACCCTCAAGGACGTCAAGGTCAACGAGGGCGAGTTCACCGGGAGCGGCAAGCTGTCGGCGGTCACCTGCCCGACCGCCGAGGCCGCATCCCTGGCCCCGGGCGCCACGGTCACCTGCAC